>CAJCIS010000041.1 GCA_903970435.1 Acidobacteriota bacterium | reverse complement strand
GGGCATGGCCGATACGTTGGGGATTGCATCAAGAGCAAAAGTCTTTTGGTTCTTTTCTTCAGAAAAGAACTGCTTTCTTAACCCTTTGCGCTTGGTAAGGCCGCGGTCAGTCCTCCTCGGCAATCCGCACCTTCAACCCATCGAGTTCGGCGCGGAACGGAATCTGGCACGACAGGCGCGACCACGCGTCGCGGTGCATCGACCCGTCGAGCAAATCGCTTTCATCGGGGCTGATCGGCGGCAGCCGGTCCGCAAAGGCGGGATCGACATGCACATGGCAGGTGGCGCAACTGCACGCGCCGCCGCACAGGGCGAGCAACTCGTCGAAGCCGGCGTCGCGGATGATCTGCATCACCGTCATTCCTGGCATGGCTTGGACGTCTTTTTCTTCTCCGCCACGCGTGATGACGATGATTTTGGGCACTGTGAACCTCCAAGAAGAAGCAGTTCTTTTTTTTCAAAAAAGAACTGCTTGCTTCCTTATCAAACCTGCCCCACCACCGGCAACAGCGCCTCGACCGATCCGTCCGCGGTGGTTTCCCACCGGAACCCGCCGGCGATATTCACCAGCCCGTCCAGCCGTCCGAACGCCGCGCCGATCCGCGCCATCGCCGCTTGCACCGCGGCCGCGTCGGTGAGGTCCACGCCGCCGATCGCCAGCGCCACAGTGTCGGCCGGCACCGCCGCGAGGTCGATGCCGGCGACTTTCCAGCCAAGCTGCCCCAGCACCTCGCTTGTCTTGCGGCCTAACGCCCCGGCAGCTCCGGTGACGACGACGATGCCTGTCATGCTGGACATTCCCTAAAGAGTATCATCAAAAGTCCTTTGGTTCTTTTCTCCAGAAAAGAACGGCTGTCTTTCTTCTTTTATCGCGCCCGCGATCTCGCCGGCCACCGGCAGGAGGGCGCTCGCGCATCGCGTAATGTATTGCCAGGAACGGGTCGGGCCGGGGGACAGGATGAAGCCGGGAACAAGACTGAAGAGCGTTGTCTGCGACACCGAGGTGATGGTCATCCGCGCCGGCGACGGAACGATCGCGTGCGGCGGCGCGCCGATGGTGGAAGGCAAGCCGGCGGACCGCGGACAGATCGACCCCGCGTTTGCCGAAGGCACCAGAATCGGCAAGCGTTATGTCGATTCCGAGGCAAGCGTGGAATTGCTGTGCGTGAAGGCGGGACAAGGTTCGCTCTCGCTCGGCGGCGCCGCGCTGCAGGTGAAGGACGCCAAGCCGCTGCCGTCGTCCGACTGAATATCGCGCATGAACATTTCGCTTATCCTGCAAATGGCCGCCGAGGCAGAGCCGGACCGGATCGGGCTGGTCTGTGACGGGCGGCGCTGGACCTATGGCGCGCTGGCCGAAGCGGCGCGTGGCGCGGCGCGGCTCATCGGCGATACTCGTTGCGGGCACGTAGCCCTGCTCGATGAAAGCAGCGAAGCCTCGGCCATTGCCCTGTTCGGCGCGGCCATCGCGGGCATTCCCTATGTGCCGCTGAATTACCGGCTGGCCGACGCCGATCTGGCCGCGCTGCTCGGCCGCATCGCGCCCGCCCTCATTATCGGCGACAAGCCGCGGGTGGACCGGCTCAGTTCCGGCGCGGGCCATCATGTGCTGACGCGCGGCGGCTTCGTGGCCGGCGCCGAAGCTTTGGGCGCCGAAGCTTTGGGCGGCGATGGCGGCGAACGCGAGGAGCCGGCACAGACCGTGGCGGTAGAGCTTTTCACAAGCGGAACGACGGCCGCGCCCAAGGCGGCAATATTACGACACAGCAATCTTATGTCGTACATTCTCGGCACGGTGGAGTTCGCCGCGGCGGCGCCGGAAGAAGCAGCCCTGGTCAGCGTTCCGCCGTACCACATCGCCGGCATTGCAGCCCTGCTGAGCTCGATTTACGCCATGCGGCGCATTCTGCTGCTGCCCGCCTTCGACCCCGATGCGTGGCTGGGCCTGATCGCGGCCGAACGCGCGACGCACGCGTTCCTGGTCCCCACCATGCTGGGCCGCGTCATTGGCCGGATGGATGCGGGCGCCACCGCCGAAATCGCCTCGCTGCAATCCATCGCCTATGGCGGTGGGCGGATGCCGCTGGAACTGATCGATCGGGCCCTCGCGCTGTTCCCCGGCGCGGGTTTCACCAATGCCTACGGCCTGACCGAAACGAGTTCCACCGTGGCGCTGCTGGGGCCGGAGGAACATCGCGCGGCCCACCGGTCGGCCGACCCGGCGGCGCGCGCCCGGCTCGCTTCGGTTGGCCGGCCGCTGCCGACGGTCGAGCTTGAAATCCGCGACGCGGCGGGGCGGTGCCTGCCCGCCGGCGCGCGTGGCGAGATTTACGTCCGCGGCGAACAGGTCTCCGGCGAATATCGCGAACGCAGCGCGCTGGACGCGGCCGGCTGGTTCGCCACGCGGGATGCCGGCTGGCTGGACGCGGACGGCTACCTGTTCCTTGCCGGCCGCGCTGACGATGTGATCGTGCGCGGCGGCGAAAACATCTCGCCCGGCGAAATCGAGGATGTATTGCTCGGCCATCCCGCCATCGCAGATGCCGCCGCGGTGGCCGTGCCCTCCGCCGAGTGGGGCGAGGCGGTGGGTGTGGCGGTGGTGCCGCGGGAGGGTTACGCTGTGCTCGAGGCGGATGAGATTCGCGGCCTGATCAAGGCCCGGCTCCGGTCGTCCCGCGTGCCGGAACGGATTTTGGTGGTCGATGCGCTGCCTTATAATGAAATGGGCAAGTTGTTGCGGCGCGAGGTGAGAAAGAAGTTTTAGGAAAGCCGTTCTTTTTTGAAAAAAAGAACCAAAAAACTTTTGCTATTTTGAAGGCGCACCCCGCATGCAAAAGCCAGTGGCAAACCTTGCCTCCTTATGCTAATTGAAAACGCCGAATTGGAAGGCGGCGTCCACGCCGCTATCCGTATCATCGGCGAAACCATCACCGCCATCGGCGCGCTGTCGCCGCGCCCCGGCGAGCCGGTGATCGACGCCGCGGGCGGCCTGGTGCTGCCCGGCCTGCACGACCATCACATTCACGTCGCGTCGCTCGCCGCCGCGCTCGCCTCGGTGGCATGCGGGCCGCCCGAGGTGACCACCGCGGCGGAATTCGCGGCGCGCCTCCGTGCGCCCGGCACCGGCTGGCTGCGGGCCACCGGCTACCATGAATCCGTCGCCGGCAGGCTCGATGCCGACCTGCTGGACGAAATGGTGCCGGACCGGCCGGTGCGGGTGCAACATCGGTCCGGCAGGATGTGGTTCCTGAACTCGGCCGCGCTCGATGCCCTGCTGGCGGAGAATGCGCCGCCGCCGGGCCTGGAGCGCTCGGGGGGCCGCTATACCGGCCGCCTGTTCGACGCGGATGCGTGGCTGCAACGGGCGCTCCGCGGCACGCCACCCTCGTTCGCCGCGGTCGGCGCGCGGCTCGCGCGGGCCGGCGTGACGGGCCTGACGGACATGACGCCGGCCAACGATGCCGTCATCGCCCGCCACTTCGCGGCCGAGCACGCCAGCGGCGCGTTGCCGCAGCGCATCGTCCTCGCCGGCACGCCTGGCCTGACCCCGGCCGACATGGCCGGCGGCATGACCTTGGGCGCCGCGAAACTCCATCTGCATGAAGCGGAGCTGCCGGCCTTCGAGGCGGCGGTGGCTTTCGTGAGCGGCGCCCACGCCACCGGGCGCCCGGCCGCCATCCATTGCGCGACCGAAGTCGAACTCGTCTTTGCCCTGGCGGCGATCGCGGAGGCCGGCGCCGCCCCGGGCGACCGGATCGAGCATGCCTCGGTGGCGCCGGACTCGGCGGTGGGGGAGATTGCCCGGCTCGGGCTCGCGGTGGTGACGCAGCCGCATTTCATTGCCGAACGCGGCGATACCTACCGCGCCGAGGTGGCGCCGGCGCTGCACCCGATTCTCTATCGCCTGCGCGCGTTCCGCAACGCCGGCGTGACCTTGGCCGCCGGAAGTGACGCGCCGTTCGGCGGCACCGATCCCTGGACGGCGATGCAAGCCGCAACATCCCGGCAGACCCGCGCCGGCGCACCGCTCGGCGCTGCGGAGGCGCTCACACCGGAGGCGGCGCTGGATCTCTACCTATGCGCGCCGCGCAATCTCGCCATGCGCCGCCGCGTGGAGGCCGGCGCGCCGGCCGATCTGTGCCTGCTCGACCGGCCATGGTCGCGGGCGCGCATGGCGCTGGGGTCCGTGCAGGTCCGCGCCACCGTGATCGGCGGGCGCGTGGTTCATGATGCGCGGCCTGGGAACCGGCCGGTTCATGATGCGCGGCCTGTGAACCGGCCGCGGCGGCACGAAACGAGATGATCTCATTTATCCTTGACAAGCCGCGTTCGGCTCGGGCTAGCTTGGGGAAAATAAATGAGGTGCGGGGATGGCGACGCTCGAAGGAAACAAGGCGAAGACCGCGCGGCGGGTGGTCGAAGTGCTGGAGTTCTTCGATGAGCATCATCGTCATGTGACGGTTATGGACATCGTCCGCCGCTACAACCGGCCGCAATCGAGCACGTCGGAATTGCTGGCGAGCCTGGTGGAGCTCGGGCTGCTCTACAAGGATTCCGGGTCGCGCTCCTACACGCTTACCCCGCGTGCCGCGATCCTGGGATCGCTGTCGCAGCCCAGCCTGGTGCGCGACGGAACGCTCTCCATGCTGATCGACCGCCTGGTCGCGCAAACCGGCCTTGGCACGGCTTTGTTCGGCATGGTGCGGCTGAATGCCCAGGTATTTCGGTGGTGTGCCGGTTCGAAACATGTGGCGCATGAGCGCGGCCAACTGGCGAGCGGCGCCCAGGAACGTCTCTGCGAGTCCGCCGCGGGCTGGCTGCTGCTCTCCACGAACGCGCCGGCCTATTGCGAACGCGTCGTCCGCCGCCTCAACGCCGAGGCGCCGGCCGACCGGAAATTCAATTACGCGTCCATGCTGCAGCGCGTTCAGGAATGCGGCCGCCGCGGATACGCCATAGGGCCGGCGGCATTTGGCAGCAGCGCCGAAATGGCCGCCATCCTGCTGCCGGTGCAGCCGGGGGAAAGCCCGATGGCCATGGGCTTCGTTTACCAACCGAACGATCAGATCGAATCCATGAAGCTGGTGGAGTTGCTGCAAAGCTCGGTGCAACGCTGCATCCGCCACACCGCCAACCAGTCCGATCTACGCGAAGTCGTGTCGAACGCGGCGTGATTGCGGCGTGATGGTTTGGGGTTGCAGGAAGTAAGGCCAGCGGCTCTGCCCCTGGCCTTACTTCCTGCAACCCCAAACCACCACTCCCTAATCCCGCGCGAGCAACAGGGCCGTCGCCAGGGGGCCGCCGCCGGAGGTGCAGACGGCGACGCGCGGATCGCCTTTGATTTGGCGCGCGCCGCCTTGGCCGCGGAGTTGCACCACGGATTCATGCGCAAAGCCGAAGCCGTGCAGGCGGCCGGCGCCGATCTGGCCGCCGAACGTATTGAGCGGCAATTCGCCATCGAGGGCGATGCGGGTGCCGCCTTCGATGAAGGCGCCGCCCTCGCCGACGCCGCAGAAGCCAAGCGCTTCCAGCCAGCTTATGACGTAGAAGCTGAAGCCGTCGTACAGCTGCACGGTATCGACGTCGGCCGGCGTGTAGTCGGTGCGCTTCCAGAGATCGGCGCCGGTCGGATAGCTGGCGAGCCATTCGGCCTGGTCCCAGCTATGGCGCTCGACCGTGCCGGCCATGGCGGCGATGCGGATGGGGGCGGCGGAGACCTCGTCGAGCGCGTCGGAAGCCGAAACGATCAGCACCGTGGAGGCGTCGGTATAGCGGTCGCAATCATACAGGCAAAGCGGCGTGGTAATCATGCGCGCCGCCATGTAGGTGTCCATCGTCAGCGCCTCCCGCACCAGGGCGCGCGGGTTGAGCATGGCGTTGGCGCGGTCGGTGAGGGCGACCTGGGCGAGCTGCTCGCGCGTCAGGCCGTAGCGCTTGACGTGGCGCATGGCGTACTGGGCGGTCCAGGTCGCGGCCGAAATGGCGTTGAACGGCGCCGTCCATTGCGAATTGCCTTCCACCCGCTTGCGCTGCGGCGGCGGGAAGTCCGCCGGGCGCGACATGGCGGCCGCCTCATAGACCGTGCGAAAGCAGATGACATGCCGCGCCTGGCCGGTCGCGATCGCGCCCGCGGCGGCAACGACGGCGCCGAGCTGCGAGGTGATTTCCGCGGCGCCGGCATACCAGGTGGCGCGGATGCCGAGCGCATCGATCAGTTCGTCGGCGCCCACGGGCGAAAAGCCGAGATAGCCGGCCATCTTGCCGGGATAGGTGGAGACGCCGTCGATCTGGCCGATGGTGAGGCCGGCGTCGGCGAGCGCCTCGATCACCGCATCGCGTGTCAGCAGCAGCGGATGGCGCGCCAGCCGCACGCCGATTTCGGATTGGCCGATGCCGGTGATGTAGCTTTGCGCCGCAACTTCACGCATCGATTTCTTTCGGAAAGGGAAGGGAAGGGAAGGGAAGGGAAGGATGTTCTTTTTTGAAAAAAGAACCAAAAAACTTTTGTCTGTTTTGGGGCGCACCGGGTCACGGGCGTTGAATAACGCCCACCCGATGGTCTGTCGCTTCGATCGGGGCTGGCTTCAGCGACGCGCGAAATCCTGCCACCATGCGTCCGGGATGTTGGGCGTGACATGAAAATTCGCATCGACAAAGCCAGGTGCGTCGGGAACGCGCGTTGCGCGGCGGTGGCCGGCGACCTCTATCCGCTCGACGATGAAGGCTATATCGCTGTCGCCGAAATAGATGTGCCGCCCGGCAGCGAGGACCTCGCGCGGCGCGGCGCGCGCGCTTGTCCCGAACGCATCATCGTCGTCGACGATACGACGACATAGCGCCGGGCGGCCGCGGTAGCGCGCCTGATACGGAGTTCATTTTGTCAGAAGTCCCGCCATTGCTGGTCGAGGAAGACGGGCCGATCCTGATCGCCACGCTCAACCGGCCCGACAAGCTCAATGCCCTGAACGGCGCGATGCTGGGGCTGTACGAGCAGGCGGTTCACCGTTTCCGCGACACGCCGGCGCTCAAGGTGATGCTGACCCGCGCGACGGGGCGCTATTTCTGCGCCGGCGCCGATCTGCGGTCCGGTAGCGGGGCCGGGGCCAACCGCACCGGGTCGGCCATCCGCGAAACGCACCGCCGTGGGCTGCACGGCATGCACCGCATGTACGACGAAATGGAAGCGATCGAAAAACCGTTCGTCGTGGCCCATCATGCGACCTGCGTGGGCGGCGGCCTGGAATTGTCGCTGTCGTGCGATTTTCGCCTGGCGGCGAAGAGCGCGCGCTACGCGTTCCCGGAAGGCAAATTCGGCGTGCTGCCGGCGTCCAACGGGGTAAGCCGCCTGACCCGCATCGTCGGCACGCATTGGGCGCGCTATCTGATCATGGCGAACAAGCCGGCGGATGCCGACCGTGCGCTGATCATGGGCCTGGTGCACGAGGTGTTTCCCGACGAGACGTTTCAGCACGATGTCATGAATTTCTGCCGTCATCTGGCGGAACAGAATGGCGAGCAGATGGGCACCGCCAAACTCGCCATCGAAATGGCGCGCGACATGGGCCTGGCGCAGGCGCGCAACGTCGAGCGGATGGCGAATAGTTCGCTGATGCTCAATCCGGATTATTTGGCGGGGATGGAGAAATATATTGCAGCGATCGGCAAGGAGAAGGAAAGGAAGTAGTTCTTTTTTTCAAAAAAGAACTACTTCTTCTTTACCATGCAAGATTTCGATTACATCATCGTCGGCGCCGGCTCCGCGGGTTGCGTGGTGGCCAACCGGCTTTCGGCCGATCCGCGTACGCGGGTTCTTATCATTGAAGCCGGCGGCTACGACAACTGGATCTGGTTTCATGTGCCGATCGGCTATCTGTTTGCCATCGGCAATCCGCGCGCGGACTGGATGTTCGAAACGGAGCCGGAACCGGGCCTAAACGGGCGCAGCCTGAAATATCCGCGCGGCAAGGTGATCGGCGGCTGTTCGGCGATCAATGCCATGATTTCGATGCGCGGCCAGGCCGCCGACTACGACCATTGGCGGCAATTGGGCCTTCCCGGTTGGGGCTGGAACGACGTGTTGCCGGTGTTCAGGCGCCTGGATTGCCATTTTCTTGGCGAAACGGAGCATCACAGCGCGGCCGGCGAATGGCGCGTGGAGCGGCCGCGGGTGCGCTGGAACGTGCTGGACGCGGTGGCCGCCGCCGCCGTCGAAATGGGTGTCGCGGCGACGCCGGATTTCAATACCGGCGAGAACGG
This sequence comes from Acidobacteriota bacterium, assembly GCA_903970435.1. Classification (GTDB taxonomy): domain Bacteria; phylum Pseudomonadota; class Alphaproteobacteria; order Acetobacterales; family Acetobacteraceae; genus CAJCIS01. The sequence continues at coordinate 36,634 of CAJCIS010000041.1, read as the reverse complement.
CGGCGTCGGCTATTTCCACGTCAATCAGAAACGCGGCCTGCGGTGGTCGGCGGCACGCGCGTTCCTGAAACCCGCGCTCCGCCGGCCCAATCTGCGGCTGGAAACCAACGCGCTGACCGAACGTATTGTGTTCGAGGGACGCCGCGCCACCGGTGTGCGCTTCCGGCGCGCGGATGGGCAGGTGATCCAAGCGCGGGCGGAAGGGGAAATCGTTCTGTGCGCGGGTGCCATCGGCACGCCGCTGCTGTTGCAACGTTCCGGCGTGGGGCCGGCCGAATGGCTCGCCGAACACGGCATCGAAATGGTGCTCGACCGGCAAGGCGTCGGCCGCAATTTGCAGGATCATTTGCAGCAGCGGGTGGTTTACAAAGTCGCCGGCACCCGCACGCTCAATACGTCCTATCACTCGCTCGCGCGGCGTGGGTTGATGGGACTGGAATACGGCCTGCTGCGGACCGGGCCGCTCACCATGGCGCCCTCGCAGCTTGGCATTTTCACCAAATCCTCCGCCGAGCACGAACGTCCGAATATCGAGTTTCACGTCCAGCCGCTCTCGCTCGACAAGTTCGGCGACCCGCTGCACCGTTTTGCGGCCATCACGGTAAGCGCCTGCAATTTGCGGCCATCGTCGCGCGGCACGGTGCGGATGCGCTCCGCATCGCCCGAAGACAAACCCCTCATCGCGCCGCACTACCTTTCGACCGAGGACGATCTGCGCGTCGCGGCCGACGCCATCCGCGTCACCCGGCAACTGATGCGGCAAAAATCCCTCAGCCGCTTCCATCCCGAAGAATATGTGCCCGGGCCAGATGTGGGCGACGACCAGGCCGCACTCGTGCGCGCGGCGGGCGATATCGGCACGACAATCTTTCACCCCGTCGGCACCGCCAGGATGGGACCCAAATCCGATCCCATGGCCGTCGTCGACGAACGCCTGCGATGTATCGGACTCGATGGCCTGCGCATCGTGGACGCCTCAATCATGCCGGCCATTACATCCGGCAACACCAACACCCCCACAATCATGATCGGCGAGAAAGGCGCCACCATGGCGATCGAAGACCGGCGTGCGTGATTGTTGGGGTAGCAGGAAGAAGAAGGCCGGGGGCTCTGCCCCCTGGACCCCCGCTGGGGACAAGTCCCCAGACCCCATTTGTTTAAGAAAGTCAGGGGAGAAGGAGGGGGGCACGCGCTCCGTCCGAACGGTCCGTGTGCCCCCTCCTTCTCCCCTGACCTCCCTTAAGTAACAGGTTCTAAGGACTTGTCCTTAGCGGGGGTCCAGGGGGCAGAGCCCCCGGCCTTCTTCTCCCGGCAACCCAACAATCACGCCGCGACGCGGCGGTCGCGGCAATCGCGGATGGCGATTTCCAGCAGGCGCGCTTCGGCCTGTAGCAGGTTGTCGATGTGGGCGGCTGGCTTCTCGAGCGGGACGTAGGGGAATTGGGCATCTGTTGTGATCGTGATCAGGCGCTCGATTCCGGTGAGGAGCACGGTTGCCATGCAGCTGGCGTTCGAATCGTATACCGAACTATCGCCGTCCATTTGCAGCACCAGCAGCCGCGCGACCGGGGCTGACGCTTCGATACGGTGAAGGCGCATGCGTTTGTCGTCCGCGTCGGCGATGCTGTTGCGGAGATGGAGAATTCGCGTATGGCGTTGCCAGAACGCCTCGTAGGCGCGCACGAACGCCGTGCAGTGGGAGCCGAGATCGGTGTCCGGCCAGCGCACCCGCAAGCGCGCGATATACGAATCTTCCGCCGAGGCCATGATGGGTTCCAGGGCGGCGATAAGAAGCTCGGTGAGGTCGCTGAAATAGAGGTAAAGCGACGTCATGCCGAGCGACGCCTCGCGGGCGACGCCACTGAGCGAAATCACGGTATCGGGCGCCGCGAGCAGCCGCCCGGTCGCCGCCAGAATGCGTTCCCGCGTGTCGCGGCCTTTGCGCCCGAGCCGTTGGCCGAGCAGGTTATGACTGAGGGGCGCCTGATCGGCGGCGGGTTTGGCCGGTGCCGCGGTTTTGCGGGGCGTGTGTCCTGGACTGTCGCGTGGGACGGCGCGGGAACCCGGCATCAGGCCGCGCCCGGCTTGTGCCATGGGTCCTGCTCACAGCCACAGCGCATAAAGCATGAACTCCTTCACAAAATCGGCTTTTTCGGGCCGGGCATCGAGCCGCCGAGCATGTAGCGTTGCGGATACCGGCTATCAACCTTTATCGCCAATCCCCATCGGCAATCGCCATTCGTACGAAACGAGTGCGCGCATCGCTTGTTGTGCGCCGTGACGACCGGCGGCTCATGCCTTGTTCGGATAGAGCGAGAGATCGCCGGCATACGCAACACCACCGGGCCAGAAAACCGCACCGCTGATTTTGCGGAAATAATGCACCGTGCGGGCGAACGAGCCGCTGTCGGAACGCGGCGCCATGGCAATGCCGCTCGGGCTTCTGCCGCCGGCACGATCGCTGAAATCCTTTACCGTAAAGGCAAGGTCGTCGGTCTGCTGCGCGCAGAGCACCAATTGATCGCCGGGGCAATAATGCCGCGGTTCGATCTGGATATGGGATAATTCGCCGCGCTTCATGGCCACGTGACCCGGCACGTTGGTAACTTCGGCGCTGTGCACCTCGTCGTACCAATGGTGGTATTCCTGCTTTCTGCCCGCGACATAGTTGCCGAGAATGATGCTGACGCCGGAGAATGGCTGGCCCGGACGCCAATTCGGGCTCGGCTTCCAATCCGCGCGCATGTGGTAGGTGTAGAGCCGCTCGGTATCGTCATCCGCGATCAGGCCGGTGTCGCGGGCGGCGGCGACCAGGGGCCCCAGGGCGGGGACGTCGATGGCGGGATCGGGGAGGTCGAAATCATAAACCGACAGAAACCGCCAGGGCTGCGGGATGGCCGACATGATCTGCTGGGGCGTTACCTCATAACGATCGGCCGCGTGAAACCCGCGGAGGTGCGCGAGCGCGGCGCGATGCGGACCGTCGAACCAGGCGCTGTAGTCCGGCTCGCGCCCGGCCGGGACATTGTGCAGATGCAGGGTTGTATACAAGGTCATTGCTGGCTCGCGGATGGCTGTGCTTCGTTCACCGGGGGCCCGGCGGAAAGGCAAGGCCGCAGCGGTGATCGGGCCCCAGCATCGCTCGAGCGATGAGTGGCCGCCGCGCGCCCTCGGGCCGCCACATTGGTTTCGGATGGGGTAAGCGTCGCGGGGAGTCGCAGGGGTTTTTCATCATCATGGCAACCGAAATTCTGCTCCCCAAGATTGGCTTCGCCATGACGGAGGGTGATCTGGCCGAATGGCTGGCCGAGGACGGGCAGACCGTCAGCGAGGGCCAGGCGCTTTTCTTGCTGGAGGCGGAAAAATCCGCCAATGAGATAGAGGCCCCCGCCACCGGCACGCTTCGCATCCTCAAGCCCGCAGGCGCCACCTACGAAGTCGGCACCGTCCTGGGCACGATCGAATAACAGATAAAAGTTTTTTGGTTCTTTTTTTCAAAAAAGAACGACTTCCTTCCATAGACGTCTAGGAGCCCCATGCACCAGGAACGAGGCGCGAACCGCGCGATGCCAGACGCGGCAACGCAGCTGGACATCTACCGGCGCATGATCCGCATCGAGCGGAACGATGATGCAACCATCCGCACCATCAAGCAGGGCCGGCTGCAAATGCCCTATTACTCCGCGCGCGGCCAGGAAGTGATCCCGTCCGCCGTTTCGGTCAATCTCAATCCGGACGACACGATCTGCACGATTTATCGTGGCATACACGACATGGTTGCCAAGGGCGTGCCGCTGCGTCCGCTGTGGGCGGAAATCGCCGGACGTGTCACCGGCACGTGCAAGGGCAAGGGCGGCCCGATGCATATTACGCACCCGGAAAGCGGTGTGATGGTCACCACGGGCATCGTCGGCTCCTCGATGCCGATCGCCAACGGCCTGGCCTGGGCGGCGAAACTCGACGGCAGCCGCCGCGTCACGGTCGCCTATTTCGGTGACGGCGCCTCCAACATCGGGGCCTTCCATGAAAGCCTGAACCTCGCTTCGCTGTGGAAATTGCCGGTCATATTCGTGTGCCAGAACAACCGCTATGCCGAGCATAGCCGTTTCGATAAATGCACCGCGGTGGACCGTGTCGCCAAGCGCGCCGGCAGCTACGACATGCCGGGCGAGACGGTGGACGGCAACGACCCGTTCGAAATGTACGCGGCCGCGCGCGAGGCCATCGAACGCGCGCGCGACGGCGGCGGCCCGACGCTGATCGAGGCGATAACGTTCCGGTTTCTCGGCCACGTGTTCGGCGACGACGACAAGTACATGGACAAGGCGGAAAAGGCGGCCGCCATGGCGCGCGACCCGATCCCCGCCTTCCGCGCGCGCCTGCTGGAAAGCGGCGTCGCCACCGAACAGGGGCTCGCCGACATGCACAAGGACATAACCGCCGAAGTCGAGGATGCGATGCAGTTTGCGCTTGGCAGCGAATTTCCCTCGGTCGATGAATTGCGGCGCGATGTGTTCGCCACGGAGATTGCCCTGTGAGCGCCCCGACCACGAAAATGAATGCGCTGCAGGCGGTGAATGCCGCGATTGCCGAGGCAATGGCCGCCGATCCGAAAGTGATCCTGCTGGGCGAGGATGTGGCCGATCCGGAAGGCGGCGGCGTTGTCGGCACCACGCGCGGATTGTCGACCCGGTTTGGCGATGATCGTGTAAAATCCACGCCGATTTCCGAGCAGGCCATCATCGGCGCCGCCATCGGCGCCGCACTCGGCGGCTATCGGCCGATCGCCGAAATCATGCTGATGAATTTCACCACCATTGCCATGGACATGATCGTCAATCACGCGGCCAAACTTCGTTTCATGTCCGGCGGGCAAAGCCAGGTGCCGATCACGATCCATATGCTGACCGGCGCCGGCGCCTCCACCGCGGGCCAGCACGCCGATCACCTGGAAGCGTGGTTCGCGCATACCGCAGGGCTGAAAGTTGTCGCACCCTCCTGCCCGGCCGACTACAAGGGCCTGATGCTCTCCTGCATTGCCGATCCCGACCCCTGCATTTTCATCGAGAGCATGCGGACGTTGTTCGTGCCGGAAGACGTGCCGGACGATCAGGGGCCCATCGAGCTGGGCCGCGCGAATATCATCCAGGAAGGCAACGATGTCACGATCGTTGCTTATTCCGGCATGGTGATCACGGCCCGCGAGGCGGTCAAGAAGCTGGCCGAGGAGGGCATTTCGGCCGAGCTGATCGACCTGCGCACCGTGGCGCCCTGGGACCGCGACTGCGTTCTGGCCTCGGTGCGCAAAACCGGGCGCGCGGTGCTGGTGCACGAAGCCGTGCGCAGCTTTGGCGTCGGCGCCGAAATTGCGGCAACCATCCATGAGGCGTTGTTCGGTCTGCTGAAGGGCCCGGTGCGGCGGCTGGGGGCGCCTTATTCGCCGGTGCCGTTTTCCAAGCCGTTGGAAAATGCGTTCCTTGTGCAGCCGGATGCGGTTGTTGCGGCGGTGCTTTCTGTTATGGGGTAGGCAAAGGCAGGGAGCCGTTCTTCTTTGAAAAAAAGAACCAAAAAACTTTTGCTTTTTGGGGGCGCGCTCTACTTCTTATGGCATGAACCTGCCGCATAGTGGGCGCAAACGGTCGATCGGCCTCAAGATGACGGTCCTGGCCCGTCAGCTTCGGCAGGGTTTTGACGAGCGGGTGGAGGCGATCGGCGTGACCCGCGCCAAATGGGTGCTCATTGCCGCTGTGTCCAGCAACCCGGACGCGACGCAGCGCGAACTCGCGGCGCGGCTCGAAGTCACCGACGTGACCGCCTGCCGGCTGATCGATCGCCTGGTTGCCGACGGGCTGATCGAACGGCGGCAGCATCCGCAGGATCGCCGCGCCTACCGCGTCGCTTTGACTCCGGCCGCCGAACCCTTGCTGGCGAAAATAGCGACGGAAGCCGCTTCCTACGAAGCCGCGGTGTTTGCAAACCTCGATGATTCGGACATCGATTTGCTCAACACCCTGCTCGGCAGGATAGCGCAGAATCTCGGTGCGCGGGACCCCGCTCAGGACAAGTCCTTGGAACCTGTTTCGTGCGGGGAGGTCAGGGAATAGGGACCGGGCAACATGGCTGTTTCCAAATGGGGTTTGGGGCCTCAGGCCCCGTCGTGCGAAGCACGCATTCGCGTAACGGGTGCGTGCGAAGCACGCATTCGCGTAACGGGTTCGGGGACAGAGCCCCGGCCTTCTTCCTACAGCGCAAACGCGTAACCGCCATTCACGGGATAGGTTTGCCCGGTAATCCACGACGCGGCGTCCGAGCACAGAAAAAGCACCATATTGGCCACATCGTCCGGCGTGCCGAAACGGCGGATCACGTAGCGCGCGACGTGAGCGCGGGCGCGGTCACTGGCAAGGAATTCCGCCCTGGCCGACCCGTCGAGCGGCGGCTCCAGCGTGGAGAGCGAAATCGCGTTCGCGGTAATGCCGAACCTGCCGGTTTCCCGCGCCAAGGCGCGCACAAATCCCGCCGCCCCGGCCTTTGCCGCTGAATACGCAACGAGCCGCGCCTCGCCCGCGCGCCCCGCATCCGAAACGATCGTGACGATCCGCCCCTTGCCCTGCGCAATCATGCCCGGCACCGCGACGTGGCAGCAATTCATCACCCCTTGCAGATTGGTCCGAAAATAGCGGTCCCAGTCATTTGGATCGCTCTCCCAGAAAAGCGGGGACAGACCCATCACGGAATGTGGCCCGGCATTTCCCGCATTGTTCACAAGGATGGTGATCGGGCCTAGCACGGATGCGGCCTCCGCCATGGAAGATGCGACCGCTGCGTGATCACCCACGTCGGCCGGCGCTGCCACCGCCGGCACGCCCAGCGTTTTGATTTCCATCGCAACGGCAGCCGCCCGTTCCGGCATGAAATCATTTACCGCGACCCCGCCTGCATTGTGCCGCGCAAGGGCGAGCGCGATCGCCCGGCCGGCGCCTTGGCCCGCCCCCGAAATGAAAGCCACCTGTCCGCCCAGATCCAGCGGGTCTTCGCCGATCATTGCTTCTTCATCTTTGCCAGGATGGCGGCCCGCAGGCGGTCCTTGAGGATCTTGCCGGCGTCGTTGCGGGGCAGATTGTCCTGGAGAACGACCTGTTCGGGGAATTTGAAGCGGGCCAATCCTTGCGCTTCCAGAAATACACGCAGGTCGGCAAGCGTGGGGGCCGGGTCGCCAGCCGGGACAATGACCGCGCACGCCCGCTCCCCCGTTCTGGCGTCGGGAAGGCCAACGATGGCAATCTCGGCAATGGCGGGGTGATGGATCAGAACGTCCTCGATCTCCTTCGGCGCAATGTTTTCACCGAGCCGGATGATGATGTCCTTGGCGCGGCCGGTCACGACGAGGTAGTCGCCATCTTCCCAGCGGCCGAGGTCGCCGGTGCAAAAATAACCTTCTTCGTCGAACGCCCCGGCTTCGTCTTCGGCGTGCAGATAGCCCACGAACATTTGCGGGCCGCGCGCGCGGATTTCTCCCTCACCCTGCGGCGCGCCCGGATGCGCGGCGAGCTTGATGCCGGCAATGCCGGCGCGGCCATCGGTGGTGGCGGCATGCGCAACGTCCCCGCGATCCACCGAGCCGATTGTTGTGACCGGCACTTCGGTCGAGCCGTAAACGCGTGTCACGACCGCTTGCGAAAAATGTCCGGCCGCCTCGCGGATCAGCGACGGCGGCACCGACGCGCCACCGCAGATGAACAGTTTCAAATTGGGCAGCCTTGTGTCCGCACTGCGGGAAGCGGCGAGCAACTGCTCCAGAAACGGCGTGGCACCGGCCATGTGCGTCCAGCGCTCGGTGGACGCGAGCCGCACGGCCTCGTCGGCATTCCAGCGATCCATCAGCACCGCGGTGACGCCCAGCAGGAGGGGGCATTCGAACGCGTAAATGGATCCGCCGATATGGCTGATCGGCGATGGCACCAGGAAGCGATCGCCTTCCGCCACCAGCCAATTGTCGCCGATCTGGCGCGCCAGCGCATGCAGCGAATTATGGCTGTGCAGCACGCCTTTGGGGCGGCCGGTGGTGCCGGACGTGTAGAGCACTATTCGCGCCGCATCGGGATCGACATGCGGCAGCGCCTGCGCCGGATCGCCATGCAGCAGTGTCGCAAATTGCGTGTGCCCGCCTTCATGGCCTCGAACCAGCACGATTTCCGGCGGCGCCGGCAATTGCGCGGCGACCCGGCCCAGCATGGCCACGAAATCGTGGTTGCGAAATTGTACCGGAATGAAAACCATGCGGCTGGCCGTATCCTGTAGCGCGAACAGCAGATCACGGTCGCGCAACGACGGCAGGATTGGGTGCACCACCATGCCGGCGAGCGACGCGGCGTGATAGATGATGGCAGCCTCGTGCCAGTTCGGCAGCATGAAGGACACCACGCTGCCGGCCGGCATACGTGCGAGGATCGACTGAGCAAGGCTTGTTGCCTGGTCGTGCAGAGTGCGGCAATCTAGCCGGTGCGCGCCGTCGATGATCAGCACCCGTTCGGGGTTTAATTGGCTTGTCATGGTCCAAGTCAAGAAAAGGAAGGAAGTCGTTCTTTTTTGAAAAAAAGAACCAAAAAACTTTTGCTCATTGGCACACGCGGATCAATTCGAATTGAGCTGCGCGCGCCCAGAGACAAGAGTTTTTTGCTTCTTTTTTTCAAAAGAGAGGTTCTTTCTTACCTTCCCTTCCACTCTGGCCTTCGTTTTTCGGCAAACGCCTTTGGACCTTCCTGCGCATCGTCGCTGCGATAAGCTGTCTCCGACGCATGCCGCGCGGCGCGCAGAGCGGCCGTCCGGCCCATTTCGGTGGCGAGCATCACCATCTCCCGCGCCGCCCGCACCGATAGCGGCGCGCCGGCCAGGATGTCGGCGGCCAGCGCCAGCGCCACCTCCATCAACCGCGCGGGTTCGGCCAGGCGATTGACCAGGCCGATTTCGTAGGCGCGCTGCGCGGTAATCGGTTTTCCGGTGAGCACGATTTCCATCATGATGCGTTGCGGAATCATGTGGATCAGCGGCGCCGCCCACGGCGAGCTTCTGCCCACCTTCACTTCCGTAATGGCGAATTGCGCATGCGTGCTGGCAACGCACAAGTCGCAGGCCTGCGCAATCATCCAGCCGCCGGCGAAGGCCACGCCGTTCACTGCCGCGATCGTCGGCTTGCTCACCTCGATCGTGTCGCCCGGCACCGGAAACATGTCCCGCGGCGGCACGGTGAGGTGCAGCTCGGTCATTTCCTTCAAATCGCCGCCGGCACAAAAAGCGCGGTCGCCCGTGCCGGTCAGGATGGCGACGTGCAGTGCCGGATCGCGCTCAAAACGATCCCACGCGGCAAACAGGCCGTCGCGAATATCCTTGCCGAGGGCGTTCCTGGCGTCCGGCCGATTGAGGGTGATGACGGCGATGCCGTCGTCGCGCGCCTCGAACAGAACTGCGTCGTTCATCAGAAACCTCTGCGTTGAATGGCGTGCGCTGCCTGGTCCAGCGCGTCGCGAAAATCCGGATGGGCAATGGCGACCAGGCGGCGCGTGCGTTCGGCGAGCGTTTGGCCCCGGAGCTCGGCCGCGCCGAACTCGGTGACGATCACGTCCACCTCGGCGCGGGCGGTCGTGACGGGGCCGGACAGGGTGGCCACGATGCGGCTGAGCTTGCCGCCCCGCGCCGTCGCGGGGAGTGCGATAATGGAACGGCCGCCCGGCGAACGGCTGCCGGCACGCACATAATCCACCTGCCCGCCGGTACCGCCGAGATAATTATTGCCGCTCTGTTCGGCATTCACCTGCCCGGTCAAATCCACTTCGAGCGCCGAGTTGATGGTAACGAATCGCCGGATGCGCGCGAGCACTTCGGCATCGTGTGTGTAGCTGGAAGCGCGCATGCCGATCTGCGGATTGCGGTCGGCGAAATCATATAGAATCTTGGTGCCGATCAGTGCGCCGGTGATGGAAATGCCGGCGTCGATCGGCTTGGACGCGTTGGTGATTACACCTGCCTGCACCAGATCGACCAGCCCATCGCCAATCATGCCGGAATGAACACCGAGGTCGCTTCGGTCGTGCAGCAGCCGCAGAATCGCGTCCGGTACCGCACCGATCCCCACCTGAAGCACGGCGCCGTCGCCGATATAGCCGGCAACGATCCTGGCGATGGCAAGGTCGGTGTCGGCGATCGGTGACGGCGCAACCTCCACCGGCGGCCGCGCGACGTGCACCGCGCAGTCGATCCGTGCGGCCGGCAGCATAGCATCGCCCAGCGTGAACGGCACGCACACATTCACTTCAGCAATGACCACGCGGGCCTTCGCCACGGCGGCTTGCACGAAATCGTTGATCAGGCCAAAACTGTGATTTCCGTTCGCATCCGGCGGGCTGACCTGCACAAACGCGGCGTCGCACCCGATCAGCCCCTGCGCGATCATCGGCCCGACTTGGCTGACATGACAAGGCACAATGCCAAGCTGCCCGGTGGCGGCGATGGTGCGCAACGCGCCGATGGCGCCCATGCTGGAGAGGTTGAGTTTTGCCGCCGCCGCCGCATTCAGGATGCCCGAAAAACTGGTGGCCGCGAACGCCGAGAGGTCGCCGATACTGTCCGCCTGAGCAATGAGCGCCTCAACCAGCGTTGTGGGTTCGCCGCACGCCTGGCCCCACACGATGCGGTCCCCCCGGCGCAGAAATTCATCGAGCCTTAGCCTGTCGGCATCCGTTGAAAGTGTCATCGCGACGCCGCAAGCGCCAGCACTGCCTGTGCCCGTATCAGATACGGCCGGTCCAGCATGGCACCCTTATGGCCAATTGTGCCGGCACCAGGATTGGCCGCGAACAGATCGACAATTTCCTGCGCCGATGCGCGTTCCGCTTCACTCGGCGTAAAAGCCTCGTTGATCACATCGACCTGCGCCGGGTGGATCGCCAGCATGCCGCGGAATCCGGCGCGCCGCACCTCGGCCACCCGGCGGCGCAGGCCGGCCTCGTCGCGGAAATCACCTTGAATTGTCTCGATAGCGGACACACCGGCCGAAGCCGCACCCACCAGGCAGAGGCTGCGTGCCAGTTGATAGGTGAATTCGTAACTGCCGTCCGCGTTACGATTGTCAATGGCGCCGAGCGCGGTCGCAAGATCCTCCGCACCCCAGGACATGGCGGTGACGCGGGGCACACCGGCGTAGCTGCCTGTGGCCAGCATGCTTTCGGGCGTCTCGGTCACAAGGAGAATGACCTTGGTGGCGCCTTGAGAAAGACCGGCTGCGGCTTCCAGAGCGGTCAGATAATGGTGCAACAGTTCCGCGTCCGCGCGCCCGCGTGGCTTCGGCAACATGATGCCGCCCGGACCGGCCGGCATGATGGCGGCGAGGTCGGCAAGCGCGTGCGCCGACTGGATTGGATTGATCCGCACCCAGAGCCGCCGGCGCTGTGCCGCGTGCGCGTGCAGAAATTCCGCAACGATGGGCCGCGTGCCGGCCTTTGCGTCTTCGGCGACCGCATCCTCGAGGTCGATGATGACGATATCCGCGGCGCCGGCGGTCGCTTTCTCCATCTTCCGCGCGCTGTCGCCCGGCGCGAACAGCCATGAACGTGCGGCAGTGTCGGTCACGTTGATGTTCCTCTCCTGAATGAGCAAAAGTCTTTTGCTTCTTTTCTTCAGAAAAGAAGATTCTTCTTTCTTGAAAGAAAGAAGCAAAGAACTTTTATCTGTTTGGCGTGTCATCATCAGTACGATTTGGGAAGTCCCAGCACCTTCTCGGCCAGAAAATTCAGGATCATGTGCGGGCTCACAGGCGCGGTTCGGGGTATCAGGCATTCGCGCAAATACCGTTCGACATGATATTCCTGCGCGTAGCCCATGCCGCCCAAGGTCAGCATGGCGGTGTGGCAGGCCTCGAACGCATATTCGCCCGCCAGGTATTTGCCCGCATTGGCCTCGACCCCGCATTCTTCGCCGCGATCGTAGAGGGTGGCGGCTTTCATGACCATCAGGTTGGCCGCCTCGAGCTGCGCCCAGCATTTGGCGAGCGGGTGGGCAATGCCCTGGTTCATGCCGATCGGCCGGTTGAAAACGATGCGTTCCCGCGCGTAGCGCGCGGCGCGCGCAATGGCCACCCGGCCGATGCCAACCGCCTCGGCGCCGATCAGGATTCGTTCCGGGTTGAGGCCGTGAAGAATGAGCCTGAACCCTTCCCCCTCGGGGCCGATTCTGTCCTCCTCGGGCACGATCAGGTTTTCGATGAAAAGCATGTTCGAATCGACAGCGTGACGGCCCATTTTGTGGATCAGCCGCACGTCGATTCTTGATCGATCTAAATCCGTGTAGAAAAGCGAAAGCCCATCGGCCTTGCGCTTGACCTGGTCGAGCGGCGTGGTGCGCGCGAGCAGCAGCATCTTGTTGGCGACCTGCGCCGTGGAAATCCAGATTTTCTCACCGTTCACCACATAGGCGCCGTCACGCCGTTCCGCCCGGGTTTTGATTTCCGTGGTATTCAACCCTGCATTGGGCTCGGTGACGGCAAAGCAAACCTGGTCTTCACCGCGGACCACGGGCGGCAGCATGCGTGCTTTTTGCGCTTCCGTGCCAAACAGCACAACGGTCTGCAGGCTGAACACCGGAATATGGACGCTCGACGCACCGGTCATGCCGGCCCCCGATTCGGCAATCGCCTGCATCATGACCGTGGCTTCCGTGACGCCTAAACCGGAGCCGCCAAATTCGGCCGGTATCGCAATGCCGAGCCAGCCGCCATCAACCAGCGATTTGTAGAAATCGTGCGGAAAGATGGCTTCCCGGTCTCGCGCGAGCCAATAATCGTCCCCAAACCGCGAACAATGCTTCAGGATCGTATCCCTGATGTTCTGCTGATCGGTGGTGAGTGAAAAATCCATCCTGGGGCGCCACGGAAGCGGGAATCTGCGGGCACCGATCTAACAGCCATTGCGCGCCGCGGCAACGCCGGCCACGCCGTGCCGATATCGGCGGGGGCTGTCGAGATATCCATGGTTGCAGCGCGCAAAATCCGCTAGCTGCGCTCCATTGGCAAGGAGATCGGGATGAGCAACCGCGCGAAGGGTGCAGGGCCGCTGGCGGGCGTGCGGGTGGTTGACCTCACCGCCATGGTGATGGGTCCGTATTGCACCCAGATCATGGCGGACATGGGCGCGGACGTCATCAAGATCGAGCCGCCGGCCGGCGACAACACACGGCGCATTTCCGTCGGGCCGGAGCCTGGAATGAGCGGCGTTTTCATCAACGTCAATCGTGGCAAACGCAGCGTCGTTCTTGATCTGCGTTCGGAAGCGGACCGGGCGTCCCTGCGGGGTCTCATTGCGAAAGCGGACGTATTCATTCATTCGATGCGGTTCAAGGCGATCGCCAAACTCGGGTTTGGCTATGAAGATGTTGCAGAAATCAATCCGGCCATCATTTACACCAACTGCTATGGATATGGCCGCCGCGGCCCGAACAAGGACCTGACGGCGTACGACGACACGATCCAGGCGGAGTGCGGATTGCCGGCGGTGCAACAGATGCTGACAGGCGAGGCAAATTATGTCGGCACCATCATGGCCGACAAGATCGCGGGCATGACCGCGGTTTATGCCACGGTGATGGCGTTGTTTCATCGAGAGCGGACCGGCGCGGGGCAGGAGGTTGAAGTCAGCATGTTCGAAACAATGGCGGCGTTCATGCTGGTGGAACACGCCAACGGCGCCATGTTCGACCCGCCGCTCGGCCCCGCGATCTATCCCCGTGCGGTGGCGCCCAATCGGCGGCCGTATCGGACGCGCGATGGCCAGATTGCTGCATTGATCTACAACGATAAGCAATGGGCGGCCTTCGTCGATGCGGTGCAACCGCCCTGGGCTGATGATCAATTCAGAACGATCGAGCAGCGGGCGCGTCAGATCGACACGGTGTACGGCCTTCTGGCCGGCACCATCATCGAGCGAACGACCCAGGAATGGCTCGATCTGTTCCGGGCGCTGGATATACCGGCTGCGCCGATTCGAAGCCCCGCCGAACTGTTCGACGACCCGCATTTGAATGCCGTCGGCTTGTTCGAGACGGTGGACACGCCGCAAGGCAAAGTCCGCTTTCCCGGTGTCCCGACGTGGTTTTCGCGCACGCCGGGCCGGGTCGCCGCAGGGGCGCCGACCCTGGGCGCACACACGCAAGAGGTGCTGGCGGAACTTGCCCCCCTTGTTTAATGGCCAAGGTTTTTTGGTTCCTTTTTTCAAAAAAAACTGCTTCCTTTCTTCTTGTCACTTACGCGCAACATCCCCCGAGCGATATTTCCCCGGCCCCGATACCGATTGTGGCCGCGCCACGACGGCCAATGTATAGCCCGGCGGCTGGCAACAGCGCAGTCATTATTATGACTACGAAATGGCAGGAAGGCAGACGCATGCAGGCGTTCGACGAGACGTTCGATTTCGTGGTCGTGGGCAGCGGCGGCGGCTCGATGTGCGGCGGCCTCTTCATGCGCGCCAGCGGCCGAAGCGTCGTGATCCTGGAAAAGACCAGCCTCGTTGGCGGTACAACGGCGCGTTCGGGCGGCGTGATGTGGATACCGAACAATCCCTTCATGCGCCGCGACGGGGTGGAGGACAGTCCGGAAAAAGCTTCCGCCTATCTCGACGCCGTGGTTGGCGACGCCGAAGACGCGCCCGGCACCACGCCGGCGCGTCGACGCACCTATGTCGCGGAGGCGCCGCGCATGGTAGCGTTCCTGCTCAGCCAAGGCATTAAGCTAACCCGCGTGAAATCGTGGCCGGACTATTACGATGAGCGTGAAGGCGGCACCGAGGCCGGCCGCACCGTGGTGGCGGAATTATTCGACGTGAACGAACTGGGGCCGTGGAAGGAAAAATTGCGGCCGGGATTTGTTACGTACGCCGCGTCGCTCGAGGAATTGATGCAACTGCCGACCTACAAGCAGGCATGGTCCGGCAAGTTCCTGATGCTGAAAGTGATGCTGCGGACGGTTGTGAGCCGGTTGGCCGGCAAGCGCCTGGTTTCGGCGGGGGCTGCGCTGCAGGGGCAGATGCTGCGCGCCGCCCTGAAGACGGGGATCGACATCCGCACCGAAAGTCCGGTGCGGGAACTGGTTGTGGAGAACGGCGTGGTGACCGGCGTGCTGACGGTCAAGGATGGGCGGCCGTGGGCGATCGGCGCGCAACTAGGCGTGCTCGTCAATGCCGGCGGTTTCGCGCGCAACCAGGCGATGCGCGACAAATATCAGCCCGGGACGTCGGTGCTTTGGACCAATGCGGCCGAGGGCGACACAGGCGAAATGATCGAAGAGATGATGCGGCATGGTGCAGCCATCGGCCAGATGGAGGAAATGGTCGGCTACCAAAGTACGCTGGCGCCGGGCACGGAGAACAACGACGTGAAGCCGCCGGCGCAAAGCCTGACCGCCGCGCCGCATGCCATTCTGGTCGACCAGAGCGGCGTGCGCTACATGAACGAAGGCGGCTCGTACATGGAATATTGCAGAAAAATGCTGGCGCGGAACAAGACCGTACCCGCCGTGCCGAGCTGGGCGATTTTCGATGCGGCGTTCCTGCGCAATTACATGCTGGCGGGCACCATGCCCGGCAGCAAAAAGCCGGACAGCTGGCGCGCGCAAAATTATTTGCGCGAGGCGGCAACGGTCGGTGAGCTGGCGGCGTTGCTCGATATCGATCCGGCAACACTTACCGCAACGGTGGCGCGATTCAACGGATTCGTGGCACGGAATTGCGACGAGGATTTCGGCCGCGGCGCGCGCGCCTACGACCGGTGGCTGGGAGATCCCTATCATCGTCCTTCCGAAACGCTTGGCACCATCGCGGAAGCACCGTTCTACGCCGTACCGGTGGTGCCGGGCGACGTGAGCACCTATGGCGGCGTCGTTACGGACGAAAACGCCCGCGTGCTGCGCGAGGATGGCTCCATCATCCAGGGGCTTTATGCGACGGGCACGTCGACCGCTTCGGTGATGGGCAGAGCCTATCCGGGGGCAGGGTCCAGCGTGGGACCGGCTTTTACCTGGGGATTCGTGGCGGCGCAACATGCGGCGCGGGCGAACGCACGATGAAAGCAAGAGAACAAGGAAGGTGTCCTTTCCTGAAAAAAAGCACCAAGAAACTTTTTTCCGTTGGCGTGCGCTGACATGACGACACAGGTTGCTGTCATTACGGGGGCGGGTAGCGGGATTGGATTTGCTACAGCGCTCAAATTATCGGGTCAGGGTATGGCGATTCTTGGCGTTGGGCGTGACCCTGAGAAGCTCGCGGGCCTTGACGCCGCCATCGGCGACCCGGCGCGCGTGGCGACCCTCGCCATCGACGTGACGCGGGACGACGCGCCGCAGCGAATCGTTGAACTGGCTATGGAACGCTGGAGCAGAATTGATGTTTTGGTCAACAATGCGGGCGTTGGCAGTCCGAAACCGCTGCACGAAACCGATGATGCAACGCTCGACTATTTCCTCGGCCTGATGTTGCGCGCGCCGTTTCGGCTCGCACGCGACGTTCTTCCGCACATGCGGCCGGGCTCTGCGATCATCAACATCACGTCGACCTTCGCTGTCGTGGGCGGTCGGCGCGGCGGCGCCTATTCCGCCGCCAAAGGCGGTCTCACCGCCCTCACGACACATATCGCCTGTCAATACGGCGCTTCCGGCATTCGCTGCAACGCGGTGGCACCCGGTGCCACGCGAACTGCCATGACACAGGACCGTTTTAATGACGAACGGTTCCGCCGCCTGAACGTAGAAATGACACCGTATCCTCGGCTCGGCACGGTCGAGGATATCGCCAGCACGGTGGCGTTTCTATGTTCGCCCGGTGGCAGCTTCATCAACGGTCAAACCATCGTGGTCGACGGCGGGTGGAGCTCCACTAAATATCTCTCGGATTATGCGCTGGACTGCGAATGGACACCCCGCGAACCCGACTGAGAACCAAGGGTTTTTTGTTCCGTTTTTCAAAAAAGAAATACTTTCTTCTTTCCCTCAAACTTCCTCCATAGCCTCGTCCTTCGCCCTGACCTTCTCAAACATCTTGATTATATCTGCAGATGTCACCACGCGCGGTCTTTCCCCCGGCGCCAATGGTGCTGGCCCGCCAAAAGATTGCGTGGCAGTACTGACGTGTTTCGCCAGCTTGCGCAGCGCGCCTACGGTGCAGTTTTCGCGGCCACCCAATATGCCGAATGCGTCGAACTGCATGATGCGCAAGGCGTTTTCGTGGCTGACCTTGTTGATCTGCCGGTCCGGCAAATGCCTCAGCGTTTCCAGCAGCCGTTCGGCTGATTCCGGCCACACCGTGTCTGAATGGGGATAGTCACATTCGTAAGCGACCATGTCTTCGCCAATGGCGTCGAGGTTATCCAGGCCGAATTTGTCGTCGATAAAGCAGGTGAGGAAATGGTCGCGAAAAACCTCGCTGGGTTTGCGCTTGCCGAGATCGGCATGGGTCCACGCGTGGTGATGTTCGTGCGTGAAGTCCGCCCGTTCCAGCAGATAGGGGATCCAGCCAATTCCGCCTTCCGACAGTGATATCCTGAGGTTCGGATATTTCTGCAGCGCCGGCAGATACAGCCAGTCCGCGGCGCTGTTGACGATCGAAATGGGCATCGTAATGATCCAGCATTCGATCGGGCTTTCCATCGAAGCGTGCGGCGCGGACGCTCCCGAGCCAATGTGAATATTGATCACCATGTTATTGTCGGCAATCGCCTTCCACATTGGCTCCCAATGCTCATTGTGAATGCTCGGGAAGCCTTTCAGCGCGGGATTGTCGGTGAAAGAAATGCTGTGGCATCCTTTTGCCCGCACGCGGTTTATTTCGGCGATCGTCGCATTCATATCCCAATACGGCAGAATGGCATTGGGAATGTTGCGGCCGGGATAGGACCCGCACCATTCTTCGATGTGCCAATCGTTGTAGGCCTGCAATATCGTCAGGGCATTCTTCTTGTTCGAGAACTTATGGAACAGCGCGCCGTCGAAGCCGACCACGCTGGGAAAATTCAACGACGCCAATATGCCGTTGGCGTTCATATCCTCCACGCGCGAATGGATGTCCCAGGCACCCTTGCGCATCTGCTCAAGTGAGACCGGCTCGCAGCCATATTCTTCCCGGTTGCGGCCCACCACGGCATTCAGGCCGATATTGCCCTGCCGCCGCCCCTCGTACAACCAGTAATCAGCGCCATTCTGGTCCTTGAGGAACTTCGGCGCGAAGGATTTTTGCGCTTGCGTGAGATGCGCGTCGTACATCGTCGGTGGTTCGACGATGTGGTCGTCCACGCTGACGATGATGAGATCTTCAACCTTCATGAGGTCCTCCCGAGGCACGTGTGGCCAATACGATAGCGTCTTGCCGGAGGGGACCGGCTATTTGAGTGGTTTGCGGCGCTAAAATCGCTGGGGCGTTATTCTGAGGGGCGGCAAGGAAGTAGTGCTCTTTTGAAAAACGAACCAAAAAACTTTTCTCCGTTGAGAGGGGCGGCTTCAACCGCGATATCCACGGAACGGGTGGCCGGCATCGCAATGCACGATTTCGTTGGTGATGAAGCGCGCATCATCGGAAGCCAGGAACAGGCCGAGTGCCACGATGTCCGTGGCGGAGCCATGCAGCTTGAGAAATTGCATCGACTGAATGCGATCATAATGTTCCGGTGGAATTCCTGCGCGGTTAGCCGGCGTCTCCATTAGGCCCGGTGCGATGGCGTTGACCCGTATGCCCTGATTGGCGAAGCTACGGGCCATACCGTAGGTCATGGCGTTCAGCGCGGCCTTCGTAACGCCATAGGCGGTACCCGGAAGATAGCTGGCCATGGACGACTGGTTGATGATGACCCCGGGGCCGGCCGAAAGCGGAGTCCGCAACGCCTGGGCCAGTAGCAGTGGCGCTACCGTGTTGACAGCGAAATAGTGCAGCCATTTCTCCTGGCCGAGCGCCTCGAAACCGTAGGCGATTTCGCCATAGGCAAGACCTGCATTGTTGATGAGCACGTCGAGCCGAGGATGAAGCCGGGAGACGTCGGCAGCAAAGGCCTCAATGTCATTCTCCACAGCAAGATCAACCCGGTGCATTGAACATTGCGCGCCCATAGCCCGCAGCTCATCCTGCGTTTCCTGCAAACCGGCCATGTTGACATCGGCAAGAACCAGGTGCGCGCCCTCGCGGGCGAATCCGGTTGCAAAACCGCGCCCGAGCCCGCCCGCCGAGCCGGTAACCAGAACGATCTTTCCCGCAAATCGCTGTTCCATGCTCGTATCCAGTGCTAAGAGGCTGCGTTTTGTGCGAATGCGCGCGCCAGCGCCTCGCTACGGTAACGCATCAACGCCCGCGCCTGTGGCGCATCCGTGCCGGCGAAGGCGAAGCCGTGGAAAGCTCCTGGAATAATATGCAGTTCGGTCGAAACGCCGGCGCGGATCAGTCGGCGCGCATATTCGATATTTTCTTCCAGAAAGAGATCGAGCGCGCCGATTGCCATGAAAGTCGGCGGCAGGCCGGCCAGGCTGGCGGCGCGGGCCGGCACGGCCTTCGCCGGCACATCGGCGCCGCCTGGTTCGGTGCCCAGCAAAGCGCGCCAGCCGAAACGGTTATGTGCCGCGGTCCATACGTACGTGCCGCAGAACGGGTGCGGGTCGGCGCCGCTACCGGTTCGGTCATCGAGCGCGGCCGAGTCGAGAAGCTGAAAGCAAATCGCGAACTCGCCGCGATCGCGGGCCAGCAGCGCCAGCGACGCGGCATGGCTTGCGCCGGCGCTCTCGCCGCCGATCGCAATGCGCGCGCGATCGACGCCGAGCGTCTCCGCGTCACGGTGAATCCAGCCGAGTACTGTGTAACAATCCTCCAGAGCGCCCGGAAAAATCGTTTCTGGCGCAAGCCGGTAATCGACCGAGACGACGACGCAATGGTGTTCCAGGGCAATCGTGCGGTTGGCGCCATCGTTGATTTCCGGCATGCCGAGTACGAAGCCGCCGCCGTGCATGTGCAGATAGGCCGGGCGGCCGGTTGCCGCGCCGGGCGGTGTGTAGATCAGCACGCGTACGTCAGGCGCGCAGACCGTTGCCTTAATAAAACGTACGTCGCATTGCACGGATTGTTGTGCCGGCGACAGGGCGGGTGCGGCAAACGCGCGCTGATCGGGGGCGGGCGCGCGCATAAGCGCGAGAGTGTCGTCCGCCAGGTGCAACTTGGGGAATATGTCGAGCCACGGCCGCAGCTCGGGTGCTACGAGGGCGCGGTTATCGTCCATGCCTGTAAATCCCTGGAGAAATGTTCTTTTTTGAAGAAAAGAACCAGGAAACTTTTACCTGTTGGCACGCGCACCGCAATTCGAATCGGATCGCGCAACCAAACAGATAAGAGTTTCTTGCTTCTTTTTTTCAAGAAAGAAGGCTTCCTTCACGCCCCCTCAACGGCTGCTATCTCCGACCGAAGCCACATCGTCTCGCTTAAATTCGTCCCGCCCGATTCCGCAGTCAGGAAAGTAAGTGCTGCCCTCTTCACCGCAAGCCCGTCGGCATTTTTCGGGTCCACGCCGAGTGCAATATCCAGCAGATGGATGGCCTCCAGCGGACGCCCCTGGTCGAGCTTGGCGCGGGCCCGCGTCACAAGCGCGCCGGCGCCACCGGCAAGCTCCGCGAGGTCCGCATTTATGCTCGATCGCGGCACGCCGTAGAGAGACGTCGTCGAGTCGTAATGGAACCATCCGGAATATTCCTCCCAGATGGTTCGCACCGCCCAGCTTACTTTGCCATGATATTCGCCGATCAGCAGGTCCGGTGGCAGCTGGATTTCACGCATCAGCGTGTGCACATCCTTGCCGGCGTTCATGCCTTTGAGTGTCTCGTTGCGCACATAAGTAACGGCTGCATGCATCCGGTCCAGCCCCGCACGAATTTCGTCGGCACCGCGGATCGGATCGCCATGGCCGGTGACGAGAATCTCCGCGCCAAGTCGGCGCACGCGGTCGAGTGAGCTCAGATAGCTTCGCACCGAGCGGGGCTTGTCGCCGCGCAAGGTGCAAAGGAACGGCATGGACAGAAACACCGGCCCGAACAAATTGCCTGTGAATGCGATTCGCTCATCCGGCAGCCACACTGTAAGCGCATCGGTGGTTTCCCCGTCGGGGGTCGAGAATATTTCAAAACGGCGGCCGCCCTGCTCGAAGGTGTAGTCGCGGTCGACCACGATGTCGGGAAAGATTTGCGGCGCCGGTTGGGGACTTGACCCGCGTTTGATCGTCGTGCCCCACAGCTTGCGTGTGCGCGGCGCAAAATATGGTTGCAGATACAACATGTCCTGCCAATTGTCGACGAAGCGGCTTTGCGCAACGATCTTGGTGTCCGGCTCGCGCAGCGTCGGCACACCACCATAATGGTCGGCATGGCTCTGTGTCAGGATGATCGCCCGCAGCGGACCGCTGCGCACCGGATCGAGCAGCGCCTTTGTTCGTGTGGCATTGTCCATGAAACCGCTGTTGATCAGAACGTCACCGTCGCCGGTCGTTACCAGGTAGGCGTTCGATATGTCCTTTGCCATGAAAATGAAGTCAGTGATCGCCGTGGCCTGAAGCTGGGCATCGCCGGCGAGCACGAGACCGGCGAGCGGTGGCATTTGCTTGGAGCTCGCTTCGGTTGCGCCGCTCATACCCGATCCTCCCGCATTTCAATCATTACCTTGGCCGAGGACGGCGTGCCGGCGACGCCAAGCGCCTCAATTACCCGGTCGAGCGGAAAGCGATGGCTGATCAGTGGCTCGGCCTTGGCGCGCAGCCGCGGCAAGGCCGCCAGCACTTCGGGCATTTCGGTCGGATAACCAACCGCGGTCGTAATTGTCATTTCGGTGGTAAGCATAGCACCGAGATCGAGTGGTACCGGTTGCATATACGCTGCCGTAACAACCATGCGGGCGTGGTATTTCCCCATTCGAACCACGTCCGACAGAAGGGAAGGGGCGCCGGCCGCGTCGATATAGGCGTCGGTGCCAACCGCCTCCCGCGAAAAGACGCGGGCGGTGCCATGCAGTTCGGCCAGACGTGCGCGAACATCTTCGCGTTGCGGATTGATGACGGCGCGGGCGCCGAGCGCCGTGGCGCGGGCCAGCCGTTCGTCCGCCAGATCGATCGCGACCACGTCGGTCACGCCGCGATCGATCAGCCAGAGCACCATGCCGAGCCCGATCGGGCCGCAGCCGAAGACGACAATTTTGTCGCCGGGCTCGGCTTCGGCGCGGTTGACGCCGTGCAGCGCCACCGCGAAAGGTTCGGTGAGAGCGGCGATTTCGTAGGGCAGATCATCAGGGATTGGCAGCAGGCTGTCGCCCGCGCGGGCGCCGCGTACCAGCAATTCGTTGGTAAAGGCGCCCTCCGGCCCGCCGCTGCCGATATAACTCGGCGTGTTCATCGGATTGATGACCATCCGTTGACCGACCGCAATATCCCTCACATCGGCGCCAACGGCGATGACCTCACCGGCCGCTTCGTGGCCGATGGGCGTGACACCGCCCGGTTTGCGGTGAATGCCGCCGATCTTGATATAGCTGAGATCGCTGCCGCAAATACCGCACGCTTTCACCTTGATCACCACATCGGCGCTGCCCGGCGACGGTTTCGCTGCCGGGTCGAGCCGCACATCGTTCACGCCGTGGATATTCAGAACATGCATGTCAGCTCTCCGTGTCGCCGCCCGTACGCGCATCCGCCGATCTACATCGGCCTGACGAGATAGGCGCCGTCAATGACAATGGTGTCGCCGCTGTGAAAACTTGACGCATCGCTCGCCAGATAGGCGCCGATACCTTCGAAATCGGAAGGCAAACCAACGCGCGGTATGGGCGTTCTGGACGCCATGAATTTTTCCACCGGGCTGCCCTCTTCGCCGGTCATCGGCGTGCGGATCAGACCCGGCGCGATTGCATTGGCGCGTATGCCATATTTGCCGAATTCCACCGCCATGCCGCGAATCATTGCGCCGAGCGCCGCCTTGGAACCGGCGTAATGCTGCTTGCCGGAAAGGCCCATATACATCGACAGGCTGCCGCAGGCCACCAGCGAACCGCCTGGGTCACCTTCCTGCGCGCGCTGCACCATCAATTTGGCGGCGTCGCGAAGCACGTAGAAGGCGCCGTGCATGTTGACGTTGATGAGGGCGTGGTATTCCTCGCTGCTGAGATCGAGCAGCGACTGAGCCTTTGCCGAAATGCCGGAATTGGCAAAGACGCAATCGATCCTGCCAAATTCCGCCATCAGCGCATCGTAGCCCGCGGCGACTTCCTGCTCCGAAACGACATCCACCTGGCGGGTTGCGACCCGCACGCCGAATGCTTCGAGTTCGGCCTTCGCCGCCGCATTCTTTTCCGCCGAGCGCGCCCAGATCACGACGTCACCACCCTGCCTGGCGACGCCGCGCGCAAAACCAAGGCCAATGCCGCCATTGCCGCCGGTCACCAAGGTGACCTTGCCGCTCAGATCAAATAGCCCCTTGGCCATGCATTCCTCCAATCGCCCGCCGGTCGCACGCCGGTTCCGTGGTCATGTTCTTTATCGCCCCTGTCTTCAGCAAGCCAAATGCACCCGCAATGCCGCCACCCTGCGATGTGCGCATCCGCTTACGCGAGGCGCAATAGCATCTCCGTGACGGCCTCCGGTTCGGTAATCATCAAATCATGTCCTGTATCGATCTCCCAGTTTCGCGGGGCGTCCAATTGCCGCGCGAGAGCCTCTGCCTGCGACATGCGCAGCGACGGGGTGGTGTTGATGTTGGTGCGCGGCAGGCGGCCGACAGTCGCGGGATCCAACAGGCGCAACGCTTGCGCGAAACAGTCCCACGGATGCGGCGTGAGTTTATCCATCATCCAGGCGATATCTTCGGGATCGGTGACCCCGTAATATTGCACCGCCTGGGACGAGGGCCACAGGACCAATTCCACGCCGTCGACAATGCGTGCCTCGCTGCGTGCCATTGCCATCATATCGGGTGCCACATCGGCCAGCGACTCGCCATCTCGCGGGTGCGCGGCATCAAGATAGACGATATGTCCCACGCGGCCGCCGGCGTGGTCGGCAGCACCGGTAATCACCATTCCGCCATAGCTGTGCCCAACAAGTATGATTTCGTGCAGGTCTTCATATTTCATGACACCCACGACATCGGCGATGTGCGTCGTGAGGTTGATGCCCGGGCGCAATAGATGTGCCCGTTCGCCAAGCCCCGTCAATGTCGGCGTGTACACATCGTGCCCCGCTTGCCGCAGGCGTCTGGCAACGCGCTGCCAGCACCATCCGCCATGACCCCCGCCATGCACCAGGACATAGGTCGCCACTTCACTCGACTCCCGGCCGCGTAGACCATGTTGCACAGTTTGATGACAGCGATCCTGCCGAACAATGGCGCGTTTGTCTTCCCCGTGGCGCCGCCTGGCGGCCGCACGTGCACGGTCTCGGGGCGGCCGTTTGCATCGCCCCAGCGATGCCTCACTTTCGTAGACGGCGGATTGCGCGCCGCGCACGGTCGGCGCGACGCACCGCCGCGGCAGAATTCCAAATCCATGGCGGTGGTGCCGAGCGCCAGCCATTGTCGCGGCACAAGGACGCAAATAGGATGGGCGCCGGGCCGCGCGTTCGTCCGTTGAACCATCATGAAACGACTCCGAAAGAAAACCGGCTTGTGTCGGAAGTTATGGCAAGTGCGGAATAATAAAGCCGCGAAAGGGCAGGTTGTATGGACGCCATGACAAAGTCGCTGATCGTCGATGACATGATTGACGAGGCGTGCCGAACCACCGGGCTGGATCGGTTCGGCGGCGAGAGCTTTCGCGAGGGTCTCGAGATCCTGGTGGCGGATGTCAATCGCGACACCGAACGGGCGCCGTCTTTCATTGCGCGCTTCAGGGCCGACCTTGTTCGTGCGTTGTCGACGCGCCTGACAGTGATCGATTATCTCGACAAACACCCCGGCCTGCTCGAACGCCCGATCGAGCGGCCGGTGTTCGTGCTCGGAATGCCGCGCACCGGCACCACCCTGCTGAGCAATCTGCTGGCCGCCGACCCGGCCCGGCGGTCACCGCTCACCTGGGAAATCGACAATCCGGTGCCCCCCGCGACAACCGCCACTTTGCGCAACGACCCGCGCGCCCTGGCGCGGCTGGAGGCGGAACGGCAGATGCTGGCGGCACGGCCGGAGATGGGAAAGTACTATCGCGGCTCAGCGATTTATCCGAACGAATGCGTTTTCATCCATGCCCATGAATTCAAGACGCTGATGTGGGAATCGCGCGGCAAACTGCCGGGTTACAGCGCGTTCATGCTTTCCACCGACCTCACTTCGGCCTACGAATATGAAAAGCGCTATTTGCAATTGCTGCAGTCCGCGGCACCCGGCATCTGGAACCTCAAAATGCCGTCGCACAGCCTGTTCATTCCGGCGCTGCTGCGCGTGTTTCCCGATGCGCGGCTGATCTGGACGCATCGTGACCCCTTCTCGGCAACCGGTTCGTTGTGCAGCCTGATTTCGCTCGGGCACCTCGGTTACGTGGGCCGGGTGGACCGCGCGTGGATTGCGGCGAATTATCCAAGGCAGGTGGCCGCGCACGCGGACCGCGCCATGGATGCCCGCGAGGCCATCGGGCAGGATCGCATCATCGATGTTCATTACGGGGACATGATGCGCGATCCGGTGCAGACCATGCGCCGCGTCTATGCACAGCTTGGCGACGAATTCACCGAAGCGGCGCACGCCGGCATGCAGGAATGGCTGGATGCCAATCCGCAGGACAAATTCGGCCGCCACGAATACAAGCTCGCGGAATTCGGCCTTACCCAGCAAGCCCTCGAGCCCCTCTTCGAGCGCTATTTGTCAAGCTACGATGTCGAACGCGAGGGCTGAGAATCCAAAGCCGATCCGCAGACAGGGGAGAGAGCGTGATGCTCGAAGGCCACCATTATCAGAATGCCTACGTAACGCGCGACATCGGCAGGTGGATCGAAACATTCAAGCTGCGCGCTGACATAGATCGATTGATCACCTATGAAGGCGCGACTGAGGTGGTGACCCGAAGCGGTCCCGGTGTTCAATCATGCAAGCTGGCTTTCATTTGGATTGGCGATCTTCAATACGAACTCATTGAACCGATTTCCGGGGCGGTGGATATCTATCGCGATGCGCTGCCCGCCGGCGACGGACTGGTGTTCCACCACATCTGCATGCGTGTCCCGGCTTGGGAGCCGTTCCGCGACCGGGTCGACACTCAGCCGTATCCGATTGTGCTGGAAGGCGGCAACGAGGCGCTGAGGTTCCTGTATCTCGATGCGCGCCAGTTTCTGGGTCATTTCCTGGAATATACCTGGATGACGGAGGAGCGGTGGTTGCAGTTGGGTGCACCCTCAAAATAGCAAAAGTTTTTTGGTTCTTTTTTTCAAAAAAGAACGACTTCCCTTTTTCCCTTCACCCCAGCGTAGCCGCCGTCGCCGCAACAATCCCCCGCAACCACATATGCGCCGGATCCGTCGTCGCGCGCGAATGCCACAGCATCGATATTTCGATGTCGCCCTGATCGCTCGGCGCCAGCACGTCGACCCGCCCGCGCGCGGTAATCATCGTCGCCAGCTGCTTCGGCAGCAGCGTCACCAGGTCGCTGCCGGCGATCATGGCGCCCACGCTCAGCGGATCATGCACCGTCACCGGGCTGGGGCCGGGCGGAAACGACGTGCTCGGCGCGCTGCCGATCCGCTGTTCCAGGCCGTCGCGCAAAGGCGGTTCGTCCGCGAAGGACGGCTGCGGCGCCCTGGACATCGACAGGCGCGGCCGCGTGGGAATGTCGTCCCGGGCGCTGCCCGCGCGGCCCACCCAGACAAGCCGTTCCATGAACAATATGCTTTTCGCGAACCGTCCGACATACGGGCCGAACGTGCCGAGTGCCAGGTCGAGCGTGCCGGCGTCGAGCCCGGACAGCAAATCGTTGTTGGGCGCGCTGATGCGGAACTGGGCGAACGGCGCCTCCGCCCGCGCCCGCTCGATCACGGCCGGCAGCAAGGTTACACAGAAATACGAGCTTGCGCTGATCGCGAAGCTGCGTGGCGTGCAGGCCGGCTCGAACGGCGCGAAAGACAGCGCGTCCTGTAGCCGCGACAGGCCTTCCCGGATGGACGGCGCAATTTCGCTGGCGCGCGGCGTCGGCCGCAATCCGCCGCGCACCCGGATGAACAGCGGGTCGCCGAGCTGCTCGCGCAGCCGTGCCAGGGCGTGGCTCACCGCCGACTGGGTCAGGCCCAGCCGCACCGCGGCCCGGCTGACGCTGCGCACCTCCATGAGGATGTCGAATATGCGCAACAGGTTAAGGTCGGCTCTCATGAAGGGCATTCATCTCAGGCCGGATGATTATTCATTTGGCTTACATGAGCCCGCCATTTAGGGAAATCTGTTTGGCGCGGAAATCGGCAGGAAGCGGCTTGCCGGCCGTTCAGGATTGGCATTGTGTAGTGGACAGCACGGACGATCGGGCGCGCGGCGGCCACGAATACGGCCACGACGTGGTCGGCGACGAGCTGCTGTCGTCCGCGCCGGAGGCGCCGTCCATCCCGGCTGCCACGCCGCCGCCCGGCCGCCGCGGCGTCACGCGGGCACGCTTGCGAACGCCCCTGTTGCTGGCCGGCCTGGCCGTTCTGGTGCTGACCGGCGTGGTCTTCTACCTGCGTGGCGGCCGCTACGAAACGACGGATGACGCCTACCTGCTGGCCGGCGAGGCCGCCATCGCCGCCAATGTCAGCGGGCCGGTCATCGCCATCGACGTGCGCGACAACCAGGCGGTGCGCACCGGCGACGTGCTGTTCCGGATCGATCCCCGCCCCTTTCAGATCGCCGTCGACGCGGCCGCCGCGCAGCTCGCCGATGCGCGCGCGCAGGTGGATGCGCGCCGCGCCAGTTATCAGCAGGGCCGCTCCGAGGTGCAGGCGGCGCAGGCCCGCCTCGCCTACGCCATCGCCGAAGCCGCCCGGCAAAAGAGGCTGCTGGCGAAAGGCATTTCCTCGCAGGACCAGTACGACCAGGCGGCGCTCGCGGTGCAAACCGGGCACCAGGCCGTGCAAACCAGCACGCAACAGGCGGAAAGCGTGCGCGCCCTATTGTCCGGCGACGCGGCGGCGCCCACCGAGCGCCAGCCGGCCGTGCGGGCGGCCCAGGCCGCGCTCGACCGTGCCGAACTCGACCTCGGCTACACCATCGTCCGCGCCCCGCAGCCGGGCGTCGTCACGCGGGTGAACCAGCTTCAACTGGGTAATTACGTCAC
Organism: Acidobacteriota bacterium; assembly: GCA_903970435.1. Taxonomy (GTDB): domain Bacteria; phylum Pseudomonadota; class Alphaproteobacteria; order Acetobacterales; family Acetobacteraceae; genus CAJCIS01. Next base: position 8,321 of record CAJCIS010000041.1, on the reverse strand, counting down.
CGCCGCGCGGCCGGTTTTTACCCTGGTGGGACAGCATGTGTGGGTGGAGGCCAATTTCAAGGAAAGCCAACTGCTTCACATGCGCATCGGGCAACCCGCCACGGTCATTGTCGATGCGTATCCGGACCGGCCGTTGCGCGCGCATGTCGCGAGCTTCAGCCCGGGCACCGGCAACAGCTTTGCCCTGCTGCCGGCCGAGAATGCCACCGGCAACTGGGTGAAAGTGGTGCAGCGGCTGACCGTGGATCTCGATTTCGACCGGCTTCCGGCCGATCTGGCGCTGCATGCGGGTCTGAGTGCCAGCGTGTCCATCGACACGTTCCATGTGCGACATCTGTTCGCGCCGGCCACCGAGATTTCCGGAGCTTTACCGCAATGAACGGCGAGGGAAGCAGTTCTTTCCTGAAACAAGGAACCGAAAGACTTTTGTCTGTTGTCCGTTGCTGCCGGCCATGCGCGTAACGGATAGCCAGCAATGACAGGGCATGCCTACCCTGATCCGGTCACGCGGCGGTTTCTTACCCTGTCGGTGACCACCGCCACGTTCATGAGTGCGCTGGACACCACGATCGCCAACGTCGCCCTGCCGCACATGCAAGGCAGCGTCTCGGCATCGCAGGACGAAATTACCTGGGTGCTCACCTCCTATATCGTGGCCAGCGCGATTTTCATTCCTCTGTGCGGATGGCTGGCCAATCGCTACGGCCGCAAGCAGCTGGTGCTCGTCTCCGTGCTCGGCTTCACGGTCGTATCAGCGCTTTGCGGGGTCGCCACCAGCCTCGGTGAACTCGTGGCCTTCCGCGCCCTGCAAGGCATTTTCGGCGCCGCCCTCATCCCCATGAGCCAGGCGATCCTGCTCGACATCAATCCGCCGGAACGCCACGGCCAGGCGATGGCCATTTTCAGCATGGGGTCGATGTTCGCCCCCATCATGGGCCCGGTGATCGGCGGCTGGCTGACCGAGAATTTCAGTTGGCGATGGGTATTCTACGTCAACGTGCCGTTCGGCATCCTGACCTTCCTCGGTGTGGCCACTTTCCTGAAGGAGAGCCGCGGCGGCCGGCCCGCCAGACTGGATCTGGCTGGTTTCTTCATGCTCGCCCTGGCCATCGGGCTGTTGCAGCTCATGCTCGATCGCGGCCAGCAGCTCGATTGGTTCTCGTCCACCGAAATCTGCGTCGAGGCCGCGTTGTCGCTGTTCTTTTTTTATTGCTTCGTCGTGCAGGCATTGACGACGCGCGACCCCTTTATCGATTTCGCGCTGTTCGAGGACCGTAATTTTCTGATTGGCGCGCTGTACGGTTTCATGTTCGGCGTGCTGCTGTTTTCCGTCCTGGCGCTGCTGCCGACCATGCTTCAGCGCCTGATGGGCTACCCGGTTGTGCTGACCGGCCTGGTGTCCGCGCCCCGCGGGGTCGGCACCCTGCTCTCCACCATGGTGGTGGGTTCCCTGATCCGGCGGGTGGATGCACGCATCCTGATGTTCGCCGGCTTTAGCCTGGTGGCGTATTCGCTGCATCTGATGGCGGGCTTTTCGCTGCAAATGGATTCGCGCATGGTCGTCTGGTCCGGCGTGGCGGCCGGGTTCGGCAACGGCCTGATCTTCGTGCCGCTGGCAACCATGGCGTTCGCCACGCTCGACAAACGTTACCGCAACGAAGGTACCGCGATGTACACGCTGATCCGCAACGTCGGCTCGGCGGTCGGGATTTCGGTGCTGCAGACCTTGACATCGCGCAACGCCGAAATTGTGCATGCACGGCTGGTGGAGGGCATCAGGCCCGACAATCCGGTTCTCGACCTGCGTGCGCCGGGCTTCGATTTCGCCGCCCCCGGCGCGGTGGCCGGCATGGATGCGGAAATTACCCGGCAGGCCAGCATGGTCGCCTATCTCGACGGGTACTGGATTTTGTTTGTGATGATCCTGCTGATCATGCCCTTTCTGCTGCTGCTGCGCCCGGCGCGCACGCGGGGGGATGAATTGCGGCTTGAAATTCATCCGGATTGAAGAAAGGAAGTCGTTCTTTTTTGAAAAAAAGAACCAAAAAACTTTTACTCTGTTCGGAGAATCCTTTGAGTCAGCAAAAGTTTTTTGTTTCTTTTTTTCAAAAAAGAAATACTTCCTTTCTTGCCTGCACGCTTGTCCTCGGCGGCTGCATGGTCGGGCCGAATTTTCGCGCGCCAAAGTCTCCGTCGGCGACCGCCTATGTCGGGTCCGCCGAGGCGGCCGCGCCCATGCAAGGCGCGCCACGTCCGGATCTCGGTGATGGCCCCGGGCCGCGCTGGTGGATGTCGTTCGGCTCGCCGGCTCTGAACGCCCTGGTTGACCAGGCGATCGCCCATAATCAAAGCCTCGCCGGCAGCAACGCGACCCTGGCCCGCGCGCAGGCGCAAGTGGCCGCCGCCGCGGGGCGGCTTTATCCGCAAGTGGATGGAAATGCGCGGGTAGAGCGCGAGGAAATCAATCTGGAGGCGTTCGGTTTCGATCCGGCCAGTTTTCCCGGCCTCGGCAATCCCACCCTGAGCCTCTACACCGTGGGCGGCGGCATCAGTTACGATGCGGATCTGTTCGGCGCCAGCCGCCGGCGCCTCGAACAGGCGCGGGCGCAGGCGGATGCGCAGCGCCGCCAGACCGAAGCGGCCCACCTCGTCATCGCCGGGCGGGTGGTCAACGCGGCGCTGACGATCGCGGCCATCCAGGCGCGCATTGCGACGTACGAGGCCCTGCTGGCCGACGATCAGCGCCTGGTCGATCTGACCGAGGAACGGCGGCGCGCCGGCGAAGGCACGCTGGTGGAAGTTCTCAATACACGAAGCCAGCTCGCCGACGATCGTGGCGACCTCCCCCAGCTGGTCCAGCAGCGCGACGCGGCGCGGCACATGCTGGCAATTTTGCTGGGCGAGGCCCCGGCCGATCTCGGCCCCGCCGATTTCGCGTTGTCGCATTTCACGCTGCCGCGCGACGTGCCCGTGGCCATCCCGTCGGTGCTTGTCCGCAAGCGGCCTGATATTCTGCAGGCGGAGGCGGATCTGCACGCCGCCACGGCCGCAATCGGTGTCGCCACCGCGGCTTTGTACCCGGACGTGACGCTGGGCGGCACGCTTGGCACCGCGGCGCCGGCCGCCGCCGGCCTGTTTTCCAACAGTTTCCGCAGCTTCGACCTGTTCGCCGGCCTGACAGCGCCGATCTTCCATGGCGGCACGCTGAAAGCGCAACAACGTGCCGCGGTGGACGCTGCCCGTTCGAGCGCTGCCGCCTATCGCCAGACCGTCCTTGAATCGTTTCAGCAGGTTGCCGACCTGCTTGACGCCCTGCAGAACGATCAGCGCTCGGTCAGCAACCAGCAGGATGCGGCGCAGACGGCCACGCGCAACCGCGACCTGTCGCGCCTCAGCTTCGAAGCGGGCAACGCGGGAATATTGAATGTACTTGATGCGGAACGTCTATATCAGCGCGCCCAGATCGCCCTGGTGGACGCCACCGCGCGCCAATATGTCGACGTCGCGCGTTTGTTTGTTGCGACCGCGGGCGGGTGGACCGGAGGCTTGCGTCAGGTGGCTGATGCGGGGCGTTGAAGGAAAGAAGGGAAGTAGTTCTTTTTTGAAAAAAAGAACCAAAAAACTTTTATCCATGCGGATTGGTGCGGGTGGCCGGACTCGAACCGGCAAGGGGTTGCCCCCGTCTGATTTTGAGTCAGATGCGGTTACCATTTCGCCACACCCGCCGCCGCGGGCCTTATAGCGGTCCTGAACGCCGGGAGGAAGGCCAGCGACGCGTCCATCGCCCCGCCCATGTCAGCCTTTTTCGCCCGGCGGTCCGCTTCTATGCCCTACGCAATGTTGCCCGGTGCCCGCTCCAGCACCCGCCTCACCGCACCGCACAGGAACGCCAGCTCCTCCGCCGCGATGGTAAAGGCCGGGGTCAGATACACGATGTTGCGGAACGGACGCACCCACACCCCAGCCGCGGCCAGCGCGGCCTTCAGCGCATTCATGTCCGCGATCCTGTGCAACTCCACCACCCCGATCGCACCCAGCACCCGCACATCCCGCACCCCGGGCAGGCAGCGGCACGGCGCCAGCTGTTCGCCCATTGCCGCGCCGATCGCTTCCACCTGCGCCAGCCGCGGCTCGGCGGCAAACAGCTCCAGCGACGCCAACGCTGCCGAACAGGCCAGCGGATTTGCCATGTAGGTCGGCCCGTGCATCAGCGCATGGCCGGCATTCTCGCTCAGAAACGCCGCGAAAATATGCGTCCGCGCAATGGCGGCCGACAGCGCCATGGTCCCGCCGGTCAATGCCTTTGAAAGCGTTATGATATCCGGCACCACGCCGGCCTGCTCGCAGGCGAACAGGCTGCCGGTGCGCCCGAACCCGGTGAATATCTCATCGAAAATCAGCGGCAGCCCGTGCCGGTCGGCCAGGGCCCGCAAGCAGCGCAGCACCTCGCCCTCATGAAAAATCATCCCGCCCGCGCCTTGCGCCAGCGGCTCCACCAGAATGCCCGCCAGCGACTCCGCATGCTCATCGAGGAACTGCCCCAAGGCCGCCGCACCCGCCGCATCGCGCGGCAACGGCCGGATGACATGGCGCGGCAGCAACGGCCCGAACAGCGCGTGCATGCCTTCCTCGGGGTCGCACACCGCCATCGTGGCGAACGTATCGCCATGATAACCACCCGCGAACGCCAGAAATTTCGTGCGCGTGCGGATGCCTTGATTGAGCCAGTATTGCGCGGCCATCTTCATCGCCACCTCAACCGCGACGGATCCGCTATCGGCGAAAAACACATGGTTGAGGTCGCCTGGCAGCAGCGCCGTCAGGCGCTCGGCAAGCTGCTCCGCGGGATCATGCGTCAGGCCGCCGAACATGACGTGCGGCATGACTGCCAATTGCCGCGCCACGGCTTCGCGGATGTGGGGGTGGTTGTAGCCGTGACACGCCGTCCACCAGCTTGCCGTGCCGTCGATCAGAACGCGTCCGTCATCGAGATGAATCCGCGCCCCCTCGGTGCGCACCGCGCGCAGCGGCGGCAGTGAAGTGCGCATTTGCGTGTAGGGGCGCCAAACGCTGAAGTCCGGATGAGCCGAGCCGCCCCCCCGAACAGACAAAAGTTTTTTGGTTCTTTTTTTCAAAAAAGAACGACTTCCTTGCCCTTGTTTTTGCTTAGTAGAAGTCGCGCGTCATTGCGCCCGCATCCCCAGCCGCCCCAGCAGCACGCGGTCGCGATCGGCCGCCGGATTGGCCGTTGTCAGCAGCCGCGGCCCATAAAAAATCGAGTTGGCGCCGGCCAGAAAACAAAGCGCCTGGGCCTCGTCGGTCATGCCCTCGCGGCCGGCGGACAGCCGCACATAGGCCAGCGGCATGCTGATCCGCGCCGCCGCAATCACCCGCACGAAATCGATCGCATCGATCGGCGCCGCGTCCGCCAGCTTGGTGCCCGCCACCCGCACCAGCGCATTGATCGGCACGCTTTCGGGATGTTTCGGCAGGCTCGCCAGCGCCGCAATCAGTCCGGCGCGGTCGGCTGCCGCCTCGCCCATCCCCACAATGCCGCCGCAGCACACATTGATACCGGCATCCCGCACATGCCCCAGCGTATCGAGCCGATCCTGATACGTCCGCGTGGTGATGATATCGCGATAATATTCCGGAGATGTATCCAGATTATGGTTGTAGTAATCCAGCCCCGCCGCCGCAAGCCGCTGTGCCTGCGGCGCCGTCAGCATGCCCAAGGTCACGCAGCTTTCCAGCCCCAGCGCGCGCACGCCCTCCACCATGGCGCACACCGCGTCCAGGTCGCGATCCTTCGGGCTGCGCCAGGCCGCACCCATGCAGAACCGCGTCGCCCCTGCGTCCCGCGCCGCCCGCGCCTCGGCCAGCACCGCGCCCACGTCCATCAGCTTGCTGGCGGCCACGCCGGTTTCGTAGGCGGCACTCTGCGGGCAATACGCGCAATCCTCCGGGCAGCCGCCGGTTTTGATGCTGAGCAAGGTGCTGATCTGCACCCGGCACGGATCATGATGCGCCCGGTGCGCCGCCTGCGCCCGAAACATCAATTCCGGAAACGGCGCCTCCAGCAGGGCCTGGATGTCGGCAGTCGACCAGTCGTGGCGCAGCGTCGCAGGAGGAATGGCGTTCATGCGCGCCATTTAGCCGCAGGACGCCCCAATGACAAAGCGTGATGGCGCCCACCCAACGGCGACAACCGCCCCGATCACGGCTACACCGCCCCGATGTCCTGGCGCCACATCACCATCGCCCGCTTCGGCGGCCCCGAAGTCCTGCAACTCTCGCAACAGGACACCGTCCCCGAACCCGGCCCCGGCGAAGTCCGCATCAAGGTGTTCGCCGCCGGCACCGGCTTCACCGACACCTTCATCCGCCGCGGCCGCTATCCCGGCTTCAAAGGCAAGCTGCCCTTCACCCCCGGCTACGACCTGGTCGGCATTGTCGAGAAAACCGGCCCCGGCGTCACCGCGCCGCCCCCGGGCCAAGTGGTTGCCGACCTCAGCATCACCGGCGGCTACGCCCAATACGCCATCCGCCCCGCGCAATACCTCGTGCCCGTACCGCGCAGCCTCGATCCGGCCGAAGCCGTCTGCATGCCGCTCGCCTACCTCACCGCGTTCCAGATGCTCACCCGCTATCGCCTGCTGCCGCCCGGCGCCACCATCCTCGTCATCGGCGCCTCCGGCACGGTCGGCACCGCCCTGCTCGACCTTGCGCGCCATTTCGGTCTGAACGCCATCGGCACCTGCTCCGCCGCCAACCTCCCCGTCGTGGCGCACTTTGGCGCCACCGGCATCGACTACCACGCCGACGATTTCGTCCCCGAAGTGCGCCGCCTCACCGCCCACAACCCCGGCGGCCCCGGCGTCGACATCGCCTTCGACGCCATCGGCGGCGCCCATTTCGCCCGCTCATTCGCCTGCCTGGGCCCCGGCGGCCTGCTCATCGGCTACGGCGCGCAAACCATGGCGCAAGGCCGCGCAGGCCTCCCGTCTGCCGCCCTCGGCATGGCCCGCCTCAAGCTGTGGAACGCACTTCCCTTCCTGTTCAGCAACCGCCGCGCCGAATTCTACGCCATCACGGCCCGCCGCACGACGCACCCGGACGAATTCAAGGCCGACCTCGCCGCCTTGTTCGAACTTCTCCGCACGGGTGCCATCCACCCGATTGTCGTCGACCGCCTACCCCTCGGCGCCGCGCGCAGCGTGCATGCGCGTATCGATGCGGGTGGCGTGGGCGGCAAGATTGTTTTGATGCCGTGGGAGGATTGAAGGAAGTAGTTCTTTTTTGAAAAAAAGAACCAAAAAACTTTTGGCTGTTCGGCTTGCTTGTTGTGGGGCTAAATCGATAAAAGTTTTTTGGTTCTTTTTTTCAAAAAAGAACTACTTCCTTTCTTCTTATCCATGCGCCGCCGCGCACCACGCGCATCTGCCAACCCTCCAAAGGCCAATGTCCCGCTTCGACCACCTCTTCACCGCTGAACTAGATCGCCTCGAAGCCGCCGGCCTCCGCCGCAGCCTCGTCGCCACACGCCCCGACATTGCTGGCTCCGTCATTCGCGACGGCCGCCATCTGCTGAATTTCTCGTCCAACGACTATCTCGGGCTGTCCCGCCACAAGCACCTCGCCGAACGCGCCGCCGAATACAGCGCCACGCTCGGCACCGGGGCAGGGGCCTCGCGCCTCGTGTGCGGCACCTTCGAGCAGCATGCCGCCATCGAGGCCCGCATCGCCGCCCTGAAGGGCCACGGCGCCGCCATGCTGCTGGCCAGCGGCTGGCAAACCAACGCCGCCGTGCTCGGCGCCCTGCTGCGCTTCGCCGGCCCCGACACAAAACTGTTCGCCGACGAATTGAACCATTCCAGCCTGGTGCACGGCGCCCGCCTGGCCGGCATCAAACCGATCCGCTTCCGCCACAACGACACGCGGCACCTCGCTGCGTTGCTGGAAGAGAACGAAAACCGCCCCGGCCGCCGCTTCATCGTCACCGAAAGCGTGTTCTCCATGGACGGCGACCGCGCCGACATCGCGACCCTCACCAACCTGGCCGCCCAGCACGGTGCCTTCCTCTACATCGACGAAGCCCACGCCACCGGCGTGCTCGGCACCGCCGGCATGGGCCTGTGCGCCCACCTCCCCGGCATCGACCTCGTCATGGGAACCTTCAGCAAGGCGCTGGGAAGTTTCGGCGCCTACGTCGCCGCCAGCCGCCCTCTCATCGACTTTCTGCAAAACGCCTGCGCCGGCTTCATCTACACCACCGCCTTGCCCCCACCGATCCTCGGCGCCATCGACGCCGCGCTCGATCT
>CAJCIS010000040.1 GCA_903970435.1 Acidobacteriota bacterium | reverse complement strand
TACGGCACCGTTCTGAGTTCTCTCCTGGCATTGTTGCTCGCGGTGCCGCTGGCGTTCGGCATTGCCTATTTCCTGACCGAATTGGCGCCCGGGTGGTTGCGCCGGCCGGTGGGCACGGCGGTGGAACTTCTGGCGGCCGTGGCCAGCATCATTTACGGCATGTGGGGTTTTTTCGCGCTCGCGCCCTGGCTGACGGCCACGGTCAAGCCGGCCCTCGGCGCCGTGCTCGGCCACATTCCGGTCATCGGGCCGGTATTCCGCCCTTCTCCGGGGAACGCCAGCATCTTTACCGCGTCGGTGGTGCTGGCGGTGATGATCATTCCGTTCATTGCGGCGACAATGCGCGATGTATTCGAAACGGTACCGGTCATGTTCAAGGAATCGGCGCGGGGCCTCGGCTGCACCACGTGGGAGGTGGTGCGCCACGTGGTGCTGCCCTACACGCGCATTTCGGTGATGGGCGGCATCATGCTGGGGCTCGGCCGGGCGCTTGGCGAAACCATGGCGGTGACGTTCGTCATTGGCAACACCAACCGGATCAGTCCCAGCATATTCGCGCCGGGCAATACGATCGCCTCGCTGGTGGCGCTGGAGTTTCCCGAAGCCGACCAGGGCAGCCTGCATCTTTCCGCCTTGATGGCACTGGGATTCATCCTGTTCGTCATTTCGTTTGTCGTGCTGGCGGCGTCGCGGCTTCTGCTACGGCCGGGTGCCGCGGCGCCATGAGCCGGCGGGACCCAAGAATGGCCGCGGTTCTCGCGCGCCGCCGGCACCGTATCGATCTTGTATCGCGCGGTCTGGCCACCGGCGCCACGGTGGCGGCCCTGGCGTTGCTGGCCTGGATCTTGTTGACCTTGTTGACCCTGGGCCTGCCCGGATTGAGCCCGGCGGTTTTTACCACCATTACGAAATCGCCCGGCTCCAACGGCGGTCTTGCCAACGCCATCGCAGGCAGCGTGATCCAGACCGCCCTCGGAACCGCCATCGGCACGCCGATCGGGCTGCTCGCCGGCACCTATCTTGCCGAATATGCCGGCCACAGTGCGTTCGGCAGTGTCGTTCGATTTGTGTCCGACATACTTCTGTCGGCACCCTCCATCCTGATCGGGCTGTTCATATTTTCCATTCTCGTTGCCCCGTTCGGCGGTTTTTCGGGCTACGCCGGTGCCGCGGCGCTCGCCGTCATTGTCATCCCCATCGTTGTGCGCACCACCGAGGACATGCTCAGCCTGGTGCCGGTGACGTTGCGTGAGGCCGCCATCGCGCTGGGTTCGCCGCGATGGAAAACCATCCTGTTCGTGTGCTACCGCGCCGCGCGCGAAGGCATACTCACCGGCATTCTGTTGGCGGTGGCCCGCGTGGCGGGCGAAACGGCGCCCTTGCTGTTCACCTCGCTCGGCAACTCGGACTATTCCGGCTTGAATTCGGCCATGGCCAGCCTGCCGATTACCATCTATCAGTATGCGTCCAGCGCGTTCGACGATTGGGTTCAGCTTGCCTGGACCGGCGCGTTGCTGATTACGCTGGGTGTGCTGACGCTCAATATCCTGGCGCGACTGATCGTACGCCGCCGCTGAAGGACCGTGCCCATGTCGCAAACCTCGAACATTGCCGCGTTGCCATCCGCTTCAGGGGGCCAGACAGCGCCGGCCCGCGCCGCGACAATGGCCGGCCTGGCATCGCGCGTCTCCATCCGCAATCTGGATTTCTTTTATGGCACCAATCGCGCGCTGAAAGGCATAACGCTCGACCTGCCCGACAAGCGTGTCACCGGCATGATCGGCCCCTCGGGCTGCGGCAAGTCCACCCTGCTGCGCGTGCTGAACCGCATGTACAGCCTCTACCCCGGCCAGCGTGCCACCGGCGAAGTGATGATGGATGGCGAGAATATTCTGGCGCCGGACGCCGACCTCAATACGTTGCGCAGCCGGGTGGGCATGGTGTTCCAGAAACCCACGCCGTTTCCCATGACTGTTTATAATAACATCGCATTCGGCATTCGCCTGCACGAAAAGCTCGGCCGCGCCGAAATGGATGCACGGGTGGAATGGGCGCTGACGCGCGCGGCGTTGTGGGGCGAGGTGCGCGACCGCTTGGGCGCGCCGGCCGGCGCCTTGTCCGGCGGCCAGCAGCAGCGGCTCTGCATTGCCCGCACCATTGCCATACACCCGGAAGTCATTCTGCTGGACGAGCCGACCAGCGCGCTGGACCCGATCAGCACGTTGAAAATCGAGGAACTGATCGACGAGCTGAAACGCGACTTCACCATCGCCATCGTCACCCACAACATGCAGCAGGCGGCCCGCTGCGCCGACCAGGTGGCGTTTTTCTACCTCGGTGAGTTGATCGAAGTGGCCCCGGCGGCACAGTTATTTACGGCACCAAAACAGAAGAAGACGCAGGAATACATTACCGGAAGGTTCGGCTAAGGAAGTTAGAAAGCAAGCCGTTCTTTTTTGAAAAAAAGAACCAAAAAACTTTTATCTCGTACGGTCAGTGACGGCGTCCATGTTGGAGTGGCAAAGCGGGCAACAGACAACGGTTTTTTGGTTCTTTTTTTCAAAAAAGAACTGCTTCCCCTTTTAGAATGGAATGGACACCATAGCCCATGCAATCCGACCTGCCGCAACATATCGTCAAAAGCTTCGAGCAGGAGCTGAAGCAGTTGCGCGCCATGCTGGTCGAAATGGGCGGCCTGCTGGAAGCGCAACTGGCCACTGCCGGCGCCGCGGTGATGCAGGGCGACAGTGCCGCGGCCACCGCGGCGATGGAGCAGGACCCGGCGGTGGACGCGCTGGAACGCGACGTGGAACAGTTCGTCATTCGCATGCTGGCGCTGCGCCAGCCGATGGCCGGCGATCTGCGGCAGATCGTCGCGGCCCTGAAAATCAGCAGCGATCTCGAGCGGATCGGCGACTATGCGGCCAACGTCGCCAAGCGCAGCATCGTGCTGGCGCAGTTCAGCCTGCCCTTCAAGCTCGCGGGTCTGGCGCATCTCACCCGGCTGGTGCAGGAGAACCTCAAACGCACCATCGACATACTCGGTGATTACGATGCGGAACGGGCGATCGAGGTATGGCGCGCCGACCAGGCGGTGGACGATATCTACACCGCTATATTCCGTGAGCTGATCACCTACATGATGGAAGATCCACGCAACATTACGCCCTGCACGCATCTTTTGTTCGTGGCAAAAAACCTTGAACGAATCGGTGACCACACGACAAACATCGCCGAAACGGTGCATTATGCGACCACCGGCGAAGTGTTGCCGGAGGGCCGCCCCAAGGGCGAAACGTCAGCCTACATGATCGTCAAAGCACGGGACCTGTAAATGATGGACGCCGACATATCCCCGGCCGCCGAGGGCACAACCTCGCTGGCCAAGCCGCTGGTGCTGGTGGTGGAGGACGAAGCCGCCATTGTCACTGTGCTGCGCTACAATCTTGAAAAGCAGGGCTTTCGCGTGGACGAAGCCGGCGATGGGCAGGAAGCGCTGACCCGCATTGCCGAAAACACGCCGGACCTTGTATTGCTGGACTGGATGCTGCCGGTGATGAGCGGCATAGAAGTGTGCCGCCAGATCCGCCGGCGCCCGAATACGCGCGACCTGCCGGTTATTATGGTGACCGCCCGTACCGAGGACCAGGACGCCGTGCGCGGCCTGAATACCGGCGCCGACGACTACATCACGAAACCGTTCAACATGGACGCGCTGCTGGCCCGCATGCGGGCGTTGCTGCGCCGTTCCAATGCCGTTCCGGTGAAGGGACGGCTGGCATTTCACGACATCACCATGGACCTGGCCGCCCACCGGGTGCAACGCAACGGCCGCGCCGTACATCTGGGACCGACCGAATTCCGCCTGCTCGAATTCCTGATGCAGCACCCGCGGCGGGTGTTTTCGCGCGAGGAATTGCTAGACGCGGTGTGGGGGCCTGATATTCACGTCGAGCCGCGCACCGTGGACGTACATATCCGGCGCCTGCGTAAATCGATCAATGGCGATACGGAGCTCGATCTTGTGCGTACGGTGCGGGCGGCGGGTTACGCGCTCGATACGGAGCCGATTTAGGGCGATGGGAGGCGGAAGGAAGCAGTTCTTTTTTGAAAAAAAGCACCAAAAGACCTTTGTTTTTTTGGTGGTCGTTCTCGCGGGCGGCTTGGCGCGGGCGGCGGCGCCGCAAAAACATGCTCAGCACGGCATGAGCGTTACAACCTGGTTTTCGCTTGCCGAGGATCCGGGGCGGCCGTCCGCTATTCGTGCCAAACCGGGGCTGTATGCCCCACCCGCCGATAATGACGGCGAGAACATATTCGTCTTCTCCCGCCGCAGCCACGCGCAAGACGAGGCATGGTGGCCGGACAGCAAGTCGGGGTTGCCGCTCTACGAATCCTCGAATTCCGATGCGGCCCAGCCGCTCGTGCCCTACGCCGCCTGGACCAGTCCTGAACAGCAACGCCTAACCTCCGCCATCAAGGACGCTGCCGGCGCGTGCGGCCTCTTCATGCTCACCTGTCCCACCCCGAAGTAAAAATCTTTTGTTTCTTTTTTTCAAAAAAGAAATACTTCCTTCTTTCCCTTGCCAAAATTCCCCTAGCCCGAAAGGCCGAGGGGCTTGCGATAAGCCGTCCGCAATGCCATCCCAATCTAGCGACGCCGCATTTCAATTAAGAGGATTGCCATGCCCCACCTCTTGCAACCAGCGCTTGCTGCCGGCTGCCTGCTGCTCTGTGCCGCGGGACCCACGCGGCCGGTGCATGAATTTCTCTCGGTGGCTCTGTCGCCAGACGGAAAACACGTCGCCTCCGTTGAAGGCGATGCCACGATATCGGGTGCTGTGGACATCAGGCACCTGGTGATCCGTGCCACCGCGGACGGCGCGGAGACTGAAATCAAACTTCCGTGCGGCGCGGTGCCGCAGTGCACGCCGTCGTCGCTCGCCTGGTCGCCGGACGGCAAGCTGGCTTTTGCCCTGCGCACGCCGGGCAGCCATGATTACGCCATCTATACCACAACGCCGGCCGGTGGCGCGCCGACGCGGCTGGCGGCGATCAGGGGCACTGTCGGCGATTTGCGCTATGGCCCCCGCGGCACCTTGGCGGCGCTCGCCATTGCCGGCGCGGACAAGGAAGTCGGTGCGGTGGAAGCCGGCGCGCCGGTCGCCGGCGTTCTGGGCGAGGATATTCACGAACAACGTATCGTCATCGTTCATCCGGACGGTACGCTGGCCGATGCGTCGCCGCCCGATTTGTTCGTCTATGAATATGATTGGCTGCCGGACGAGACCGGCTTCGTCGGTACCGCGGCGCACGGCGACGGCGACAATAACTGGTGGGTGGCCAGGCTATACAGGTTCGATGCGAAATCGGCCGCGGCGAAGCTGCTTTATGCGCCGGCGGACGCGCGTCAGCAGCTGGCCGATCCGCGGGTCTCGCCGGACGGCAGGAATGTCAGCTTCATTGCCGGCATCATGAGCGATTTCGGATCGACCGGCGGCGACGCGTTCGTGCTGAAGCTGGACAAGCAGGGTGCGCCGCCGGTCGATCTGACACAGAAATTTCCCATTTCGGTCACCGCGCTGGCCTGGGCGTGCGACGGCAAGAATTTGCTGAGTTCCCAACTGGCGGGTGGCCAGCGCAGGATCGTTACGCTTGCACCGGCGCCGGGCGAAGCAGCCAAGATTTTATATTCCGGAGCGGAACGGCTGGCGGATGACCGCGAACCCGTATCGCTCGCCTGCGCCACGGGCGATGCGGCCGCGGTGCACGAGGACTTTACCCATCCGCCGGAGATCGAATTCGGGCCGATCGGCGGCTGGCACGATCTCACGCGCGCCAATGCCGGCCTGACCGCGCCGGTTGTGGCACGCAGCATCTCCTGGAAGAATCAAGGCTATGAGGCGCAGGGTTGGCTGCTTCTCCCGGTCAATGCGCCAGCTCACCAGAAGCTGCCGATGATCACCGACGTGCATGGCGGCCCGGGCGCCGCGTCGCAGCCTCGTTTCGCGGGCGTTGGTCTGACGCGCAATCTGCTGGAAGCCGGTTACGCCCTATTCCTGCCGAACCCGCGCGGCAGTTTTGGACAGGGCGAGGCGTTTGCTCAGGCCAATGTGCGCGACCTGGGGCACGGCGATTTGCGCGACATTCTCGCCGGCATAACCGCCGCGGAAGCCGCCGCGCCGATCGACGAACAGAGGCTCGGCCTGGAGGGTTGGAGCTATGGCGGCTTCATGACGATGTGGACCGTCTCGCAAACGCATCGCTTTCGCGCCGCCGTCGCCGGTGCCGGCATCAGCGACTGGGAGAGTTATTACGGCGAGAACGGAATCGACGGCTGGATGATTCCGTATTTCGGCGCTTCGGTGTACGATGACCCGGCGATTTACGCGAAATCATCGGCCATCAACTACATCAAGAATGTGCGTACCCCCACGTTGGAGGTTGTCGGCGAACGCGACATAGAATGTCCCCCGCCACAAACCGAGGAATTCTGGCATGCATTGAGCAAATTGGGCGTAACGACGGAAGGCGTGATATACCCCGGCGAGGGACACGGGATGCACGACCCGAAGCATGTGGCGGACTACGAGGGGAGGGTGGTTGCCTGGTTTGACAAGTACCTGAAGAAGTAGAGGCGAAACAGAAAAAAGTTTTTTGGTTCTCTTTTCAAGAAACAGCTGCTTCCTTCCTTCTTACAAATGATTTCCCAACGTAGAATAAGCCAAATCCGCCACCGCCATATGTCCGGTCACGGTCGGGTGCAGATGGTCAAAAAACAAATACGTGTTCTGCGCCGCACCGTGCGCGTTCAGGGTGCCGCTGAACGGGTTTTCGAAATTGCCGGTCCAGACCGGAGTCGTGACATTCTTCAGGCCGAATTTCGCCGGGTCGGCCACCGCTTCATCGATGAGCGTGAATGTGTCGACCAGATCGATGCTGACATGGTCCTGCGCCACCAGCGCTTGCAGCGATGATGTCAGTTCCTGAT
The DNA here is from genome assembly GCA_903970435.1 of Acidobacteriota bacterium. Taxonomy (GTDB): domain Bacteria; phylum Pseudomonadota; class Alphaproteobacteria; order Acetobacterales; family Acetobacteraceae; genus CAJCIS01. Next base: position 22,142 of record CAJCIS010000040.1, on the reverse strand, counting down.
CGTAAAGTTCGGAAAGTTGCGTGGCCACCGCGGAGTCGCCTCTTTCCTGCGGTGTCTTGCCGAGATCGGGCACGTTCAGAATAACGAAATTCCTGGCGCCATCCAGCACCAGGTCGCTGACAAAGCTTGTCTCGTTGCTCACGGCCTGGGAAATGTCCGTGGTGGCGCCATTGGGATTATTGGCATAGGCCGAAATCGCATCGATGACGTCGTTGCCGCCGATGGACAAGGTGTAGAGCGCATCGGCCACGGGATGCGGATCATCCACCAGGAATTGCGCCAGTTGCGATGGCAGATCGATCGGGGTGACGCCGTGCAAGGTCTCGCCGCCCGTCTCGGCGCCGCCATAGGCAAAATCCCGGCCGCCATCGAGGCTGGCCTTCACCGTGCCGAGGCCAAGCTTCTGCGCCAGGTCCTGCACCCAGACCTTGCCATTGGTGAACCGCCCGTCGGAGTAGATGAAGGACGTGGGCAGGATGCCGCCGCTCAGCGTGTAGTCGTTGCCGACGTCGGAGAGCGAGTCGCCGAATGCGTAAAGGCCGCCATATTTCGGCGCCAAGTCGGCGGGCGGCGGTGGGGCGCCGAACTGCGGTGTGTTAGCCAGGCCGAGCGAAAATCTATTAATCATGATGCCCTCGTTCTGTGTGCAGGGACGGGAAGCAGTTCTTTTTTGAAAAAAGAACCAAAAAACTTTTGCTCGTTGAAGGCGCCCCCTTCAATCGATTGGCCGCGCCGTCAAGGCAACTATCTGAACAATGCCGAAGCCTTCAAGATCGTTTGCCAGAACCCCCACGCCAACGGCATACAAATAGCAAGCCACGGCAGCACCAGCCGCGCGTCAAGCTCGATCCGCGCCGCGGCCATTGGCCGCGCGCCCGCGGCGGGCGCGTAGGTAAACCATGCCGGCGCCAGCTTGCGCACGGCGAGATTACACCCGAGGCCGGCGAGCAGCAATCCGGCCAGCACATACATCGCCTCGTCGTACACCTGCGCACGCGGCACCCCGGCGGCGAGCTGGTGGTCGCGGAATCGGTTGACGATCTCGGGCCCCAGCAGGCCGGCCGCGGACCATGCCGTCAGCAGCCGGCCGTGAATGGCGCCGACATTGCCGGCGCCGAAAATGTCGGCGAGATACGCCGGAATGGTCGCGAAGCCGCCACCATACATCGACAGGATAACGGCGAAAGCGGCCGTGAACAGGGCCACGCTGCCACTGCGCGCAAGCGCCGGCGCCGACGCATACAGAATGAAACCGAGCACGAAAAACACCGTGTAGGTGGCGCGCCGCCCGATACGGTCGGAAAACGAGGCCCAGAAGAAGCGGCCCAGAATGTTGAACAGCGAGAGGAAGCCGATAAAGCCGGCCGCCACCGCGGCCGCCGCCTTTTTCTGATCCGGCGACAACGCGTTGATCGCCAGCCCCGGCGCGCCGACCAGCCTGCCGCCGAAAATCTCCTGAACCATCGGGCTGGCCATTTCCAGCACACCGATGCCCGCCGAAACGTTCAGGCACAGCACGCCCCACAGCAGCCAGAATTGCAGTGTGCGATGCGCATGCTCCACCGGCACGGAGCGGCCGCCGGCGGCGGTGCTGGCCACCACCGCGTCGGGCGGCACGCGATAGCCGAACGCACCGGCGGCCATGAACACGGCGTAAATCGCCGCCATCGTCAGCATGGTCTGCCACACGCCCGCGCCGCTCGCGCTGTGGAAATGCGCCATCAGCCGTGCCGCCAGCGGCGCGCCCACCATCGCGCCGCCGCCGAACCCCATGATGGCCATGCCGGTCGCCATGCCGCGCCTGTCGGGAAACCATTTCACCAAGGTGGAGACCGGCGAAATATAGCCCAGGCCCAATCCCACGCCGCCAATGACGCCGCCGCCGAGCCACATGATCCAGAGCTGGTGCAGGTAGACGCCGAGTGCCGCCAGCGCCAGGCCGCCGGGCCAGCATACGGCCGCCAGCAGCCCGGCCTTGCGCGGTCCGGCCCGCTCCAGCCACCGGCCCCACAAGGCGGCCGAACCGCCGAGGAAAACAATGCCACTCGTAAAGATCGGCTTCAGGTCGCTGAGCGTCCAGTCGCAGTTGGTTGCGGTCAGGGCATGAAAACCGGAACTGCCGGCGGGGCACGCGACGCCCACAGCCTGCGACAAAGGCAGCCAGAAAACCGACAGCCCATAAACCATGCCGATGCACAGATGGATCGCCAGCGCCGCCGGCGGCACCATCCAGCGGTTGAAGCCGGGTCCGGCAACGATCCGTTCGCGGGAAAGCAGCCCTATACCCTGGGTGGCCTCAACCATGGCGTTTTCTGTCTCCCCGGATCCGCGTTCCCTGGCACGGTGCTGCGTCGTGCCGGCATTTGCGCCAGTGTTGCATTAATCACCTGGAGACGAAAAGCCGGTTGCATCGCGGCCGAAACACCGCTAAGCGCCGCCGCGGGTCACGCCCCCCCACCGGGGCGCTTCTCTTCTGAAAGGGAGAGCCGTCATGGCATACGCCGCCCCACCGGACACACGTCCGCAATCCGCCAATTTCTCCTCCGGCCCCTGCACCAAGCGCCCCGGCTGGTCGCTCGATGCGCTGAGGCGCGCCCATCTCGGCCGCAGTCACCGCGCCCGCGCGCCGAAAGCCGCGCTCGCCGAGGTGATTCACCGCTCGCGCGCCATTCTCGGCATGCCGGCCGATTGGCAGCTCGGCATTATGGCCGGGTCCGACACCGGTGCGTTCGAGGCGGCGATGTGGAACCTGCTCGGCGCCCGCGGGGTCGACGTGCTGTCGTTCGAAAGCTTTTCCGAAGGCTGGGCGACCGATGCGGTCAAGCAACTCCGTGTCGATGCAAGGGTGCTGTCGGCGCCTTATGGTGCGTTGCCCGATCTGGCCGAACTGGACCCCGCGCGCGATTTGGTACTCGCCTGGAACGGCACCACCAGCGGCGTGAAATTGCCGGGCGGCGACTTCATCAGCGCGGCGCGCGAAGGCCTGGTGTTATGCGACGCCACCAGCGCCGCTTTTGCCATGGATTTGCCGTGGAACAAGCTGGATGTGGTCACCTGGTCGTGGCAGAAAGTGCTCGGCGGCGAGGCGGCGCACGGCATGCTGGCGCTGTCGCCGCGCGCTGTCGCCAGGCTGGAATCCTACAAGCCGGCGTGGCCCTTGCCGAAGATATTCCGCCTGACGAAAGGCGGCAAGCTCATCGATGGCCTGTTCGCCGGCGAAACCATCAACACGCCGAGCATGCTCTGCGTGGAGGATGCGCTGGACGGGTTGCGCTGGGCCGAAAGCGTGGGCGGCCTGCCGGGCCTGAAAGCGCGCAGCCACGCCAATCTCGCGGCGATCTCCGCCTGGGTGGCGCACAGCACGTGGGCTGCATTCCTGGCGACCGACCCTGCCCGGCGCAGCAACACCTCGATCTGCCTGAAAATCATCGCACCCTGGTTTACCGCCCTTGCCGCGGATCAGCAGGCCGCGGCCGCAAAGAAAATCGCGACCTTGCTGGAAAAGGAAGGCGCGGCGCTGGATATCGGCGCCTATCGCGACGCGCCGCCGGGCCTGCGCATCTGGGGCGGCGCCACCGTGGAGACATCCGACATCGAAAAATTGTTGCCCTGGCTCGATTGGGCCGAGGCGCAGGTGCGCGGCGACGTCGAAGCCGCAACGGCCAATCAGGCGGCGGCGTAACCAAATGTCCAACTACATTCCGAAAGTGCTGATCAGCGACAAGCTGTCGCCCGCCTCCGTCGAAATATTCCTCAACCGCGGGCTGGAGGTCGATGTGCGGCCCGGCCTGGCATCGCCCGAACTGCGCGACATCATCGGCGATTATGACGGCCTGGCGATCCGTTCCAACACCAAGGTGACGCGCGAACTTCTCGACGTGGCCGGAAAGCTCAAGGTGGTTGGCCGCGCCGGCATCGGCGTGGACAATGTGGATTTGAAGGCCGCGACGTCGCGCGGCGTGGTGGTGATGAACACGCCGCACGGCAATTCCATCACCACGGCGGAACATGCCATTGCCATGATGTTCGCCCTGGCGCGCGACCTGCCGGAGGCGACCGCCAGCACCAAGGCCGGGAAATGGGAAAAGAACCGTTTCATGGGCGTGGAGCTTACCGGAAAAACGCTTGGCCTGATCGGCGCCGGCAATATCGGCGGCATCGTGGCCGATCGCGCGCAAGGTTTGCACATGCGGGTGATTGCCTACGACCCGTTCCTGTCGGAAAAACGCGCAATCGAGCTGGGCGTCGAAAAGGTCGAGCTCGACGATCTGCTGGCGCGCGCCGATTTCATTTCGCTTCACACGCCGCTGACCGACGCGACCCGCAACATCCTGTCGCACCGCGCGCTCGGCCACACAAAAAAGGGTGTGCGCATCATCAATTGCGCGCGTGGCGGCCTGATCGACGAGGCGGCGCTCTACGAAGCGCTCAAATCCGGCCATGTCGCGGGCGCGGCGCTGGATGTGTTCGAAACCGAACCGGCCAAGGACAGCCCGCTGTTCACGCTGGCCAACGTTGTCTGCACCCCGCATCTCGGCGCCAGCACCAGCGAGGCGCAGGAGAATGTGGCACTCCAGGTGGCCGAACAGATGTCGGATTTTCTGCTGACCGGCGCTGTGACCAACGCCATCAACGCGCCGAGCGTGTCGGCCGAGGATGCGCCGCGCCTGCGTCCCTATATGGAGCTGGTGCAGAAACTCGGCGCCTTCGCGGGCCAGTTGACGCAGGCGCAGGAAGGCGTGATCCGCCGCATTTCCATCGAATATGAGGGTGCGGCCGCGGCGCTGAACCAGAAGCCGCTGACCGCGGCGGCGCTGGCCGGCATTTTGACGCCGGTGATGGCGGGCGTGAACATGGTGAACGCGCCGGTCGCGGCGCGCGACCACGGCATTGCGGTAGCCGAAACGGTGCTGGAACGGGCGAGCGAATATCAGACGCTGGTGCGCATTTCGGTCACCACCGATCGCGGCACCCGCGCGGTCGCCGGCACGCTGTTCGCAGGCAACAAGCCGCGCCTGGTGGAAATCAAGGGCATTCCGGTGGAAGCCGATTTCGCGCGGCGGATGTTGTATGTGACCAACCACGACAAGCCCGGATTTATCGGCAAGTTCGGCGACAAGCTGGCGCAGCACGGCATTAATATCGCGACGTTCCATCTTGGGCGGGCGTCGCAGGGCGGCGATGCGATCTGCCTTGTTTCGGTGGACGAGGATGTGAGCGAGCAGGTGCTGCGGGAGGTTCGGGAGTTGCCGTTGGTGGTGCAGGCTACGGCGTTGGCGTTCTAGGAGAAAAAAGGAAATGTTCTTTTTTGAAGAAAGAAGATTATGTTGAGCCTACCGGCGCTTGAGTAGAAGGAAGTGCGCGAAATGCCTCGACTCCGCGCTTCCTTTCTTGAGCGCCGGTAGGCTCAATATAATCTTCTTTTTTTCAAAAAAGAAATACTTCCTTCCTTGAAAAATCTACTTACGCAGGCCACCTCTCTCCACCAGTCTGGCCGCCTGGCCGAAGCCCAATCGCTCTACCGCCAGATCCTGCGCGCCAACCCGAACGATGCCGACGCGCTCCACCTGCTCGGCGTGCTCGCCCACCAGACCGGCCATAACGCCGACGCCGAAGTGCTGATCCGCCGCGCGCTGGCCGTGGCGCCCGCCATGTTTGCCTTCCACAACAGTCTCGGCAACGTCCTGCGGGCAGTGGGGCGCGCGCCCGAGGCGGAAGCAGCCTATCGCGCCGCATTGCGCTTGCAGCCGAACGTGCCGGATTTCCATCACCATCTCGGCCTCGCCCTGAAGGACCAGGGCCGCACGGCGCAAGCCGAAACATCATTCCGCCAGGCAATCCGTCTGAAGCGCGATTTTGTTCCGGCCCGGATCGATCTGGCCAATCTGCTGGTGGAAACGGCGCGCAGCGTCGAGGCCGAGGCCTGCGTGCGGGGCGCCCTGAAGGTGGCGCCGGAAAACCCCGTTGCGCGCAATACGCTGGGCCTGGCCCTCGCGGCTCAAGGCAAGCACGAGGCGGCGCTGGCGTGCTTCGAACAGGTGCTCGCCGGCGCGCCCAACCATGCCAATGCCTTGGCGAACCGAGCCAACAGCCTTGCCATCCTGGAACGCCACGAGGATACCGTAACGGCCTACCGGGCCGCGCTGGCGGTCACGCCGGAAGCGGGCGATTTAAGACTTGGCCTTGCGCGCGCGCTGCTGGCGCTGCAACGCGGCGCGGAGGCGGAAGACATTCTGTATGCGGAACGGGCAGCCCGTCCCGACGATACGCAGGTTCTGGCCCTGCTGGGACGCGCGTTGGCGTTTCAGGATCGCATCGAGGCGGCGCTCGAGGTTTTCCGGCATGCCGCAAGCCTGGAGCCCGCCGCGGCGGACAGTTGGGAGGGGATCGGCCTGGCACTGCGCGATCTTGGACGCTGGCCGGAAGCGCTCGCGCCGTTCGCCGAGGCGTCGCGCCTGGCGCCGGAGGATGCCGGCATCCGCGCCAATTACGGCTATGCGTTGATGGCGAACGGCCGGTTTGCCGAGGCATGGCCGCATTTCGAATATCGCGTGCGCAAGCCCGGCAATGCGCGCCTGCGCGAGCCGGCCTGGGACGGACGACACACCGATCGCACCGTGCTGATCCACGCCGAGCAGGGTCTGGGCGATACGCTGCAATTCGTGCGTTTCGTTCCGCAAGCGGCGCGGCGCGCCCGCATCGTGCTCGGCTGTCCCGCGTCGCTGAACGCGCTGCTGCATTGCGTGCCGGGAGTGGCCGAGATCGTCAGCGGCGAACCGGTCCCACGATACGATTTACATTGTCCGCTGATGAGTCTGCCGATGCTGTTCGACATCCAACCGGAACAACTCGGTGATGCCGTGCCGTATATTCATGCCGATGCCGCAAAAATCGCCGCGTGGCGTGATCGGCTCGCCGCGCTGCCCGCGCCGCGTGTGGGTCTGGTATGGGCGGGCAACCCGAAATATCCGGCCGACCGGCGGCGTTCCCTGCCACCCGCGCAGTTGGCCTCGCTGCTGGACACGCCCAGCATCGCGTGGGTGTCGTTGCAAATGGGCGATGCGCGTGCAGCGTTGCCGCCGGCCGTGTTCGACGCCGCCCCCTGGCTCACCGACTTCACCGACACCGCGGCCGCCGTGGCGGCGCTCGACCTGGTGATTTCAGTGGACACTTCGGTGGCCCACCTGACCGGCGCCATGGGCAAGCCTGTCTGGCTGCTGAACCGCGCCGACACCGACTGGCGCTGGCTGCTCGACCGCGGCGACAGTCCCTGGTACCCCACCATGCGCATCTTCCGCCAGCCGACCCCCGGCGATTGGAACAGCGTCATCGAAGCGGTCATCTCAAGCGTGCCATCGTTTCCATAACAGAAAAAAGTTTCTTGGGTTCTTCTTTTCAAAAAAGAACTGCTTCCTGCCTTGGCCTTGGCTGCCGAAACGCGAACTCAATACGGATAAGTATCAAATGACCGCCAGCGCGGCTTTCCGCCCAGACACCCGCCGGCCCGTGATCGCCGTGGCATGCGTGCTGGTGCTGGCATTGCTCGTCGTATGGCAAGGCACGCCGCGGCTGGATTGGGCGCGCTACCGGCAGGGGATTTCCGCATTCGCCACCGCCAGGCTCGGCCGCCAGGTGACGATCGGCGGTCCGATCCATCTCGCGCTGTTTCCGCACCCGGAACTCACCGCGCAGGATGTGACGTTGGCCGGCCGCGGTGACGGCATTTCCGCCCGCCTCGGCGCCCTGCGCCTCACCGTCGCCATCGGACCGCTGTTGCGCGGGCACCTGGTGCCGCTGAGCCTGCAGCTCGACGACCCTGATGTGACGGTGCCTTGGCCGCTGCCGGGCGGCGCGCCGGGTCCCGTGGCGGCGGTGGCGCGCGGATTCGGGGCGCGATTGCAGGGGGGCACGCTTCATCTGGGCGACCTGACGCTGCAATCGGTGCAGGCGCAGATGCATGCCGACCCGGATACCGGCGCCTTTTCCGCCGCCGGCACGACAACCGTCGGCGGCGGCGCGAATGTGCGATTTTCGGCGTTCATCGGCGCGCCGGGCCAGGATGGCGTGGCGGCGGTGTCGCTGACGTTGGAGGGGCAAGACCGGCTGAACGGCACCGGCGCCGCCTTTCACGGCCGCCGGCGGGCTGACGGCGCCATCGTGGGCACCTTGCGCGCCGATGGGCCCGATGCATCCCGGCTGCTGCCGGCGCCGCCTTTGCCGTGGCGCATGCAAGGTCCGATCCAGGCCGATGCCAGCCTGATCAGCGCGCCGTCCCTGCTTGTCCAGGTGGGCGGGTCGCCGGGTGACGCGAAATTCGTGTGGCACCTGGCGCCGCCGGCGCGGCTGGACGCCGACCTGAAGCTTGGTCAGTTGCCGCTCGGCAAGTGGCTCGCCGGCGCGGCGGCCGCGGTGCCGGCACTGCCGGTCCATCTCAATTTCAGCGCGGCCGCCGCCGGCTGGCGCGGCGGCACGCTGCGCGATGTGAAGGCAGCCTTCTCGATGACGCCGGACCGGCTCCTGGTGGAGGACGCCCAGGCGATCCTGCCCGGTGGCGCGCCTGCGAATTTCACCGGCACGATTGAGCCGGGGCAAGGAAGCGCGGCGCTCACCGGAAAGCTGCACCTTCAAATCCCCGACTTGCCGGCCACCCTGGCGTGGCTGCGCCCAAGCCTTCCGGCAACCCTGCAAGGCCTTCCGCTGGGCCTGGCGCGGCAAGCCGAACTCGCCACCGACATCGCGCTATCCCCGGCGGGCGGCGCACTGGGCAATCTACGCGTCACGCTCGACGGGACAGCGTGGCAGGGCGAGGCGAGCCTGCTTGGCGGCGGCACGCCGGCCCTGCGCGCGACGCTGCGCGCCGACAGCATCGATGCCACCGCGTGGCCGGCCGGATGGCCGCCCCTTTCCGCCGCCGCCGCTGCCGGTGCTTTCGCCCATTTCGATGCCGGCGTGCATCTGGAGGTGGCGCGCCTCGCCCTCCCCTTCGCGACACTCGGTCACCTGACGTTGGACGCTTCGGGCAACCCGGGGGGCGTGTCCGTCGACCATTTCACCGCCGACCTGCCGGGCGCGCATCTGGATGCCGGCGGAAAGCTCGGGCCCGACGGGAAAGTGACTGACGGGCGGTTGAACCTGGATGCCAACGACGCCGCCGCGCTGCCGGCCGCGTGGCGTCCCGTGCCGGGGCTGTGGCAGGGCCCGATGCATCTGGCGTTGAACGCCGCGGGGCCGGCGCAGAAGGTCTCGGTTCAGTTGCGCTGCGATGTGGGCGACCTGCGCGCCGAGCTAGACGCCGGGCTGGACCTGCCTGCGCGGGCGCTGGCCGGCACGGCGACGTTGCGTCACCCGGGGGCGCCGCGCCTGCTGCGGCAAGCGGGCCTGGCGGACGCGGGACGCTGGCTCGACCAGGGGTCTGTCGCCGTCATCGTTCATTTTGCCGCGCGCCCCGGCCATGTGGAGGCGCGGGATTTCTCCGTCGCCGCGGCGACGCTGCGTCTGAGCGGAACCGCCAACGTGGATTACACCGGGCCCGTGCCGGCGCTGCAGGCGGCCATCGACGCGCCGCGCTTGCCGTTGCCGTCGTTCGATCCGCGCGCCGACACGCCGCTGCCGCTCGGCCCATTCGCGGCGTGGCAAGCCCAGGTGTCCCTGGCGGCCGTGGAGATCCTTTTCGACCTGCGCCCCTTTGCCACCGATTTCAGAAGTCATTTCGTCGCTAGCGGGGGCGTCATGGCGCTCGACGGCATGACCGCGTCCGCGGCGGCCGCCGCGCTGCATGGCGAAGCGGTGCTGGACAGCACCGCGCCGGCGCTGGTGGCGCGCGGCGCGGCGATGGGCCTGGGCCTGAATAGCCTGAACGGGCTGCCGCCCTGGACCTGGCGCGACGGAACGGCCGATTTGTTCGTCGATGTCGCGGCGACGGGTCACAGTCCGGCGGCACTCCTGGCCAGCTCGCGTGGCACGGCCCGCGGCGACCTGCATGGCGCGGTGCTGCAAGGGGTGAATGTTCCGGATGTGACACGCTTGCTTTTGGCGCGTGGCGCCAAACTCCGGACGAGTTTGGCCACGGCGATGACGGCCGGGGACACGGGTCCGTTGGCGGGAGGTTTCACGGCATCGCTGGACCACGGCGCGTTGGATTTTGCGGCGCGCGGCCTGGCCGGTGAAGCGGGCCAGGTCGATTTGACGGCGCAGCTGGATTTGCCGGCGCGCACGGAGGACGCAACGGTGCGCGTGCGGCCGATGGTAACGGCGCCACCGACCATGAGCTTGCGGCAGGTGGGGGCCTGGCAGCAGCCGCGGCGGGTGGTGGATGTGGCGGATGCGCTCGGCTGGGCAGAAGAAGGAAGCAGTTCTCTTTTGAAAAGAAGACCCAAAAAACTTTTGAAATGAAAAAAGTTTTTTGGTTCTTTTTTTCAAAAAAGAACTGCTTCCTTCCTTACTTGGATAAACACCACATAAACCACCGCGAAAATCGGCGCCACCAACCGAATATCCGGCTCCGGAAAAACAACGATACGCAGGCCGAGAGCGATGATGAATGCGAGCGCAAATAGCGCGGGCGGCGCAAACCATGCCCGCGCACCGATAAAAAGCGCCGGTATCAAGGGCCACGCATACGCACCGTTCGCCAGGCCCTTCACGATGCCCCAATAGAGCGCCGAAATGAATCGGCGCGGGGGGATCGCAAGCGCCCCCGGATGCGCCGGATGCAGCAGGAACGCAACGAACGTGTTGTAGTAGAGCACCATGAACGGATAGGCGCCGCCCACGGATTCGATGATGTGCGCCAGCGGGTAAGACAACGCCAGCAGCACCAGGGACGCGGCCGGCACGCGCCAGACGCCGGCAAGCCGCGCGGCCAGCAGAACGGCGGCCACGATCAGATTCGTGACAGCGAAGTCCGATCGCGCGCCGACGGAGACCAGCAGGATCGTGGCGCCCAGGAGCGGCCAGCCGCGCATCCAGGCGATGGCGGCAAACGTCACGAACGCGGTGCCCAGCGCGTCGGCGGTGGAATATCCCGCCACCGTCATGATGGGCGGCGACAGCGCAAAGGCGGCGGACAGCACCACGCCGGCGCGCCAGCCTGTCCTTGCGATGGCGAACCAGAGGACGGCGAGGTTGGCGGCAAGGACCGAGACGCAGGAAATGATGATCGTTGCCGCCGCGAAGCTTCCGCCCGCCCGGCCGATGGCTATTACCAGGGCTTCGTAAAGCGGCCGCAGCCGATAGAACCGCAACACCTCGCTGAACGCTTCCGGATCGTTCGCCAGCGTCTGCCGATAGACGCTGCCGTGCGACAGCAGATTATAGGCGGCCTCCAGGCCATGCGCATGCGCGAAACGCGCAGCATCCAGGTAGGCGGCCGCATGCGCCGTCTGTGGATCTTGCAAGATCCACGCTTGCGCAATGCCGATATAGGCCAGCATGTCCCAGTTGAATTCCGGCCAGAGCCAACCGCTCACCGGGCCGACGCACGCAATGAGCAGGACGGCCGGCAATAAGGCGGCGGCGGCGCGCCGCCCGGCGCCAATTGCGGCTCCATCTGTAAATCCTGCCTGCATACACCTGCCCGCACATCTGCCGCCCCTGAGGCACCATGCGGTAACGGTGGTTCCCGGCGGTGTCAAAGCGGGCTGTTATGGCAGGCATTGTATTGTCGGACAGGCGTCGCCATCTGTTACACGCCGGAACCGGTAGGATTGCGAACGGTCTACCGCTGGTTCTACCGCCATCCGCCGCCTTCATGGGTGCGAGGATATACCGAATGAGCATGAAGCAGAAGCCGATATCCGCCGCGGCGCCGCGGTGGGACGGGACGCGGGTCGCGTTTCAGATACAGGTTGGTGACGCGATGGTCGATTGCGCCATTTCGCGCAGCGCGTTGCAGGACCTGGGCGGCTACCGGCATTTTACGCCCGCCGACCTGTTGCGGTGTTTTACCAACGCGCGGGCGCGCATCGAAGCGGTTGCGGCGGAAAAGTTCGCGGCGCAGGCTTGCAGTGTGTATGGCGTTGTCAGCATCTGGTCCGACGACCTGGAAGATGCGCCACTGAGCGCCGCTGAAATCAGTCAGCGGTCACAAGGGAAAAAGAAGAATGGCAAAGGGTCAGAAGCGCGGCAACCGCGAGCTGAAGAAGCCGAAGGCCAGCAAGAAGCCGGCGCCGCCCACGTCAACTTTCCTGCATCCGGCCTCGTCGCCGTCGGCGGCTAAGCCGTTGAAGAAGTAAGGTACGGAAGGAAGTATTTCCTTTTTTGAAAAAAGCAACAAGAAACTTTGGCTCTGCGCCTGTGGGAACAGGCTTGGGCTGGCACCCATAACAAAGGTCTTTTGGTTCCTTTCTTCAGAAAGGAACTGCTTCCTTTCTTATATCCGGGGCAGCGCATCCACCCCGAGCGGCGCGTCCGCGGCCGCGGTCCAGCGCTGGTCGGAGCCAAAACGATCCCGACCCTCCAGCGACAACATCGCAGCCAGCTTGTTGCGCGCGCGATTAACGCGGCTTTTCATCGTGCCCACGGCGCAGTCGCACATCGCGGCCGCGTCCTCATAGGACAAGCCGGACGCACCCACCAGCATCAACGCCTCACGCTGCTCCGGCGCCAGGCGGAACAAAGCCGCGCGGAAATCGAGAAACTGCATGTGGCTATCCTGCGTCGGCGCGGTGGCCAGACGTGCCGCGAGCATGCCGTCGGGGTCGGCCACCTCATGGCGGCGCTTGCGAAAGCGGGAATAGAATTCGTTGCGTAAAATCGTATAAAGCCAGCCGGCCATGTTGGTGCCCGGCTCGAATGACGACAGATGCGCCCACGCGCGCACCAAGGTTTCCTGCACTAGGTCATCCGCCTGATCGGACTGGCCGCACAGCGACATGGCAAAGGCGCGCAGACGCGGCACGGCCGCGAGCAACTCGGTGCGGGGATTGCTGACCTCCGCGGCGGCTTGAGAGGCTCCGCTCACGCGTCGCGCTTCGGCTGGGGCTTGGCTTCCATCTGTTCGAGCTGCTCGAGCAGCTTGCGAAACCGATCCGGCACAGGCTCCCCCGCGACTTCGTCGTAGAGCGCGCGCAACTGGCGCCCGAGATGCGCTTGCACATCGCTCTCCAGCCCAGCCTCCACCGCAGACGGCGCCCGCGTGGGCGACGCCCCCGCAAGCCCATGAAATTCCATCTTGTTTCTCTTGTCCTTGCCGCGCGACACGTGCGTGCCTATCTCCGATACGGAACGGCCACCGCGCTCAGTGGTTTCCAATGCCGATTTCCCAATACTATTGTAGACACCGCAAGCCATAAAGGTTTGCGGTGTCTACCCAAGCGTCTCCGCCCATGGTAATGCACGCGGCAACACGGGAGTTCCCGCGCGAATGGAACTTTCTCGGTCTGTCGCGGGTTCATGCGTTTTATCCCTAGGCGGTAAAGCACGTCTGGCCCATCGTGCGATCATTCCCAACCTGCCAAAATACCTTCTAAATATCAAACCTTCCTAAATACCAAACCTGCCTCAATGACACACCTTCCTCAGCAGAGGTCCTTATGTCGGTGACCGCCGCCATTGCCCACCAACTCCCCATGTTGCGCCGATTTGCCCGCGCGCTGACCGGCAGCCAGAATAGCGGCGACGCGTATGTCGCGGCCACGCTCGAAGCGATTATCGAAGCCGGCGCGTCGCTGGACGGCAGCGATCCCAAGCGCGCGCTGTATGCGGCGTTCCTGCGGATATGGCAGTCGGTCCCCCTCAATACCCGCGCGGCCGTGGAGCCGCGGCCGGACGGGCCGGCGCGCGCGGCGGACCGTTCGCTGGAACGCATGACGCCGCAGCCGCGGGTCGCGTTCCTGCTCCATTCGCTGGAAGGTTTCGCGGTCCCCGACATTGCCGAAATGATGCGGATCTCCGAGGAAGAAGTCGCCGACCTGCTGGGCGAAGCCGGTCATGAAATTGCCGCCATGATCGTGACCGACGTGCTGATCATCGAGGACGAGCCGATCATCGCCATGGATCTCGAGGCGCTGGTCACCGAATTGGGCCACAACGTCACCCAGATTGCCCGCACCCAGACCGAGGCGGTTGCCGCCATTGCGGAGCAACGGCCGGGCCTGGTGCTCGCCGACATACATCTCGCCGACGGCAGCTCCGGCCTGGATGCGGTCAACGACATCCTGACGGCGTGCCCGGTGCCGGTCATTTTCATCACGGCCTATCCAGAACGGCTGCTGACCGGGGAGCGTCCGGAGCCAACCTTTCTCATCACCAAGCCATTCCGCCCGGAAGTGGTGAAGGTCATCATCAGCCAGGCGCTGTTCTTCGACCGCCGCGCCGGCATCCGGCCCGCCTCGGCAGCCGCCTAAGGGACTGGCCGCCTCGCCCGGCCGGGCGAGGCGGCCAATAAGATGGCCGGGGAATCGGAATCGATCGGCGCCGTGGACGCGGAACCGCCGCCGCGGCCGGCGCGCGATATCGGGCGCCTGACCTTGAATGCCTCCGCCCCGATCATCTGCGGCCTTTTTCTGCTGCTCTGCATATGCGGCACGGCGGGGTATCAAGCCGCTATCAGCCGCGAGCAAGCCGCGGACGCGGCGCGCGCCGGGCACATCACGAACACCGTCAACGCCCTGCGCACGCAGTTGCTGACCGCCGAAAGCAGTCAGCGCGGATTCCTGTTGACCCACCGGCAGTCCTACCGCGCGCCATATGAGGCGGCCCAGCGGCAAATCGGAACGATGGCGCAGCGCCTCGCCGCGCTCGTGGCCGGCGACCCGCCGAACGTGCAGTTGGTCGCGCATATCACGGCGCAGATCGGACAGAAGCTGGACGAAATGGCCCGCGTGTTGGCATTGGCCGATGCCGGCCGCAACGACGCCGCCCTCGCGGAGGTCAACACCGACACCGGACTGCGGCTGATGGCCGATATATCCGACGCGCTCAGCCGGTTGCGGCAGGATTTCGCCCGCACGCGCGATCAGGCGCTGGACCGGCAGTCCGACAGCAACGCCGAGCTGATTGCCACCATTGGGTTCGCCGCCCTCGGCGCCTTGCTGATGGCGGCGCTGAGCATGCTGCAAGTGCGCCGCCATTTGCGGTTGTTGCGCCGGCGCGAGCTTCAGCTTGACCGGCTGGTCGACACGCTGGAAGCGCGGGTGGCGCGACGCACCATGGCGCTCGCGCAGGCCAACCAGCGTTTTCAGATCGCACTCGATTCGTCGGAAATCACGGTGTTCAGCCAGGATGCCGACCTGGTGTATGGCTGGATCAGCCGCGGCACGCCCGACACGCCGGCCGCGGACATCGTCGGCAAAACGGATGCCGATTTCCTGCCGCCCAGCACAGCGTCGATGCTGGAGCGGCTCAAGCGCGGCGTGCTGGCCAGCGGCGACCCGGTGCGCACCGAAGTGCGCATGGATTATCGGGCAGGGCCGCACTGGCACGACCTCACGCTGGTGGCGACATGCGACGCCGAAGGCCGGGTGGATGGGCTGGTGGGCGGCGCCGTCGATATTTCGGAGCGCAAACAATACGAAGCGCATGTCCGCCTGCTTCTGCGTGAAATCACGCATCGTTCGAAGAACCTGCTGGCAGTCATTCAGGCCATCATGCGCCAGACCGCGACGAACGCAATCTCCGTCGCCGATTTCGCGCAACGTTTTTCCGCGCGGCTGGACGCGCTGGCCGGCTCGCTCGACCTGATGGTGCAGGAGGATTGGCGCGGCGTGACCCTGGCCGACCTGGTGCGGTCGCAGCTGGCGCACCATGCGGACGCCGGTTCGTCGCAGATCGAACTGGACGGCGGACGGCTGAAATTGCCGCCGGACGCGGCGCAGAATATCGGCATGGCCCTGCACGAACTGGCCACCAACGCCGCCAAATATGGGGCGCTGTCGGTGCCGGAAGGCCGAGTGCGCGTCAGTTGGCAAACCGAAATGCAGCCGGACGGACAGGAATCCTGCCGCCTGACCTGGCAGGAACGAAACGGTCCGCCGGTGACACCGCCGGCCCGCCGGGGCTTCGGCCAGGTGGTCATCGAGCGTACCGTCGCGCGGGCGGTCGGTGGCAAGGTGACCCTGAGCTACCCGCCGGAAGGGGTCAGCTGGAAGCTGGAATTCAACCTCAAACACCATATCGTTGAAGACGCGGCATAGAATGCTGCTTGCGCCACCCGCCAGCTTTCAAAATCAAGCGGTCAAATCGCAAAAACTTGAGGTCGCCGGCGGGGCGGAACTCTAACGCGATTCGGGGCGTTAGTTTTATGTGGTTGGCATGTGTCAACCGCTAGACACATTGAGGGAGACACCTGTCGTGGACAGTGATCGTGTGGAGGGTGGCCTGAAGCAGGCGAAGGGCTCTATTAAGGAAGCCGCCGGCAAAGTCACCGGTGACGCCAAGCTGCAAGGCGAAGGCAAGGCCGACCGTGCGGAAGGCAAGATCCAGAACGCCGTTGGCGGTGTGAAGGACGCATTGCGCGGCAAGTAATTGAATTGGCCGGCGCCATTCGGCGTAGGCAACAAGGAGGAGTAAGTTTCAATGAGTGGTACAAACTTCCGAACCGTCTCTTCCGAGGCCGATCGCGCTGGTCAGACGGTCAATCAGGCGGCCACCGCCGCCGGCGCCGCGGTGCGTGATGCTGCCGAGACGGCGCGCGATTACGCGTCCGATCTCAACAGGCGCGTGTCCAAGCAAGCCGATCAGGCGGTGCAGGATCTCGCGCAGCGCGTCGAGGAGCAGCCGATTACCTCGCTGCTGATCGCCGGTGGCATAGGCCTGCTGGCAGGAATGCTGCTGGCACGCCGCTAAATCGGTCATAGTACGAAAGCCGGGGAGGCAACTCCCCGGCTTTTTTGTGTGTGTAGGAAGAAAGAAGGCCGGGGCTCTGCCCCTGGACCCCGTCGTGCGCAAGCACGCATACGCGTGACGGGGACAAGTCCCCAGACCCCATTTGTTTAAGAAAAGTCAGGGGATCAGGAGGGGGGCACACGAGACGTGGGTTCGACACGCGTGCCCCCCTCCTGATCCCCTGACCTCCCTTAAGTAACAGGTTCTAAGGACTTGTCCTTAGCGGGGGTCCAGGGGGCAGAGCCCCCGGCCTTCTTTCTTCCTACACCCGCCCCGACCGCGGCGAGCCGTTCGCCAGGCCATTCAAGAAACCTTCAGCCGCCGCCGTCAACAAGCGCCGCGGCGCCTGCGCGATTTCCTGCACGGCGTGCGATGCGCGCCGGGCGCGCGTCTTTCGCGCCGCGCGCTGCGACACCATCATCACGATCAGCGTCAGGAGCGCGACGGCGGCCAGCACGCCGGCGACAACCAGCGGCGCCAGAACCATGCCCACCCGTTCATCGGCCCACAGCCACAACGAATCGCTGGCGCAGAACACCGCGGCGATCAGCAACACGCCCGCGACGACCGCCAGACACGCATAGGTGACCAGCCGCCGCACCGCCGAGGTGACTTCCTCCACCACCGCCAATTGTTCCGCGAATATCATCAGAGACCGGAATATACGCATCATCGGCCCAAACCCCAGGTTGCGCCCTGGTAACGTGCTGCCGGACACCAAGGTTCCGTGTCCTCCCGCCCGTGCGGAACCAAGACAAGCCGTGAACATTGTGCCGCTATCATGTCTCAGCGGCGCCGCCGCCGGACCTGCAGGGAGCACCACCGAACATGCTCAGCTGGACACTCACCTTCCTGGTCATATCGCTGCTGGCGGCCTTGTTCGGCTTTACCGGCATTGCCGCCAATGCCGCCGGCATCGCCCGCATTCTGTTCACGTTGTTCCTGATCCTGTTTGCCGTTTCACTCATCGCCGGCCTGCTGGGTATGCATGCGCCGCCACTCTAAGCGCGCGCGTTGACGACCTAGCACCCGGCGAAGCGAGCCGGGCGCGTACCCGCACCCCCCCAAACGCGCCCGGCTCGCACATCTTATGAAATTATTTTCCTGCGCCTATTGCGGCAATGTTCTCTACTTCGAGAATATCCGTTGCGAGAAATGCGGCCACGCGCTGGGCTATCTGCCGGACGCGAACCGGTTGCTGCCGCTCCAGGCCGACGGTGACGCATGGCGGGCGCTGGCCGCAGGGGGCGCCGTCGATGAACGGTATGGAACCTTGCGCCGCTGCGCCAACGCCGCGCACGACGCTTGCAACTGGCTCGTGCCAATGGCGGAGGCGAGCGCGTATTGCCAGTCGTGCCGGCATAATCGTGTCGTACCCGATCTGACAATTCCGGCGAACCTGCAAGACTGGCGAAGGGTGCAGATCGCCAAGAACCGATTGTTCTATTCGCTTCTGCGCCTCGACCTGCCGCACCCGGAACGGCCGAAGGACGGTACGGCAGGCTTGTGCTTCGATGTGCTGGCCGATCCCCCTTCCGGCGGCGGCGCGCACATCATGACCGGCCACGACAATGGGTTGATTACGCTGGCGTTGAGCGAGGCGGACGACGTGGAACGGCAGCGGCGGCAACAGGCGATGGGCGAACCGTACCGCACCCTGCTCGGCCATATGCGGCACGAAATCGGCCATTATTATTGGGACGTGCTGGTGCGCGACGGCGGCCGGCTCGACCAATGCCGCGACCTGTTCGGCGACGACCGCGAGGATTACGGCACCGCCCTGCAACGCTATTACGCGGACGGGCCGGCGCCCGATTGGCAAACAAGGCTGGTCAGTGCGTATGCGTCGGCGCACCCGTGGGAAGACTTCGCCGAGACATTCGGCCACTACCTCCATATTACCGACACGCTGGAAATGGGCCGCGCGTTCGGCGTGTCGCTGCAACCGCAATTGCGCACGCCGGACGCGGCCGCCCTGACGGCAAAGATCGACTTCGATCCGTTCCGCGCCGAAAATTTCACCGAAATCATCGAGGCCTGGCTGCCGCTCACCTTTGTCGCCAACAATTTGAACCGGTGCATGGGCGAGTCGGATCTTTATCCGTTCGTGCTCTCCCAGCCCGTGGTGGAGAAGCTGGCGTTCATTCACGACCTCGTCAGCAAGGGCGGCGCGCCGGACGCCGAACTGCCGCAGGCGCCGGTGGAAGTCTCCGGACAAATGACCGACGGCGATTCGACCCAGGCTCAGCGGGAGGCGGATACGGCGGCACTGCTCGCCTGAGAGGAAGGCAAAAAGGCAAGGAAGGAAGTATTTCTTTTTTGAAAAAAAGAAACAAAAAACTTTTGCTCTTTTGGGGTATCCGCTATTCTTGTCCATCGGGAGGGCGCGATGAGCCTTTGGTCCGACTTTTTGCAGAACGATCAGCGGCTGATTCACAAATGGACGCATTATTTTCCGATCTACGAGGCCCATTTCGGCCGCTTTGTGAACCGTCCGATCGTGTTCATCGAAATCGGCTGCGGCGAAGGCGGCTCATTGCAGCTCTGGAAGCGGTATCTCGGCCCGTTCGCGCAGATCGTCGGCATCGACATCGCGCCGCACGCGAAGGCGTTCGAGGAAGACCAGATTGCGGTGCGCATCGGCGATCAGCGGGACACTGAATTTCTGCGCGGCGTGCTGGATGAATTCGGCGCACCCGATGTCTTATTGGACGATGGCAGCCACGTCATGGCGGACGTCACGGCGTCGTTCGAATTTCTCTATCCCCGCATTGCGCCTGGCGGGGTGTACATTGTCGAGGATTTGCATACCGCCTATTGGGATGAGTTTGGCGGCGGCCTGCGCCGCGACGGCAGTTTCATAGAGCGTTGCAAGTCGCTGATCGACCATTTGAACGCCGACCACGCCCGCGGCCAGATTGCGCCGACGGAATTCACCCGTACCACGTTATCCATGCACTTCTACGACAGCGTCGTCGTCTTCGAGCGAGGCCGCTACATCAAGAAACACGCGCCTCAGATAGGAACAAAAGAGTAAAAGTTTTTTGGATCTTTTTTTCAAAAAGACCTGCTTCCTTCCTCCTACCCCGCCCGCCTTGTCTTCCCCTTGGCAGGCGATTTCGACTTCGCTGTCCCCTTGCCCTCAAGGCTGGCGCGCAAGGCCGACATCAAATCCACCACATTGCTATCCGCCGGCTCCGCGGCCGCCACCGGCTTGTGGCCCTTCTGCTTCTCGGCAATCAGATCCCGCAACGCCTGCTCGTAACGATCCACGAACTGGCTGGGATCGAACGGACCTTCCCGCTGCTCGATGATCTTTTCGGCAATGGCGATCATGCCGGCGTCGGGCTTGCCGTTGCTGATGGATCCGAAGATGTCGTCGGCCTTGCGCACCTCGTCATCGGTCCGCAGCGAGGTGGCGAGAATGCCTTTGCCGCGGGGCTCCAGCGCCAGAAGGCGCTCGCGGGTCGAGAGCACCACCCGTCCCAGGGCGATCTGCCCCGACCGCTCCATCGCCTCGCGAATGACGCCGAACGCTTCCTGCGCCAGCTTGCCGTCGGGTGCCAGGTAGTAGGGATGGTCCCAGTATACCCGGTCGATATCGGCCGCCGGCACGAACCGCTCGATGTCGATCGTCTTGGTGCTTTCCAGCTTCACCGATTTGATGTCCTCGTCGGATAGCAGGATGTATTTGCCCTTCTCGACCTCGTAGCCCTTCACCAGCTCCGACCGCTCGATCGGCCCGGTATCGGGGTCCGTCGTGATCATCCGGATGCGGTTGTTCGTCTTGGGATTGATCAGGTTGAAATGAACGTCCCCCCCGGCATTCGTCGCGGTGTAGAGTGCGACAGGGCAGGTAACGAGCGACAGTTTGAGGTGGCCCTGCCACGTAGGACGATACGCCATAACTATCTCCCTGACCTGACGCAACGGTTGGTGCAGCGATTCGTTCGACGCATCCCTCATCTTGCGGGCGGCGAACAGCTGTGCGCCAAGCTCCGGTCCTCCCTTAAGCGCCGATAGGCTTCAGATAACCAATGCACATGCCCCACCCCGCCGGCCGAGTCTCGCGCCACCTGGCCGAGACGGTGGCGCTGACCGCGCCAATCGCGGTGGCGCAACTCGGGCAAATGGCCATGGCGCTGACCGATACGCTGATGCTCGGCCGCGTTGGCGCCAACGCATTGGCGGCGGGCGGGCTGGGCGGGAATTTCTTCTTTACCTGCCTGTTTTTCCTGCAAGGCGCCGTCAGCGGCGTGGCGGTTCTGGCGGCGCGGGCGCGCGGCGCGGGGCAGCATGCGGAAGTGCCGGCCGCGTATTGGTCGGGCATGGCGATCGCGGCGCTGCTGTCGGTGCCGTATTTCTGGCTGATGAGCGCGCCGCTGCCGCTGCTGCGGCTGCTGGGTGAACCGGCCGGGCTTTCGGGCGACATTGCGGCCTATCTGCATGTGCTACGCTGGGGCGTGCCGGCCGGCCTGCTGGGGATCGGCATCGTGCGTGCGTTCCTGCCGGCGGTGGGATTGCAGCATTTAATGCTGTGGGTGATTCCCGGCGGCATCGTTACCAATGCCGTGCTGAATGTCTGGCTGATCTATGGCGGCCTCGGCGTGCCGGCATTCGGCATGCAGGGGTCGGCGGCCGCGACGGCGATTACGCTGTGGCTGACGGCGGGCGCCCTTCTGCTCATGCTGCATGGCGCGCGGCACCGGCATCATGTGCGGCTGACGGCGCCCCGGCTGCGGGTGGTGGCGGAATTGCTGGCGATCGGCGTGCCGGTGGGCATGACGGTGCTGGTGGAGGCGGCCTTGTTCCTGGTGACGGGCCTGCTGATCGGGGTGCTGGGGCCGGTGCAACTGGCGGCGCACCAGGTGGCGATCGTGACGGCGAGCGTTACGTTCATGGTGCCGCTGGCGGTGAGCCAGGCGGCGAATGTGCGGGTGGCGCACGCGATGGGCGCCGGCGAGCCGGCGGCCGCGCGGCGCGCCGGCTTCGTGGCGATGGCGCTGTCCGCGGGGTTCATGCTGTGCACCGCCCTGGTCATGGAAGCCGCGCCGCGGACGATCGCCGGATTTTATCTCGCGGCGGCGAGCCCGGCGCTGCCGGCGGCAGCTGCGCTGTTGCGCGTGGCGGGCGGCTTTCAGATCATGGACGGGTTGCAGGTGACCGCGTCCGGCGCGCTGCGCGGGCTGAAGGATACGCGGGTGCCGATGGTTCTGGCGGCGTTCGGCTATTGGGGCATCGGGTTCTGGCTGGGGCGGTATTTATGTTTTGATGCCCGAATGGGGGCGGTGGGGCTCTGGTGGGGTCTGCTGGCGGGA
>CAJCIS010000039.1 GCA_903970435.1 Acidobacteriota bacterium | reverse complement strand
CGGACACGTAATACCAGCCGGAATAGGCGCCAGCCAGCACAACCATGCCCAGCAGCATCAGCGCGCCGGCGGGCACGCCCTGGCGCGGCACCGGGGCCGGGAAGCGTAGCGCCGGGCGGCCGTGCACCTGCTCAGCCTCGGCGCGAAAGCGGCGCGCCGCATCCTCGGCCGGCACGCCGAGCGCGCCGGCATAAGCGCGCACGAAGCCGAGTGCGTAGGTGGTGCCCGGCAGGTCGGAAATGCGGCCGCTTTCGATCGCCTCAAGATAGGATTGACGGATGCGCAGGCTGGCGGCGAGCTGGGCGATATCCCAGCCCTGCCGGCGGCGGGCGTCCCGCAGTTCGGCGCCGAGGCGGGCGGCGGGCGCCTGGGGAGGTTCGGTCATGAGGCTATCTAGTGGTCAAAATGAGCTTCGTCATCAGGCGAAAAAGGAAGTCCTTCTTTTTTGAAAAAAGAAGCAAAAAACTTTTGTTTCTTAAGAGTAAAGGTTTTTTGGTTCTCTTTTTCAAAAAAGAACTACTTCCTTTACTGCGGCATCCCATGGTCCCGCGCCCAAGCCGCAATAGGCTCCCGAAGACTGCCATAAGCCGCGGCGCTGCGCCGCAAACCCTCGAGAAACGGCCTGAACGCATTCAAATCCAGCGCCCGTAACGACTCCTTTACGCCAAGCAGGCTGCTGGCAGACATCGAAAGCTGACAAATGCCGAGCGCCAGCAGCACCGCCGCGTCCAGCGGGCGCGCCGCCGCCTCGCCGCAGAGCGACAGCGACATGCCGGTGGCGGCGGCCTCGCGGCTGACCTCCTCCAGCAACGACAGCATGGGCGGGCTGAGCAGGTCATAACGTTCGGCGAGCGATGGGGTGCCGCGGTCGGCGGCGAAAATGAACTGCACCAAATCGTTCGAACCGATGGATATGAAGTCGCACTCGGCCATCAGCGCCGGGATTTGCCACAGCAGCGCCGGCACCTCCAGCATGGTGCCGACCGCAAGCGTTTCGGGCGGCCGCGGAATGCGGCCGGCTTCGGTCACCAGCAGCGCCTTTGCCTGACGGAATTCGCCGAGCGTGGCGACCATGGGGAACATGACGCTGAGCGGCCGGCCGGCCGCGCCGAGCAGCAGCGCGCGCAGCTGGCGGCGCAGCACGGCCGGGCGGTCGAGCCCGACGCGCAGGCTGCGCCAGCCCATGGCGGGGTTTTCCTCGCGCGGCGCGGTATGGTCGGGCAGCAGTTTGTCGCTGCCGAGGTCGAGCGTGCGGAAGATGACCGGCCGCCCCCCGGCTTCGTCCAGAACGCGAGCGTAGATGGCGGCCTGCTCGGCGACGTCGGGCACGGCGCCGCGCGCCATCATGGCGATTTCGGTGCGGAACAGGCCGATGCCCTCGGCGCCGGTGGCCTCCAGCTGGGGCATTTCCTGCGGCAGTCCGGCGTTCATGAACAGGCGGAAACGGGTGCCGTCGCGCGTGATACTCGGCGCGTCGCGCAACAGGGCGCGCGCCGCGACGCGGATGGCGCGGCTGTCGGCAGCGCGCTGGTAGGCGTCGCGCAATGCGGACTCGGGGCGCAGGATGAGGGCGCCCTCGTCACCATCCAGCACCACGCCATCGCTCGTGCTCGCCGCCTCCACCGCGCCGCGCGCGCCGCCGACGGCGGGCAGGCCGAGCGCCCTGGCCAGGATGGCTGCGTGGCCGCCCGCCGAGCCCTCCTCGATGGCGACGCCGGCGATGCCGCGGGCATGCCACTCCAGGAGTTGGGCCGGCCCGAGCCGGCGCGCGATGAGAATGGTGCCGGACGCCTCGATGAGCGGCGTTTCGTCCCCGTCCAGCGCCAGCAGCAGGCGGTCGGCGAGATCCTCCAGGTCGGCGAGGCGCTCACGCAAATAGGGATCGACGATCTGGCGCATGCGGCCGCGCACATCGCTGGCGACGCGGTGGACGGCGGCCTCGGCGCTCAGGCCGCCGCGTACCGCGGCGGTGACGCGCCGCAACCAGCCGGGGTCGGCGGCGACGCGGCGGGTCGCGTCCATGACATCGCGGGGCGCCTCGCCGTCGGGCAGCTGGTCGCGGATCAGCGCGTCGAGATCCTTGCGCATGCTGGCGAGCGCCGCCTCGAGGCGGGTCAGTTCCAGGTCGGGCTGGTCGGCGAGCAGGCGGCGGGGCGCGCGGCGGGCGCCGTGCAGCAAAGCGGGGCCGAAGACGATGCCCGGGGACAAGGCGGCCGCCTCGAAATGGCGCTGGACGGTGCCGAAAAAACCTTTTTCCGGCGCCTCGTCACTGGTCGAACTGGCCAGGCTGTCGGTCACCAGCATGGCGACGGTTTCCAGCACCTCGACCTCGTCGTCGGTATAGCGGCGGCTGGCCCGGTTCTGCACCGCGAGCACGCCCAGCGTGCGGCCGGCGCGGCGAACCGGCACGGCGAGCATGGAGGCGTAGGGCTCCTCCCCGGTTTCGGGCCGGTAGGCGAAGGCGGGGTGGTTCTGCGCGTCGGCCAGGTTGAGCACCTGGCCGGTGGCGGCGACCAAGCCGATGATCCCCTCGCCGACACGCAGCCGGGTACGGCCGACCGCGCCGGGGTTCAGGCCATGGGTGGCGCGCAGCTCCAGAATTTCACCGCCGCGCAGGCCATAGGCGCTGCACACCTCGGCGACGAGCTCACCCGCGACGAGCGCCACGATGTCGGCGAGCTGCGCGGTGCCGGCGGCCATCAGTGCGCGCAGGCGGGACAGCAGGCGGCGGGTGGGTGTCAGCGCCATGTGGCGCCAAGGGGCGGGCCCCCGTCGTTTCTGGCGAGCCCGTTTGGTTCTACCCGAGCCATGGCTCACGCGCGGCGATCGCCGCCACCGCCTGGTCCGTCAGCTCCGCGATGATGTCCGCGGCCGGTTGCACGCTGGTGACGAGACCGACCGACTGGCCGGCCATCATGGAGCCCTGCTCGATATCGCCGTCGATCACCGCGCGGCGCAGTGCGCCGGCCCAGAAATGCTCGATGTCGAGCTGTGCCGCGTCCTTGGTCAGCTCACCCGACTGGAATCGGGCGAGTGTCTGCGCCTGGTGTTCGAGGAAGCGTTTGGTGCCGGCATTGGCCAGGCCGCGCACCGGAATGACGGGGAAACGCTCGTCGAGCTGGATGCTGGGTAGCGCGTCGCGGGCGTTGGCGCGGACGAAGGCCTGCTTGAAACTGGCGTGGGCGATGCTTTCGGCGGCGGCGGCAAACCTCGTGCCCAACTGCGCGCCCGAGGCGCCCATTTCGAGGTAGGACAGGATCGCCTCGCCGCGGCCGAGGCCGCCGGCGACGAAAATGGGCACGTCCTTGACGTGCGGCAGGATTTCCTGCGCGAGCACCGTGAGGCTGACCGGGCCGATATGGCCGCCGGCCTCCGAACCCTCGATGACCAATGCGTCGGCGCCGGATCGCACCAGCCGCTTGGCCAATACCAGTGCCGGGGTAAAGGCGATCAGCTTGGCGCCGCCGTCCTTCACCGCGCGCACCGCAGTGCCGGGCGGAATGCCGCCGGCCAGCACGACGTGGCCGACATGCGCCTCGATGCAGACGCGCACCAGATCGTCGAGCTGCGGGTGCATGGTAATGAGGTTCACGCCGAACGGAAGCTGCGTCAGCGCCTGGGTGGCGGCGATTTCGGCGGCCAACAGGTCGGGGCCCATGCTGCCGCAGGCGATGACACCGAATCCGCCGGCGTTGCTGATGGCGGATACCAGATGCCGCTCGGACACCCAGCTCATGGCACCGCCCATAATCGCGACCCTGGTGCCGAGGAACGCGCAGCCCCGCGCCCACAGCCGGTCGAGCCGGGCCCGCGCTGGGCCCAGGCCGGCGCTCGCCCCGGTCACGATGTCACGCGGCATCGAGCCCATACGCGGTGTGCAGGGCGCGGACCGCGAGCTCGGTGTAGTCCTGCTTGATCAGCACGCTCACCTTGATTTCGCTGGTCGATATCACCTCGATATTGATCCCCTTTTCGGCCAATGTCCGGAACATCGTACTGGCGACGCCAGCGTGGCTGCGCATGCCGGTGCCTACCACGCTTATCTTGGCCACGTCCGTATCGGTGATCAGCCGCGTGTAGCCGATCGCCACGCGGGATTGTTCCAGCGACGCGATGGCGCGCGGCAGGTCGGCGCCGGTGACGGTGAAGGTCATGTCGGTGGTGCCGTCGTCGCTGACGTTCTGCACGATCATGTCCACGTTGACGTGGGCGTCGGCCAGCGGCCCGAACACGGCGGCGGCGACGCCGGGACGGTCCGGAACGTGCTTTACCGTGACCTTCGCCTCGTCCCGCGCATAGGCGATGCCGGCGACAACCTCCTTTTCCACGATTTCTTCCTCATCCACCAAAAGTGTGCCCTGGCCGTCCTGCGACCCGTCGTTCGGTGAGCCGAAACTGGAGAGCACGGCGACGCGCACCCGTTCCTTCATCGCCAGCTCCACACTGCGGGTCTGCAGCACCTTGGCGCCGACGGAGGCCAGTTCCAGCATTTCCTCGTAACTGATTTTCGCCAGCTTCTTCGCCCGCGGGACGATGCGCGGGTCGGTGGTGTACACCCCGTCCACGTCGGTGTAGATGTCGCACTGGTCGGCCTGCACCGCGGCGGCGAGCGCCACGGCCGACGTGTCGGAGCCGCCGCGGCCCAGCGTGGTGATGCGGTTGTCCGGGCCGACGCCCTGAAAGCCGGCCAGCACCGGCACCTGACCGGCCTGCATGCTGGCAATCAGCGCGCGGCCATTGATGGTCTGAATGCGGGCGACCCCGTGGGCGCCGTCGGTAACCAGGGGCACCTGCCAGCCGAGCCAGGACCGCGCATCCACGCCGAGCGACTGCAGGGCGATGGCGAGCAGGCCTACGGTGACCTGCTCGCCGGTGGCGACGACGGCGTCGTATTCGCGGGCGTCATGCATCGGGCTCAGCGCCTGGCACCAGGCGACGAGCTGGTTGGTGGCGCCGGCCATGGCGGAGACCACGACGGCGACCTGATCGCCGCGGTCGATCTGGTGCTTCACACGGGCGGCGACGTTGCGGATGCGGTCGAGGTCGGCGACGGACGTGCCGCCGAACTTCATGACGATGCGGGCCATTGGGG
>CAJCIS010000038.1 GCA_903970435.1 Acidobacteriota bacterium | reverse complement strand
GGGCGCCAGATACAAGGCGCTGATGCCGTAGCTGCCAACCAGCTTCAGTTTCGGCGTCGGCTTGACCATCGCCTGGATATAGCCGCCCTCGGAGTCACGCAGCTCGCCGTTCTCGCCGATGCCGTCGAACATCAGCCCGGTCGTGCCGACCCCACGGCCACGGTAATAGTAAGCGGTCAGGCCCACCGGTCCGACGGTCAGCACGCCGCCGGCCTCCCCGGCGACCGCGGCGCGCGACGTTGTTGCCGCCGGCAGACCGTCTCCCGCGAGGATATTCTGCTGGTCCTGCTCCACGAAACCGGCCCACAAATGTGCGGACCACGCATCGCCCGCCTTGTAGTCGTAGGTCAGACGACCCTGGAACATCGGCGTGGAATGTTCACCCGCCGAACCGGAGGCGCCGAGGCTGGTCAAGGGATCGGTCCCGGTCGCATTGAATTCGTTCAACGGCTGGAAGACGCCGAGGCTCGCCTGGAAGCCGGCGAACACCGGACTGATGTACGTGATCTGCGGCATGAAGTCGGCATAGATGTAGCCAACGCCGATACGGCCCAGTGACGTATTGCCGGGATCGGCATTGCCGCCGGAAGCGCCCACGCCCAGCAGCGTCTGGTCGTTCAGAATGGCGTCCTGACCAAACAGGCCAATATCGCGGCCCATCTTCACAGTGCCGAGGTCGGGCGTGCCGAACGTAATGTAAGTCTTGCGGAAGTCGACGCCGGCGGTGCCGAGCGCCGTTGCGTTGCCGCCGTTGTTGGCGTTGAGAAAGCCGACATTGCTGCTGTCGATGCCGGGATACATGCCGAATACGGCCGTGAGGTCGATACCGTCCTGCTGCGTGGCCGCCGAAATAATCAGCGCGCCGGGCAGCAAGCCGTTGCGAACCGACGACGAGTCGAATCCGCCCGCCACGGTCGTGCCGCCGAGCGGGCCGCCCGAGGTCGAACCACCGCTGGAATAGGTATAGAACGCGTTGACGATCGCCGAAATATTGATGTCGACCGTGCCCACCTTCATCGTCACGCCGGCGCCCGGCTTGTAGGGCATGGCATGCACGATATCGGGCGTGGCCATCATGGCCTCGGTCTTGGTCATTTCGGCCTGCATCTGGGATGCCGCCTGCTGCGCCGCGGCGGCCGATGCGGCGGCTTGCGCCGCGGCCTGGCGGGCCGACATCTCGCTCGGCTCCATGCCGGGCTCTTCCGGGGCGTTGCCGCCGCGATAATGCCCATGGTGCATGTGCTTGGCCATCAGCGTGCGATATTCGCCGGCCGTCAGGCTGCCTTTGGCCCGCAATATATTGAGCAGATCGGTATAATCGTCCGCCCGGGCGCCCGCGGCCCCCAGTACCAGCGCCGATGTCGCGGCAAGCAGAGTCGTCCGTGTCTTCGACATGTTTCCCCCATAAGGCCTGCGTTGTACGCGGCCGACTTGACGTGTCCGATACGCTCGGCGGTGATGCGGATAAGGCACCGTTCCGCGCACACTGCACGTGGGGCGCAACTTAGCGAAACGTGTGAACGAAATCGAATTTTAAGTGCGCCCCCCCCAGCCCTACTTTGGTCCAACCGGCCGGGGTCAATTCTGCGAGCAATAAGAGATACAGCCCGTCATTTGACACGGATACGTCTCAAAAGATGAGGTTGTCAGCCTTTTGCCGCTCATTAACGTCAAAATATTGCGTCGCACCATGGCGCGATGCCGTTGCTGCATTGCAGTGAGGCGACACGCCCAGTGGTGCACCTTTGCAACACCATTCTGCACGGCCCATGCGAGACACGGAATAAAGGAGGGCCCGGGGTCTGCCCCTTCGACCCCGCCAAGGGCTAGTCGTTAGAACCTGTTACTCAAGGTAAGGTCAGGTGGACGCGTGCGCCGCACGGCGGGCCGGGCGCAGAGCACCTTCCTTCCTTCCTTCAATTCGGCAAACTCGGCGGCAGCAATTGGCGTTGGAACAGCACAATTGCCTGTGCGCGACTGGTAACTCCCAGTTTGCGCAAAATCGCCGTCATATGCGCCTTCACGGTCGTTTCGCTAATTGATAGCTCCCAGGCGATCTGCTTGTTGGATTTGCCGCTCGCCACCAATTCCAGAACCGCGACCTGCCGTCCGGTCAGCGGGCCGTTATCCTCGTCGCCGGCGTGGCGGCGCACCACGGGTTGCAAGGGCGCCACTTCCTGGCTCGGCGCGATCGATTGCGGGATATAGACACCGCCGTCGAACACCGTTTTGAGCGCCACCGCAATCAGTTCCTTCGACGAGGATTTCGGCACAAAGCCAGCGGCGCCGCAGGTGATGCATTGCTGCACCGTCTCCGGATCCGAAATCGACGACAATACGATAATCGGCGTGGAGGGCAGCTTGCTGCGGAGCGCCACCAGCTGGGATAGACCATGCGCGCCGGGCATGTAGAGATCGAGAAGCAGAACATCGAGCTCCTCCTCCGACTCGGCGATGCGCATCACTTCGCCGACCGTGGCTGCTTCCACGCAGGAGAATTCCCAGCCGGCATCGGCAAACACCTGCGCCACAACACCACGAATAGCGTCCCGGAACAGCGGATGATCATCGGCGATCAGAACGCGTGCCATGCGGCACCTCCCTCCCGCGCGTGACGAGTCGGCGCACGGCACATATTTCCGTGATTGTCACATGAACATGGCTGCCAAGTCCAGCTTGCCCACAAATCAAAGGTTCTTTGTTTCTTTTTTTCAAAAAAGAAATACTTCCTTCCTCCCCCTCCCACAGAAATCCATGTCATCATGTCATCAGGCGGCACACAGCGTTGCCGCCACCCCGAACTGCGCCAAACGTCGAATTGGCAGATTTCATCCCACCGGTCTATGAAGCAGCGACGCTGGGGAAACGCCAGTCATGCGCATGGCGACCGGCAAGGCGACGCGCACCTACGTCGCCCAACCACACGGGCGCCCGCCGCACGGGTGACAACAGGGAGCAAGAGAATGGTCGAGAAGGCACTTCATGACGTCGCGCAACACATCGCGCTGCGCTCCAACTACGACAATTTCATTGGCGGCAAGTGGGTGCCCCCGGTGCGCGGGCAAACGTTCGAGAACCTTTCGCCGATTAACGGCAAGGTCGTCAGCACGCATGCCCGCTCGACCGCCGAGGATATCGAGCTGGCGCTGGACGCCGCGCACAAGGCGCGTGAGGCCTGGGGCCAGACCTCGCCGGCGCAGCGGGCCCAGGTGCTGAACCGCATCGCCGACCGCATGGAGGAGAAACTCTCTCTTCTCGCGACGATCGAAACGATCGACAACGGCAAGCCGATCCGCGAAACCATGGCAGCCGACCTGCCGCTGGCGGTGGATCATTTCCGCTATTTCGCCGGCTGCGTGCGCGCGCAGGAAGGCGGTATCAGCGAAATCGACCACGACACGGTAGCCTATCATTTCCATGAGCCGCTCGGCGTCGTCGGCCAGATTATTCCGTGGAACTTCCCGCTGCTGATGGCGGTGTGGAAGCTGGCGCCGGCCATCGCCGCGGGCAATTGCGTGGTGCTGAAGCCGGCCGAGCAAACCCCGCTCGCCATCATGGCGCTGATGGACGCGATCGCCGACATTGTTCCTGCCGGCGTCATCAATGTGGTAACCGGTTTCGGTGTGGAAGCCGGCAAGCCGCTTGCATCCAACAAGCGAATTGCGAAAATCGCCTTTACCGGCGAGACCACCACCGGCCGCCTGATCATGCAGTATGCGTCGGAAAACATCATTCCGTGCACGCTGGAACTCGGTGGCAAGTCGCCCAACATCTTCTTTGCCGACGTCGCCCGCGAGGATGACGATTTCTTCGACAAGGCGCTCGAGGGCTTCGCGATGTTCGCGCTGAACCAGGGCGAGGTGTGTACCTGCCCCAGCCGTGCGCTGATCCATGAAAGCATCTATGACCGCTTCATGGAGCGGGCCATCAAGCGCGTGCAAGCCATCAAACAAGGCGATCCGCTCGACAGCCGGACAATGATCGGCGCGCAGGCCAGCAACGACCAGCTGGAGAAAATCCTCTCCTATATCGACATCGGCAAGAGCGAGGGCGCCAAAGTGCTGACCGGCGGCGGCCGCGCCGACCTCGGCGGCGAACTCACCGGCGGCTACTACGTCACGCCGACGGTGCTGCAAGGCAACAACAAGATGCGCGTGTTCCAGGAGGAAATCTTCGGCCCCGTCCTGGCGGTGACCACGTTTAAGGACGACGCGGACGCGCTGGCGATCGCCAACGATACACTCTACGGCCTTGGCGCCGGCATCTGGACCCGCGACGGCACGCGGGCATACCGTTTCGGCCGCGCAATCCAGGCCGGCCGCGTCTGGACCAACTGCTACCATCTGTATCCGGCGCACGCCGCTTTCGGCGGCTACAAGCAATCGGGCATTGGCCGCGAAAATCACAAGATGATGCTGGACCACTACCAGCAGACAAAGAATATGCTGGTGAGCTACAGCCCTAAGGCTCTGGGGTTCTTTTAAGCAACAAATCCAGGAGGCACGTACGTGCCTCCTGGCTGAGGGAAGGAAGCAGTTCTTTTTTGAAAAAAAGAACCAAAAAACTTTTGCTCATGAGCCCTGCTGGCTGCACACGCTTAGCGGAATGTTGTGGAAGTCGAACCAGCTGTTGACTGATGTGCTGGGGGGCGCGCCAAAATACGGCGGGAACAGCAGATTGTGTAAATGGTAGGTGAACCCGTTCAATTCATACGGGTAATCGCCATAAGGATGCTTCCTGTTGCCTTCGGCGCCGACAGCATAGCCGCCGGTACAAGGCGATCCGTTTGTGCCCATCGGATCATCCATCCACTCGGCGACCGTCAGGCTTAGCGCAGACACGTCCTCGGCGAAGATCTGGGTGCCCTGGATGTAGGTGAACATGCCATAGGCTTGCGTGCCGTTGAAGTTATGGTAGCCGCCAATGCAGCATTCGCCGCCGGTGGTCAGATATGATTGCGTGGTGACAAATAATGGCAGGCTGGTCGCCGGGTATTTCCTAATCGTCGCCTGAATGCCGGTATCGAAGCTGTCGATGTCGAGCAGAAGCACCTGCACGCCGAATTCATCGGCGTGGCCGTCGGCGGTGAGCTCGAGTTGCTTCCCAACCTTCGGCTTGCCGAGCAGAACATGGTAGCCGGGGTTTGCCTGCACGCCGACGCCCCACAACGCGCCGCGCTGGAATGCATCGGTATATTGCGTTTTGCCAATATGAGTGCCGCCCAGCACATAATCGATGCCGCTCTGAAACACCGGGCTCGCCACGGTATAATCGACGACGCTCTTGCCGGATTTGTCCTTCGTCAGCGGACTTTCCACCGTCGTGCCGTATTTCAACGCGACGGGAATGATATAGGTCGGAATCGTTGTCGCGCCGCCGTGGGCCGGGTTCGTGCCGACGAATATTGCGTTGTATTGCTGGCCGCCGTAAGTCCAGGAGAAAGTCCAGGTTGGCAGCTTGCTTGGCCTGACGATGTTGGGCCGTAATCCCGCATGGCGCACGAACAGCTTCCGTCCGGCGTCACCCGCCTGCGCACCGGTCGCCGCGACGAATGCACAGACGCCCATGATCATGGCTGATTTTTGCAAGTTCGCCTCCCTGGGGATTATGCCCCATCCGACAGGAATTGAACCCTGTAGCGATTTGTTGCAAATTGCAATGGCAGCGGCTCGGCGGAGGCGCGGCTCGGCGGAGGCTGGCGAGACGCGGGGGCAATACCCAGGTAAAGTCGCGCTGTCCGGCCTTCCGCATGTTTTCAGGAGCCCAAAATGGTCGATCGTGTTCTCGTCACCCCAGCCGCCGCCGCCTTGATCGCCAAGCTGCGCGCGCTGAATGGCGACCTGCTGTTCCATCAATCCGGCGGCTGCTGCGACGGCAGCTCTCCCATGTGCTATCCGCTGGGCGAATTCCGCGTCGGCGCGCAGGACATCCTGCTCGGCCAAATCGAATTCTGCCCGGTCTATATTGGCGCGGCGCAGTTCGAATACTGGGCCCACACCCAACTCACCATCGACGTGGTTCCCGGCCGCGGCGGCGGTTTCTCGCTCGAATCGCCCGAGGGCGTGCGATTCATCACCCGCAGCCGCGTCTTCACAGACGACGAATGGGCCGATCTGAAGGCCGCCCCCGCGCCTCTTACCGGCGCCGACGCCTGACGATTGAGCGCGCCGCACTTGTAGGTTCGTCCGGAAGTCGAATATGAGTTGCCTCAGCCGGGCCGCGCCCGGCACGCGGCGCCGCAGAGCGCCCGCTGGAGGAACCATGCCGGGCCTGTCCCATATTCGTCGCGGGTATTCGCTCTCCACCGATCCGGTGACGGCGGTGCGCGAACTGCACGACGCGATCGCCCAACCGAGTGCCGCCGTCGTGGTTTTTTTCTGCTCCAGCGCCTACGACCTGGACGCCCTGGGCGCCGAGCTGCAACGACGTTTCGAAGGGGTCACGCTGATCGGCTGCACCACCGCGGGCGAAATAACGCCGATGGGGTATCAGGAAGGCTCGATCACCGGCTTTTCCATCGGCGGCCCCGGCAGCCGCGCCGTCACGACCCGGATCGACTGCCTTGGCGATTGCGCCATCAGCGCCGGCTTTCTGGCCGCCGAGGAACTGATGGGCCGCCTGTCGCAAGGCGGCCCGCCCGTCACCGACACCAACACGTTCGGCCTCATGCTCATCGACGGCATGTCCGCGCGGGAGGAGGTGGTGGTCAGCACCATCCATTGGGGCATGGGCGCCATTCCGCTATTGGGCGGCTCGGCCGGCGACGACATGCACCTGTCCAATACGTTCGTGTATCATGAAGGCGCCTTCCGCAACAACGCAGCTTTGCTGGCGCTGGTGCAGCTCGATGCACCGTTCCGTACCTTCAACACCAAGCATTTCCGCGGTACCGAGGAAAAGCTCGTGGTCACCAAGGCCGATCCGGAACGCCGCCTGGTGCTGGAACTGAACGCCGCCCCCGCCGCTGCCGAATATGCCCGCACGGTCGGCTGCAAGGTTTCCGATCTGTCGGCCGAAATGTTCGGTGAGCGCACCTTGATGGTGAAGATCGGCGGCGAATATTATGTCCGCTCGATCCAGAAGGCGCATGCCGACGGCAGCCTGACATTCTATTCCGCCATCGAACAGGGCGTCGTGCTGACCCTGGCCAGCCCCGGCGACCTGATCGCCGACCTGCGCGACATGTTCGCCGCCTTGCAGAACGAAATCGGTCCGCCGCAACTCGTCATTGGGTTCGACTGTGTGCTGCGCGGCCTCGAAATGGAACGCCGCCAGATCCGCCATGTCGCCGGCCGCCTGATGGCCGACAACAATGTCGTCGGTTTTGCCACCTATGGCGAACAATACCAGGCGATGCACCTCAACCACACCTTCACCGGCGTCGCGATCGGACGTGCCGCGACTCTATGATCGGCCAAGAAAAGAACAAAGGTTTTTTGCTTCTTTTTTTCAAAAAGGAACTACTCCCTCCTGCCCTCCTTTGCGAGCCGGTATGACGACGGAAGCCGGCCGGCTAGCCGCCCTCGAGGAGGAAGTCCGCCGTCTGCGCGAAATCAACAAGGTTCTGATCGGCCGTGTCGAACGCGAAATGGACCCCGCCGCCAGCAGTGCGTTCTCGCTGTTCTATAATACCGTCACGGTCGACAGCAACGTCACCCACCGCACCACCACGCTCACCAACCTGGCCCGCCGGCTGATGCAGGAAATCGGCGAGCGCAAGGAAGCCGAAACGGCCTTGCTGGAAGCCAAGGCGGCCGCCGAGCAGGCCAACGAAAGCAAAACCAACTTTCTTGCCGCCATCAGCCACGATCTGCGCCAGCCGCTGCACGCCGCCCGCCTGTTCCTGGCCGAGGCAGCCGAGACCACGGCGCCGGCGCGGGTGCGTGCCTTGCGCAGCCAGATCGAATTTGCGCTGGACGCGATGGACGACATGCTCGAATCGCTGCTTGACATGTCGCGGATGGACGCCGGTTCCTGGCGTATCGATCCAGAATCCTTCGCCCTCGGCCCGCTGCTGGCGCGCCTCACCGACGAATTCCAGCCCGAAGCCGTCGCCGCCGGCCTGCGCCTGCGTCACGTGGCAACGCGCGCGATGGTGCACACCGACCGCCGCTTGCTGGAACGTATCGTGCGCAATCTGATCGGTAATGCACTACGTTACACGGTAAGCGGCGGCATCGTGCTCGGCGCGCGGCGCCGAAACGGCGCCTTGCGCATCGACGTGGTCGACACCGGCATCGGCATTCCGCGCGAGCAATGGCAAATCATCTTCCAGGAATTCCACCAGCTTGCCGTGCCCACCCGCCAACATGGCAAGGGCCTCGGCCTCGGCCTCGCCATCGTCGATCGCGCCGCGCGCCTGATCGGGGCACAAATCGATGTCTTCTCCGAACCGGGCCGCGGCAGCCGCTTCTCCATCACCGTCCCACGCGTGGAACATGTCGGGCAGCCCGCCTCCGCCGCAGGCCCCGTCTTGTCGGACGCCGCCGCCCTGGAGCGGCGTATCGTTCTGCTGGTGGAAGATGACGCCGCCGCGCGCGCCGGCATGGCCAGCCTGTTGCGCAGTTGGCAATGCGACGTGCTCGAAGCCGACGGCACCGGGCAGGCGCTCGCCCGCGTCGCCGCCCAGGGCCGTGGCCCCGACGTCATCATTGCCGACTTCCAGCTCCACGGCACCGATTGCGGCACCACCACCGTGCGCGCCGTCCGCACCCACACGGCGCGCGACGTGCCCGCGTTGATCGTGTCCGGTGATCAGTCGCAAGGCCTACGCGCGGCCGCCCGCGAAACGGGTGCGATGTTCCTGGTAAAGCCGGTGCCGCCTTCGAAATTGCGGGCTACGCTGAATTATTTGCTTAGCAAGGTGGATAGTAGCCAATGAGGCATGGAACAGAAGAAGCAGTTCTTTTTTGAAAAAAAGAACCAAAAAACTTTTGCTCTTAAGAACAAAGCATCGTAGTTTCACCCGGGCAGCGATGCTAAATGGTAACCGCTTTACAGCAAAACCGACCCGAGATTGTTATGAATAATTCAATAGCCTTGGTACTAGCTCAACGGGGCCTTTGGCAAACTGCTTGAGCTTTACGCCCTGGGCAAACAAATCGATTGCCCCTTGGCTCACGAAAACATTGTTCCAAATCTTGGTCGTGCCATCCTGCAGCAACTGACTTGCAACGGCTGGCATTTGAAAAATCGCTCCCTTCAATGAAGAAGTAATATCTCCTTTCCAAGCCAAAAAACTCTTTCCGCCCAGAAGCTTTTTGTATTTTGAAGACGGAAACGACTCCAGCCGCCCCTCCAAAAGGACCGCATCGTCAATGAAGCTAGGTACTAGACGAATGCACAATGAGTCTAGGAAATTGATTTCTTCGGAGCCGTCGGCGCGCTTTACCATAACTGGGCCGGCACAAAGCCTAGTGCTGCCGATAAAGAAATGAGGGCCGGGACCCGCGTCAATGGACCATTTTTCTTTCGGGTCCAACTTCAAACTGCGCCGAATTCGTGTATAGACGTTCGGCAAGACCGCCCAACGCAACACCCAATGTTCGTCATCAGAGAGGAGCGTTTCCAACCATCCGGTCAACTCCTCCGGCACAGCATAAAAATACACTATCTCGCCCTCGTCAGAACCGTCGCATGGGCGCAACTCGGATCTTACCCAGGCTACGGCGGGTTTCATTATTACGCAACACCCTGGCATCGCCCAGGCTACGACGTTTGTCAACACGGATCTCAATTGACGGTCAGCGCGAGATAATCGGCAGGTCGCAGAATGGAAATGCCGCGCCAAGGGTGCATTGAAAGCAGATGTTGAATATCGCTGCTGACGATAATGGCAGCAGAGCCCGAAAGTGCTAGCGCCAGATATTTGTCGTCGTTGGGATCACGGCACGCGCGTACTGTTTCCACCAGTTCGATCCGCTCTGCCGCGTAAGATACGATGTCGAGCAGTTGCTGTCGGCGTTCTCGAGAAACATACCTATCAAACTTGGCGCGGAATAGTACATCACGGTATTCTGCATCGACCTCGGGTGACAGGATCAGCCGGTTTGGTGGATCAATGGCGCGTAACAGCGCACGTTCCGGAATGCTATCAGGCTTCAGCGCAGCCGATACCAGGGTCGATGCGTCGAAGACAATTTTCAACCGCGGCGCTCAACCTGCCACGCGGCGAGTTCCGTCTCGACATCCTGATCGGTCAGTCCGTTTGCCTGAGCTTCGGCCTTCATCTCGGCGATAGCGTTAGCAAGCACACCGCGAAAGCGGCCTTCCTTAAGCAAGCTACTCAAGTACCGCCCTGCTGCTTCCCGGCGCGCAGGGTTTTCCAGGGCCCGTGCGGCCTCCGGCTCTACCGGGATGACTACGTCGACTGTGTTGCCCATGTGAGCCTCCAACGGTCTAGATCGGGTGGAACAAGCAAGAAAGCACCTCGATTTTGAAATAAAGAAGCAAGAAACTTTCACTAATTGTACTTTGCCAACTCCAGCTTCCCAATCTGATTACGATGCACCTCATCCGGCCCATCCGCGAACCGCAGCGTGCGGGAACTCGCGTAATGATACGCCAACTGAAAATCCTGGCTCACCGCCGCGCCGCCATGCACCTGCATCGCCCAGTCGATCACTTGCAGCGCCATGTTCGGCGCCACCACCTTGATCATGGCGATTTCGGTGCGCGCGGCCTTGTTGCCGACAGTGTCCATCATGTAGGCGGCCTTCAAGGTCAGCAACCGCGCCTGCTCGATCATGCAGCGCGCCTCGGCGATGCGTTCCAGGGTCACGCCCTGCTCGGAAATCGGCTTGCCGAACGCGACGCGCGACTTGGCGCGTTTGCACATGCTTTCCAGCGCGCGTTCCGCCTTGCCGATCAGCCGCATGCAATGATGGATGCGTCCGGGGCCGAGGCGCCCTTGCGCGATTTCGAAGCCGCGCCCTTCGCCGAGCAACAGATTGCTGGCTGGCACACGCACATTTCGGAAATCGACCTCCATGTGGCCGTGCGGGGCGTCGTCGTAGCCGAACACGGTCAGCGGCCGCAGGATGGTGACGCCTGGGGTTTCGCGCGGCACCAGGATCATGGATTGCTGCGCGTGCCGCGGCGCGTTCGGATTTGTCTTGCCCATGAAAATGAACAGCTTGCAGCGCGGGTCGCCGGCGCCGCTCGACCACCATTTGCGTCCGTTCAGGACATAGGAATCGCCGTCACGTACGATGGTGCTTTCGATGTTGGTGGCGTCCGACGAAGCCACGGCCGGTTCCGTCATGGCGAAGCAGGAACGGATTTTGCCGTCCAGCAAAGGCAACAGCCATTCCTGCTTGTGAGCGTCGCTGCCGTATCGCTCGATGGTTTCCATGTTGCCTGTATCGGGCGCCGAACAATTGAATATTTCCGACGCCCATTCCACGCGTCCCATCAGTTCGGCCAGCGGCGCGTATTCCAGGTTGGTCAGACCCGCGCCATGCGGGCTGTCAGGCATGAACAGGTTCCAAAGCCCCTGTTCGCGTGCAAGCGGCTTGAGCTCCTCGACGATTGTGGTCGGCGCCCACCGATCGCCGGTGTTCACCTCGTCATGGAACCGTTGCTCATTAGGAAAGATATGCGCATCCATGAACGCCGCCACCTTCTCCCGATAGTCTTGCACCTTAGGTGTATAGTCAAAGTTCATGGCACCCTGTCCTTAAGTAGCAAAAGTTTTTGCTTCTTTTTTCAAAAAGAAGCCTTACTTTCTTCTTCTGTGGTAATAACAATCTTCCCCCGCGCCTGCCGATCCATAACCGCACTGATCGCGTCCTTGGCCTGGCTCAGCGGAAACACCCCCCCGATATGCGGCCGTATCTCGCCGCCGGC
Source organism: Acidobacteriota bacterium (assembly GCA_903970435.1). Lineage (GTDB taxonomy): Bacteria > Pseudomonadota > Alphaproteobacteria > Acetobacterales > Acetobacteraceae > CAJCIS01. The sequence continues at coordinate 11,551 of CAJCIS010000038.1, read as the reverse complement.
AAACCATTGCATCAATTGCGCCACATTGGCGGAATGACCCGCCGGATCACGCTGTGTCCAGGCGCCCCAGAACACGCCGATGGCTTCGGCTTCCTTCAGCAGCAGCAAATTCAACGGCAGCTTCGGTATTTCGCCATTGGCGAAGCCCACCACCAGAAGCCGGCCACCCCAGCCCAGGCCGCGCACGGCGGCTTCCGTCAGTGCGCCGCCCACCGGGTCGTACACCACGTCCACGCCGGCCGGCACCAGGCGCTTCAATTCCGCCTTCAAATCGGTGGCGCCATAGTTGATGGTCATTTCGGCGCCGTGGTGCAGCGCCAGCGCCAGCTTCTCGTCCGTCGAGGCGGCGGCGATCACGCGCGCGCCCATGGCGCGTCCCATTTCCACCGCGGCCAGACCCACGCCGCCGGCCGCGCCCAGCACCAGCAGGGTCTGGCCCGCCTTCAGCCGCGCCTTGTTGCGCAATGCGTGCAGCGACGTGCCGTACACCAGCATCAGCCCGCCGGCCGTATTGAAATCCATGCTGTCGGGGATCGGCACCACCCGGTCCGCCATGGCGGTCGCCTTTTCGGCAAAGCCGCCGAGACCGCACAAGGCCACCACGCGCTCGCCGACGCGGCGCGTGGTCACGTCCGGCGCCACCGCGCTGATCACGCCGCTCACTTCGTTGCCGGGTGTGAACGGGCGCGGCGGCTTCATCTGGTATTCGCCGCGCACGGTCAGGCCATCGGGAAAGTTCACGCCGGCCGCCCGCACATCGATCACCACTTCGCCCGCGGCGGCCACCGGATCCGGCACATCCTCCAGCACCAGCCTGTCGACGGGGCCGAATTCCTTGCACACCACCGCCTTCATGCGTCTTTCTCCCGAGATCGTTCGTTGTGCCCGCCGGCGAATTTGTGCGGCAGGCATGGCGATCTGGCTAGGGCCGCGCCGCGCTTCATCCATGCGTTTGCCAGGCTGGCGCCGTTTCGCTAGGGCTTTCACCCTAGCACCGATGGAAACCAGGTAAAACCGCCGGAAGACCGGTGCGAAAACCGGATGGAGGCACGAATCGCGTGGCGTTCCTGACCGAGCCGGCCCCGGTCTATGGTGCAGTGGAGACCGTGGTGCCCGGCGTTCGCCGCCTGGTGGCGCCCAATCCGGGGCCGATGACCTATCGCGGCACCAACACCTGGCTGCTCGATGGCCCGGACGGCGTGACGGTGATCGATCCGGGTCCGGACAGCGCCCCCCACGTCGCCGCGCTGGTCGCGGCGACGGACGGCAAGGTGGCGCGCATTCTGCTCACCCACACTCATTTCGATCATGTCGGCGCCGCTTCTGCGCTGAAGGCCGCGACCGGCGCGCCCACCCTCGCCTTCACCCGCCCCCAGCGGCAGGATTTCCACCCCGACCACCCGCTTGCCGACGGCGATATCATCGCTGATTTGACCGCTCTGCATACGCCCGGCCACGCGTCGGATCATCTCTGTTTCGCCTGGCGCGACGGCATCATCTTTACCGGCGACCACGTCATGAGCTGGAACACCTCCATCGTCAGCCCGCCCGACGGCGACATGGCCGCCTATATGGACGGCCTGCGCCGGCTTCTGGCCCGCGATGACACGCTTTATCTCGGCGGCCACGGCCCCCCGTTGCCGGAGCCGCAAGCACTGGTGCGCGCCATGCTCGGCCACCGCATGGGCCGCGAATCGGCCATTCTCGCCACGTTGGGCGCGCAACCCAAACATCCCGCCGCGATCGTGGACATGCTCTACGCCGGCCTGGACGCAGGGTTGAAGCGCGCCGCGGAGCGCACGGTACTCGCCCATCTCCTCAAGCTGAAGGCAGAGGGCCGCGCGGCCGACCATCAAGGCGGCTGGCGCCTGGTCTGACCGCGCCGCACAGGTTGCCCCCGCGGCACCGGATCGCTACGTCAGCGTGCCTCGGACGGCGCGGCCGTGAAACTGCGGTAATTGTTCAGGAGAACACCATGAAGAACTTGTCCGGCCTGATGAAGCAGGCATCGCAGATGCAGGCCAAGATGCAGGAAATGCAGGCCAAGGTCGAAGCCATGGTGATCGAGGGGCAAAGCGGCGCCGGCATGGTCCGCGTCTCCCTCTCCGGCGCCGGCGTTCTGAAATCAGTCGCCATCGACCCCAAGCTCGCCGACCCGGCGGAAATGGAAATGCTGCAGGACCTTCTGGTCGCCGCGCACGCGGACGCCAAGCGCAAGCTCGACACGGCCATGCAGGCCGAAATGGCGCAGGTCACCGGCGGACTCCAATTGCCCCCGGGCATGAAGCTGCCGTTCTGACGCCCTGTCCTTCACCCGTGCCGTCTTTCTAGGGTAGCCGCATGGGCGGCCCGGAAATCGAACGGCTCATCCAGCTTTTCGCCAAGGTGCCGGGCCTCGGCCCGCGCAGCGCGCGCCGCGCTGTGCTCAAATTATTGCAATATCCCGAAGCCCGCATGCTGCCGCTGGCGCAGGCCATGGCCGCCGCGGCGCGCGCGGTGAAGCATTGCGCGCTGTGCGGCAACCTCGACAGCGTCAATCCCTGTGCCATTTGCGCCGATCCGAAGCGCGACCACACCATGATCTGCGTCGTCGAAACGGTCGCCGACCTGTGGGCGCTGGAGCGGTCCGGTGTGCATCCCGGCCTCTACCATGTACTCGGTGGCACGCTGTCCGCCCTCGGCGGCACCGGGCCGGATGACCTCAACATCCGCCCCTTGCTGGCGCGTGTTCAGCCGGGTGACGTGCAGGAAATCATCCTGGCCCTCAGCGCCACGGTGGACGGCGCGGCGACCAGCCATTTCCTCACCGACCGCCTGGCCGCCAGCGGCGTACACGTCACCCGCGTCGCCCAAGGCGTCCCGATCGGCGGCGCACTCGACGTTCTGGATGACGGGACGCTGGCGACCGCGCTGCGAGCCAGACGGTAGAAAAAAAGGCCGGCGCATATCGAGGTGCTGGAGACGCTGCCGTTTCACCCTCGCGATCCATTCGATCATTAGCTGATCGGCCAGGCGATGGCGGAGGACCTGACCATTCTGACCGCGGATCCGCATATCACGCAGTACGCGGTAGGATGCGTCGCCAGTTAAGAAACAGGCGACGCATCTTGACGGCTGTCCGTTCAGAGAACGTGGAACACGTAGAGCAGAATAATCACAGGTATCGGAATCCCAAGGAACCATAGCAGAACGGGCCGCATCGGCTGTCTCCTGTAACGTTGCTTCGGGCAACGCGCATCCGTCGAAAGTGGTTCCGTGCCGGTTGACACAGACGCATGGCTGGCGACGGTATGGTTGAGAGCGGCTGACAGCGCCACGCAGGCGGGGTAGCGTGGGCCCGGACCAGACGGCAGGACCAGGAGGGCGCATGACCGGCATCTATGATTTTTCCGCGCGGACGATTGATGGGAAGGAGCAGTCGCTCGGCGATTACCGGGGACGCGTATTGCTGGTGGTCAATACGGCGAGCAAGTGTGGGTTCACACCCCAGTATGCGGGCTTGGAGAAACTGTATCGGGAACTCGGGCCGAAGGGTCTGACCGTGCTGGGGTTTCCCTGCGATCAGTTCATGCACCAGGAGCCGGGCGACGAGACCGACATCAAGAATTTCTGTTCGGCCAAGTACGACGTGACATTCCCGATGTTCGCCAAGATCGAGGTGAACGGACCCAAGGCGCATCCATTGTGGGCCTTTTTGAAGCATGAAAAGGGCGGCCTGCTCGGCGGCGGCATAAAATGGAATTTCACCAAGTTCCTGGTTTCGGCGGATGGCAAGGTGGTCGAGCGTTTCGCGCCTACCACGACCCCGGAAGCGCTGGCGCCCGCTGTGGAAAAACTGTTACCGGCTGCCGCGCCTTAGGAAGAAAGCAGTTCTTTTCTTCAGAAAAGAACATTTTCCTTCGGGACGGACACCTCCAACGATGATCCCCGAGCTGACCGTCGACATCGATTCCGTCGCGGCGAACTGGAGTCTGCTGGCGGCGGCGCACGGCGCACCTACGTCCGCTGTGGTGAAGGCGGATGCGTATGGGCTAGGCGCCTCGCTGGTCGCGCCTCGGTTGCTCGCCGCCGGGGTGCGGCATTTTTTTGTGGCGCAGCTTGCCGAGGCGGTGGCGCTGCGGCCGTTGCTGCCGGGTGTGATGATTGGGGTTCTGAACGGGTTTTCCGCAGCCGACGCGGGGGCCTATACGGTGCATGATCTGCTACCGGTGTTGGGAAGTCTGCCGGAGATAGAGGCTTATCGCACGTTCGCGGCACGGATCGGGCAGACGCTGCCGGCGCTGTTGCATGTGGATACGGGAATGAGCCGGCTGGGGCTTTCGGCCGCCGAGCTGGAACGGGTGGCCGACGATCCGGGTTTGTTGGCCGGGATCGCGTGGCGCTATGCGATGACGCATCTCGTGAGTGCGGAGCAGCCGGACGATCCGGTGAACGCGGCGCAGCAGGTGCGGTTCGCGGCGGCATGCGCGCGGTTGCCGCCGATGGCCAGGTCGATGGCCAATTCGTCCGGGATATTTTTGGGTCCGGGATTTCGGTCCGACCTGGCGCGGCCGGGGGCGGCGCTGTACGGCATCAATCCCACGCCGGGGCGCCCGAACCCGATGCGGCCGACAATGCGGCTTACCGCGCCTGTGCTGCAGATACGCACGATCGCGGCAGGCGAGGCGGTCGGTTACAATGCGAGTTGGACGGCCGCGCGGCCGACGCGCGTTGCCACGGTGGCGCTCGGCTACGCGGACGGGTATCACCGCGCCGCCTCCGGCCGCGCCGCGGCGGGTTTTGACGGCGCCCGGGTGCCACTGATAGGCCGTATTTCAATGGATTTGCTGACGTTCGACGCCACCGACCACCCAAGGTTGCAGCCTGGGAGCCGGTTGGAAATTATCGGACCCGCTGTGCCTCCGGACGAGGTGGCTGGGTGGGCCGGCACCAATGGGTATGAAGTGCTGACGTCGCTGGGGCATCGCGCCCGTAGGCGCGTGGGCGCATTGTGACCCGCCCGCAGGCGCGTGGGCGCCTTATGACCCGCCCGCAGGCGCGTGGGCGCTTTGTGACGATCTCCCTTTGAACATCCTTTTGCTTCCGGTGGCGGCGGTCGGCCGCGGCTTTTGGCTCGCCTTGTCCATGGCGGGCAGTATTGCGCTGTTCGGATTAAACGCGCTGACGCACATCGTGCGCCCGCCGTTCTACGGCCGGCTTTTCGTGCAAGCGTTCGTGGAATTCTCGTATTTCTCGCTGCCGGTGGTGTCCTTGACAGCGGTGTTTTCCGGCATGGTGATTGCGCTGCAGAGCTATGCCGGCTTCTCGCGCTATGGCGCGGCGACCGCGATCCCCAACATCGTTCTGATTTCCGTGGTTCGCGAGCTCGCGCCCGTGCTCGCCGGACTTATGGTGGCCGGGCGCGTGGGTGCCGCCATGGCGGCGGAGCTCGGCACCATGCGGGTGACCGACCAGATCGATGCGCTGACGACGCTCTCGACCAATCCGGTCAAATATCTCGTGGTGCCGCGGCTGCTGGCCGGGACGCTGGCGCTGCCGCTGCTGGTGCTGGTGGCGGACGTGCTGGGCGTGATGGGCGGATGGCTGGTGGGAACCGCCAAGCTCGGGTTTAATTCCCATACGTATTTGATGAACACGATGGATTTCCTGCAGTCGATGGACGTGGTGGTGAGCCTGGCCAAGGCGGCCGTGTTCGGCTTTCTGGTGGCGCTGATGGGCTGCTACCATGGCTATAACAGCCGCGGCGGCGCGGTGGGCGTCGGCACGGCGACGACCAATGCGGTGGTGTCGGCGAGCATCCTGATCCTGGCGTTCGATTATGTGCTGACCGAACTGTTTTTCGCGCAATGAGCGATACGCCGACGATACGGATTCGCGGCCTGACGAAAAGTTTCGGCGACAAGCTGGTACTGGATGGTATCGATCTGGACGTGATGCCCGGCACCAGCATGGTGGTGATCGGCGGCTCCGGCAGCGGCAAGTCGGTTTTGCTGAAATGCGTGCTGGGGCTGATCCAGCCGGATGCCGGCACCATCGAAGTCAACGGCCAGGATCTGTTACGTCTGCGTGCCGGGGCGCTGGATGCGGTGCGGTCCACCATCGGGATGCTGTTCCAGAACGGGGCGCTGTTCGACAGTTTGCCGGTGTGGGAAAACGTCGCGTTCGGGTTGCTGGCAACACATGCGGTCACGCGCCGGACGGCACGGGTGCGGGCGGCCGAGGTGCTGGCACAGGTGGGGCTGGACGCCAGTGTGGGTGACCTTTCACCGGCCGAATTGTCCGGCGGCATGCAAAAGCGTGTGGGGCTGGCGCGGGCGATCGCCGGCGGCGCAAAAATACTCTTCTTCGACGAACCGACGACCGGGTTGGATCCGATCATGGGCGCAGTCATTGACGGATTGATCGTCGATTGCGTGAAGCGGCTCGGCAGTACGGCGGTGGCCATTACGCACGACATGGCCAGCGCGCGCCGCATAGGCGATCAGGCTGCCATGCTGTACAAGGGCCGCATCGTGTGGCAGGGCGCGGCAGCCGGCCTGATGGACAGCGGCAACCCGATGGTGGATCAATTCACCCATGGCCGCCGGGACGGGCCAATCCAGATGGAACTGCGGAAATAGGGCGAGGCAAATGATGACCATGAACCGCGACAGAAAGCAGGCGGCGAGGCTGTGTTGGGCGCTGTTGCCGGTATTGATCGCGGCGCCGGCCGTAGCGCAGCCGATGCCGCCGCAAGGTCAAGGTCCCGGTCAGGGCGGCGGTCAGCCGCAGGCGCCGGCCAATCCGGCCGACCAGTTGGTGGGGCTGTTCGGCGCCACCTGCCTGCATTTCGCGGGCGATACCGCGGCAATGCGCGGCTTTCTGACGCAGCAGGGTGCACCTTCCATGCCGCCGCAGGCGCGCGAGGCCTTCCTCGCCGGCCGCAAGGGCCAGGCGTACGACGTGAGCGTTCCCGGCGTGAATTTGGCTCTGGTGTCGCTGGACGATGGCGGATGCGAGGCCGTGGCCGAGAAGGCCAACCGGGACGAGGTGCTGAACACGTTGCAACAGGCCGCGCGCGAGGCCGGCGTTCCGCTGACGCCGCTGGGCGCGCAGGCCGACGGTCCGAACGGCGTGCAGCATTCCGCCTACCAGCTGACGGCGGCCGGCAAGCAGATGCATGTGATGCTGTCCACGGCGCCCGCCCCCCCCCAGGCGGTGCTCACGTTCGCCCCGCGATAGGACACTGACATGAGCTGCGGCGTCGAGCTGGCGTGCGCCGGCTTCGCGCGATCGTTGCGGTTTTATACGGATGTGCTCGGCTTCGCCACCATGCGCTATGCGCCCACTGAACGCTGGGCGGAACTGGAGCGCGACGGCGTGGTGGTGGAACTGCGCGAGGGTGCCGAGGCAACGGGAGGCTTGGAGTATCCGTTCGGCCGCGGCGTGACGCTGGTGGTGTGGAGCCAGGATGCGGAGGCGGTTTACGCGGGCGTTCAAGCGTATGGGGCGCGGCTCTATAAGCAGATGACAGAGGTGTGGCGCGATGAGGATGGCCGGAGGGTGGGCCACAGCGCGTTCGAGGTGATGGACCCGGATGGGTTTTTGGTGCGGTTTTGCCAGGCGTTGCGGCCAGGGGCGTAAGAAGGAAGTATTTCTTTTTTGAAAAAAAGAAATAAAAAACTTTTGAATATTCAAGAGGAATCAAGCAAGTTATTCGTTCTTTATTCAACACTAAAATAGTAAAAGTTTTTTGTTTCTTTTTTTCAAAAAAGAAATACTTCCTCCTGCCCTAACGCCATTGCGTTGCCGAATGCACCGCAAAGTTTTTTGGTTCGTTTTTTCAAAAAAGAACTGCATCCTTCTCCTTGCCTTTCGTGCCGACCCATCCTGCCGAACACGCCTATGTCGCAGAGCCGGCACCTGCTAACCAACTGCTGCATCATGGCCAAGCCCACGACCCGATTCGTTTGCCAGTCCTGCGGCGCCGTCACCGCGAAATGGGCCGGGCGGTGCGAGACGTGCGGTGAATGGAACACTGTTGCCGAGGAACCTGCCGAGGCACGGCCCGGACCCGCGGCGCGGCCGGGCCGCAAGCTCGCGCTGGAGCCGCTGACCGGCACCGCCGCGCCGCCGCCGCGCCGCCTCGTCGGCATCGGCGAACTCGACCGCGTGCTCGGCGGCGGCCTGGTGGCCGCCAGCGCCGTGCTGGTCGGCGGCGATCCCGGCATCGGCAAGTCCACGCTGCTGCTGCAGGCGGCGGCTTCCATGGCGCGGGCGGGAAGCCGGGTGCTGTATGTATCGGGCGAGGAGGCGGTCGATCAGATCCGCCTGCGCGCCCGGCGCCTTGGGCTCGCGGATGCGCCGCTATCGTTGGCCGCGAGCATCAATGTGCGCGACATCGCTGCCGTGCTGGAAAGCGAGCGCGATCTTTCGCTGGTGGTGATCGATTCGATCCAGACGATGTGGCTGGACAACATCGAGTCCGCACCCGGAACGGTGACCCAGGTGCGCGCGAGCGGTTTCGAATTGATCCGTATCGCCAAGCAACGCGGGTTCTCGCTATTCCTGGTGGGGCATGTGACGAAGGAAGGGACGCTGGCGGGGCCGCGTGTGCTGGAGCACATGGTGGACGCGGTGCTGCATTTCGAGGGCGATCGCGGGCATCAGTTTCGCATCCTGCGTGGCACGAAAAACCGTTTCGGCGCCACGGACGAAATCGGCGTGTTCGAAATGACGGATCGGGGGCTGGCGGAAGTGGCCAATCCGTCGGCGCTGTTTCTGGCCGAACGGCGCGGCCATATCGCCGGCAGCGCAGTGTTCGCCGGGCTGGAAGGCTCGCGCCCGGTGCTGCTCGAAATCCAGGCGCTGCTGTCGGCCAATCCGGGCGGCAGCCCGCGGCGCTCGGTGGTGGGATGGGACGGCGGCCGGCTGTCCATGTTGCTGGCGGTGCTCGACGCGCGATGCGACCTGAAATTGTCCGCGCTCGACGTGTATCTCAATGTCGCCGGCGGCTTGCGTATTACCGAGCCGGCGGCGGACCTGGCCGTGGCCGCGGCGCTGGCGTCCGCGGCAACCGGGCGGCCGACCCATGCGGGCGCGGTGTATTTCGGCGAGGTGGGCCTCTCAGGCGAGGTGCGGCAGGTGGCGCAGGCAGACGCCCGGCTGAAGGAGGCGGCCAAGCTGGGGTTCGAGCGGGCGGTATTGCCGCGGCGGGTGGCACGGGGCAACCGGGCGCCCGCGACGGAGGGCATGGTGCTGGACGAAATCGGCCACCTCGCGGATCTCGTAAAACAATTCACCGGGTAAGCGCGCTCCCACGGCAAACGATGCCTTTTCGTCCCGCTCGGGCGGTGCGGCCGGATTTCTGCCAACCTTTTCTGGTACCGGGGCCCGAGTCTCTATGCTACGGGACGCGGCGTCAGGGAGGCTTGAGCGCTTTTGTCCACGGAAACCTTGCGGTCCGAAATCGACACCGAGCTGCGGCGGCCCTCGCCATGGGCCTTTCCGCCGCTTCTGGAAGCCCAGTATCGGGCCCGCAACAACATGACGCGCCGCGGCCGCCTGATGGCCGCCATGGCGATCGCCGGCGCCGTGGTGGTGGCCGGGCTGGGGCCGGACTGGCTGGCAGGCGCGGCGGTGTTCAAGCCGGCCATGATGCCCCGCATCGGCGTGGCGCTCGCGTTCCTGCTGGCCGCCCTAGCGCTGCACCGGGTGCGGCAGGTGTGGCTCGAGACCCTTCTGGTGTGGGTGCCGACCCTGGCCGCGCTGGGGGTGATCCAGTTTGCCGACGACCTCGCCATGGCGCACGATGCGACCTACGTGCAGTATTTCGACCGCGTAACGCTGGGCGCGGCGATCGGCGTGATGGCGTTGCTGCTATTGCCGACCTGGCGCTTCTCGGCGGTGCTGGTGACCGCCGGAAGCGCGGCGCTGGCGTTGCCGTTGCTGTCGGTGCTGATGCCGCATGCGCCCCCGCCGGCGCGCCAACTCACGCCGATGGCGTTGGCCGAGGGGCTGCTGCTGCTGACAATGGTGGTGGCCATGCGCATGGAAACGGCGCGGCGGACCTTGTTTCTGCACGCGCTGCGCGGCGAATTGTCGGGCGTGGCGCTCGACCAGGCCAATGCCGAAGTGCTGCGGCTTTCCACCACCGATACGCTCACCGGATTTGCCAACCGACGTCATTTTGATGCCGAAATTGCGCGGCTGTGGCGCGATCGCGGACGCACCGATATCGGTCTCGCATTGATCGAAATCGATGGATTTTCCGATTACATCGAGCGCGCCGGTTCGGCCGAGGCGGACAATACGCTGCGCGAGATTTCACGCGTGGTCGGCACCGGCTTGCGGCAGGATTGGGACCGGCCGGGACGCTGGCAGGATGCCGCGTTCGCGGCGCTGCTGCCGAGCGTGGGGCGCGAGGAACTCTATCTGGTCGGCGAACGGCTGCGCCAGGCGGTGGCGCAACTGGCCATTCCCTACCCAGGACAGCCGGGACGCTTTGTCAGCATCAGCGTAGGCCTGGCCTGGTGCGCGGGCGCGAGCGGACACATGACGGCGGCACAGGCGCTGCAAGACGCCGATGCGGCCCTGTTCGCCGCGAAGTCATTGGGGTCGAACAAGGTTGTGCTGGCGGGCGATACCAGCGTGCGAACCAGCGCGCCGGCTGTGGAGGCAGCCCCTTATCAGCGGGGGAGTTGGTAGGGTAGAGTAAGACGTTCTTTTTTGAAAAAAAGAGATATATCGAGCCTACCGGCGCTTGAGAAAATAAAGGCGGGTGTGCGCTTATGATTACGCTTTATACCTGGACCACGCCCAATGGGCGCAAGGCTTCCATTGCACTTGAGGAAATGGGGCTGCCTTACGAGGTGAAGGCGGTGAACATTGGGCAAGGCGAACAATTCAAGGCTGAATTCCTGGCGGTGTCGCCGAACAACAAAATTCCGGCGATTGTCGACCATGGCGCCGCGGGCGGGCCGCTCAGCATCTTCGAAAGCGGCGCCATTCTGCTCTACCTGGCCGAACGGTCCGGCACCTTGCTGCCAACCGACGCCGCCGGACGCGCCCGCGTGCTGGAATGGCTGTTCTGGCAGGTAGGCGGCCCCGGGCCGATGTTCGGGCAACTCTTCTACTTCGCCGTCCGCGCCCCGGAAAAATTGCCCGCCGCCATCGGACGCTTCCAAGATGAATCCGTGCGGCTGCTTGGCGTGATGGAAAAACGGCTGGAAACCGCGCCCTATCTCGGCGGCGAAAGCTACTCGATCGCCGATATCGCAACCTACCCGTGGGTGAGCGCCGCCATCGGCCTGATCCGCCGGACCGCCGGGGACGCCCTCAAGCCGACCCCCGGCATAGACCGCTGGCTCGCCGAACTCGCCGCCCGCCCGGCCGTGCAGCGCGGCATGGCGGTCCCGGCTACGGGATGAAGGAAGGCCGGGGCTCTGCCCCTGGACCCCGCTGGGGACAAGTCCCCAGACCCCATTTTGTTTAAGAAAGGTCAGGGGAGAGGGAGGGGGGCACACGCTCCGTGCGATCAGTACGTGAGCCCCCCTCCCTCTCCCCTGACCTC
>CAJCIS010000037.1 GCA_903970435.1 Acidobacteriota bacterium | reverse complement strand
CAGACGGCCGATGAAACGATAGCCACGCCCGGGGATGGTGGCGATCAGGGCCGGTTCGTCGCCGATGTCGCCCAGGGCGCGCCGGAGTGCCGACATCTGCACCGTCAGGTTACTGGCTTCGACGGTCACGCCCGGCCAGACGCGGGCCATGAGTTCGTCGCGGCTGACGATCCGGCCGCGGGCCTCGATGAGCAGTTGCAGGATGTCGTAGGCGCGTGAACTGAGCACGACCGGCGCGCCGCTCAGTTCCAGCGTCCGGCGCGACGGGTCGAGCCGGAACGGTCCAAAGCAGAAGATCGCCGGCGGCGGTTCCATGACATTACCCTGCGACGCATGGGCGCCCGGAACAAGCGAGCCAAGCGGGCCAAGCGGGCCGGATGAAGCAGGGGCGACGCGCGGTCTTTTCTTCCTGGTCATGGAAGCGCAAAGATTTCGCAGCTGGATCGGCACCGGTGGATCGGCCTGGCGGCCTGCGCCATGGCCGCCGCCGCCGGGGAGAAATCCGGGACAACGGACGGGATGAACCAAACAGGAGAACCAGAATGACACGCTCATTCGTGCTCGGCGCGGCCGCTGTGGTGTGTTTTTCGGCCACCGCCCACGCGCAGCCCGGGGTAGGCGGAGGCGGTACCGGTGTTACGAGCCCCACCTATCCGTTGGAATTCAGCAAGTTCAACCCGGGCAGTGCGGCACCTGCCGTGCCCGTGCCGGCTACCTTCAGCACCTATTGGGCGGCGGGGTCGGGGATCGGCCAGTTCGCGTTCCTGAGCGACGATCTGAGTTGCGATATCGATGCGGTGACCGGCGCGAATGGCGGCGCCTGCACCGGCGATGGCGGTGCGCCCGGCAACATGGTTTCGTATGCCGCATCGGACGCGCTCTTGAGTGACGCGCAGATTGCCACCTGGGCCACGTCGCAGTTTGGACAGTCGGCCGCGGGCAACCTGATCCAGTTGCCGTCGATGGGGGTGGGCGTCGCCATTCCGGTGAACGATACAAACATTTTCAAGAACGGCGAAGCAACATTGTCCGACAAGGATTTGTGCGGCGTGTTCTCCGGCCTGATTACCGATTTCAGCCAGATCGGCGACAGCCGGACCAAGCTGGCGGCAGGATTATTCAAGGTGATTTATGCCACCGGCGACGCCGGTACGACATTCTGGCTGACGAACCATCTGGCGGCGGTATGCAACAACGGCGATTTTCCTATTACGTTCACGCCGACCAGCAATTTCGAGTCGCTGTTTCCGGAGGGCACGCCGCCGGGGAATTTTATGGGCGCCGCCGAGGGGAGCATGGTCGCCAGCACGTTGGCCGGCTGCTTTGGCCCGTTGCCGCAGGCGCTGGGGTATGTGACGCCGGATTATACCACGATCGACCCGAAATCGGGCAGCGTGATCACCTGCACCAACCAGAGCAGCAAGCTGGTGGTGGCGGGTCTGTACGTGGGCAAGCACGCGTATATCCCGACGGTGCATAATATCGCGGAAGGTCTGACCGATCCGGTGCTGGGTCAGCACCTCACTGCGCCGGGCATGGCCCAGCAAGGGGCCGACCCGATGAACTGGGTGCCGATCGTGCAGACGGTGAGCAGCGGCTACCCGCTGGTGGGCTATACCAGTTTCAATTTCGCGCAATGCTACGCCGCGGCGGGCATTACAGAAGCGCTGAAGGCGTTTCTCACGTTGCATTATACAAACAGTGGCTATGCCGCGATCGAGCATGCCAACGGGTTCGCGACGTTGAAGGATGTGGCGGCGAACGGTTTTGTAGCGGACATTTTGGCGAACATGCTGGCCGACACGCAGAAATGGCACACCAATATCGGCGATCCCACCGCGTGCGCGGGCCTGGTGGGACGCTGATCGCGGTCCGTAAGGCAAGGAAGCAGTTCTTTGACTTTGATGCGATCCCTAACCTATCCGCCACGATACGAACCGTTGTGCAGGCGCGGGAGCAAAAGTCTTTTGGTTCTTTTCTTCAGAAAAGAACTGCTTGCACTCACAAATCCCGCTGCACGCTCACGATCTCGCCCCCCGCAACGAGCACGAGATCGTGGATGCCGACGGACACCGCGGCGGCGGCGGCGCGCAGGCGGGGAAGGCTTTCGCGGTCGGCGCACGTGGTGATGGTGTCGGCGCGCCAGGCGGCGAGCATGAGGGAGACGCTGTGGAGCTCGAGCGCGCGGGTCAGGATGATGCGCGTCGCGGCGGTGTCGAGCAGCTGGGTCGGCGCGGGTTCATCGGCCAGCAGGCGGTTCTTGTTGTCGAGGTAGAGGATGCGCAGGGGATGGGGGGGCGTGGTGGCGAGATAGGCGCGGAGCGACGCCCAGTTCGAGAGAATGGGGGTGTCGCGGGCTTCGGCGGCGGTGATGCAGGGGCAGGTGTCCTGCACGAGTGAAATGGCCTCGGCGCAGAGCGGCGTGATGTCCGGGGCGGCGAGGAGGCTGGCGCGGGTGGCGCGTAGCACGGCGCCGAGGCTACCGAAGCGGTTGATCGTGGCTTTGGCAAGCGGCTTGGTGTCCTTGCGCGGAATGCCGAAGAACAGGAGCATTTCCAGGATTTCGTAGTCGGCGATGGTGGCGCCGCCGCGACTGAGCAGGCGCTCTCGCATGCGTTTGCGGTGGCCGTGCGGCCCGGTGCTGGGGAAAAGCGCCGTGGGGCTGGAACCGGCGGGCTCCGGCAGCGTGGGCGACCAATGCGAGGCGTCGGCAAAACCTCTGGACATCATGCGGAAGGTAGCAGAACCGTTAATTAAATGCTACTCCGACGTGCATATGAAGCCGCGATTACACTTTTTGATTGTCGATCTTCGGGCGCGCTGGCGATGGCGTGCCACGGAATCGACGCGCGTGCGGACGGCGGAGGCGGCGAAGATCCGGGCGTCCGGGTTCGCCGAGCTGCCGGCGCCGTTTGCGGCCCCCACGCGCGAGGGCGCGGCGGCGGCGGTAGGCGGAAAAGGCGATGTTGCCCTGCTGACCCGGCTGCTGCGCCTGGCGACCTTGGACCCGGACCCCGAGACACTGGCCGCCCAGGTGGTGGCCAGGTTCGGGAGCTATGCGCGGGTGCTGGCGGCCACGCCGCGGGAGCTGCTGAGCGTGCGGGGGCTGGGGCCGCACAGCGTGGCGGCGATCAAGTTGATGCAGGAGGCGGCGGTGCGTTTGTTGCGCGACGCCGCGGCGCGGGCGCCGGTGCTGGATGAATGGGACAGCGTGCTGGCGTATCTGCGGGGGGTGCTCGCCTGGGAGCGGGTCGAGCAGTTTCGCATCCTGTTTCTCGATGCGCAGGGCGTGTTGCTGGCCGACGAAGCGCAGGCGCGGGGGACCGTGAACCACACGCCGGTTTATCCGCGCGAAGTGGCGCGCCGGGCGCTGGAACTGGGGGCCGAAGGGCTGATCCTGGTGCACAACCACCCCAGCGGCGACCCCACGCCGTCGGCCCCCGACATCGATATGACCCAACAGGTGTGCGCGGCGGTGGAGCTTTTCGGGGTGCGCGTGTTGGATCATGTGATTATCGGGAATGGGCGGTGGACTAGTTTTCGGGCGGCGGGACTTCTGGCGGAGTAGGAAGGAAGGAAGCCGTTCTTTTTTGAAAAAAAGAACCAAAAAACTTTTATCTGTTTGTTGCGCACTCAACAGACGAAGGTTTTTTTTAAAAAGAACGACTTTCTTTCTTCAAGCCGGCTCGGCCAGAATATCGATATGATCGGACGCGCGATCCCGATAGGCCGACATGACCATTTCAATATCCGCCCGCAGCAATGTGCCGTCCGGGTGCACAACCGAAATACCGTAGCCGAGGCCTATCAGCCAACGAAGATAGCCCGGCCCGTCGATGCCCGAAATGCCGGGCATCAGGTCGGGACTGAATTCGCTGACGATGATGGGCCTGTCGCGGCGGATCGTGGCTTGGCAACCGAGCAGGGCGGCGTATTCGGCGCCCTCCACGTCCGCCTTGATAAAGCCGATCGGGCGATCGTTTGGCAGCAGCGCATCGATTCGAATGGCCGGCACCGTTTCGGCCGCCAGCACGCCGGCCACATTTTCCGGCAGCCCCGCCGTGGTGCCGTTGGAATAGGAGGCGTTCAGCACAAGCAAGCCGTGCGAAGGGGCCGCGGCCACTTGCAGGATTGTTACTTGCGTGAATTCGTTCGCCCGGCGGCTGGCTTCGAGCAAGCGGGCGTTGCGCGGGTTTGGTTCGATGGCGAATACATGGCCATTTGGCCCCACGATGGTGGCCGCCAGCAGGGTGAAAAAGCCGATATTCGCGCCGAGATCGAGAACCCCCATGCCGGGCCGAACAAATCGCCGAAATAGTGCGGTGATTTCGGGTTCGTACGAGCCGGCGCGTACCGCGCGGCCAACCGAGGCGTCGTCCGCCGCGCTGAAGATGGAAAAGCCTTCGATGTCGGTGGCGATATCGGCGGTGCGGGGGCCGGCATCGAACAATCCACGGCGGGTGCACTCGAGGCTGCCGGCAAAGCTGGCAACCACGCCGCGCAGGTCCTCGCCGGCACGCATGGCATGGCCACGCCATTCGTGCGGGTTGGGGTGACGGCCGAGCAGCAGCCGGAAGCAATAGAAAATATCTTTCGCCGTGGCGCGCGGCGTGAAAGGAACCGTTTGGCGCGTGGCCGCAAGGTCGGTGTGATTCACTTGTTGAGCCTCGATCGGGCAGAAGACCCGGGCTGCCTCTGGACCCCGCTGACGACACGTCCGTAGAACCTACATACGCCGCAAAGGCGGGGTGCGCGAACTTTGATAGGGGCCTTGCGCGTTACCCCATGTGAACGTGTAATACGCGTTTTACAACCCGAAGATGCAAATCACCGCGCAGTACTCTACCGTGGCTTGAAGTCACACTCCGTCACCAAAAATGATTCTTCTCTTGGAGCACTTATCCCGATGTCGGTTCCTGCGTGCAACGCGTTGTTTGACTTGCCTGATGCGGCGTTGCCGCCTGTCGGCGCCAAATCCATGCGGCTGAACGGATCGGTGCAATGACGTTTGTTTCCTACGCGCAGAATTTCGAGGACGTCCTGCTGTGGCGCGCGTTCCGCCACGTGCCGCAGGGGTTCTATATCGACGTGGGCGCCGCCCACCCCGATCAGGATTCTGTCACGCGTGCATTTTATGACCGCGGTTGGTCCGGCATCAACATCGAGCCGGTGCCGGAACTGTACATAAGGCTGGCTGCGGCGCGTCCGCGGGATGTCAATTTGTCCGTGGCCGTCGGCGAAGCCTCGGGTGCGGGCGTGCTGCACGTCGTCGCCGGAACCGGCTTGTCCACGACCGACGCGGCGCTGGCCGAAAATTATCGCGCGGACCGGCGGGATATCCGCGGTGAAATTGTGCGTCTTGTGACCCTGGCGGAGATATGTCGCGAGCACGCCGCAACGACGATCCATTTCCTCAAGATCGATGTCGAGGGCGCCGAGCGGGCGGCGCTGGCCGGAGCCGATTTTACGACATACCGCCCCTGGATCGTTCTGGTAGAGGCGACAGCGCCGGCCAGCAGCCTTGAAACACATGCGGAATGGGAGCCGATTCTGCTCGATGCGGGCTACCGGTTTCTTTGGTTCGACGGGCTGAATCGTTTCTACGCCGCCGCTGAGCAGTATGACGGATTGGCACCGCATTTCCGAATTCCGGTTTGCGTGTTCGATGATTTCCTGCGCGCAGCCGACAGCGAGTGGACACGGCGCATAAGCCACGCGGAAATGCAGGCGGCCGATCTGCTGGAACGAAGCATGACCGCCGAGGCGGCCATTGCGGTGGCGGAAGCGCGCGCCGAGGCGGCCGATCGGCGCGCGGATGCAGCCGCGCAGCGCGCCGAGGCGGCCGAACGGCGCCAGCTTCAGGCCGACGCGCAAGCGGCCAGCGAGGCGCAGCAATTGATGGTGGCGTTGAAGCGCGCTCAGGACGACGCGGAATCATTGCGCGGTAGCACGTCATGGCGCCTGACCGCACCGTTACGAGGCGCGGTCAAGATCACGCGCGCATTTGCTCTCAAGCGCCGCAGCATAAATGGCGCACCACCGGCGGTGGCGGCGCCGCCACGAAACGGGGCGAACGGGCACCGCCCAACCGCCGCCCACGGCCATGCGAACCATGTGCCGGAAAATACCGCGGCCGGCGCGCCGATCCGCGCCGTACACCAGTTCCACTCCGGCTCGGCGGCGGGTGACGCGATCACCAATGCAATGTTGCTAATACGGGCCCGTTTGCGCGCATGGGGCTACCGCAGCGACATCTATGTCGAGCATCTCGACGGCGCCTTGGCGGCCGACTTGCACGGTATCGACGAATTGCCGCGCCACAATGATTACGTATTGCTCCTGCATCATTCGATGGGGTTTGATGCCTACGAGCGCATCATTCGGCTGCCCGTGCCGAAAATTCTCATATATCATAATATAACGCCATCGGAGCTGTTTGCCGGTCAACCTGAAATACAGGCTTATGCGGAACTTGGGCGCAAGCAACTGGCCGGATTGCGTGAGCATGTTGTTGCCGCACTCGCCGACAGTGAATTCAACACCATGGAATTGCGCAAGCTAGGATTCGCCGAGCCGCAAGCCTGCACATTGCTGTTTGACCTCCAGGCGCTGCGGCGCCAGCAGCACGATCTGCCGGCCGCGCGGGATGCGGGCCGGCCATTCACGTGGTTGTTCGTCGGCCGCGTGGTGGCCTCGAAATGCCAGCTTGAGCTGGTGGAGGCTTTTGCCGCCTTTCGCCGGATTTATAAGCGGCCGTGCGAACTGGTTCTGGTGGGCCATCAGGATGGCGCCGGGCGGGAATATGCCGAGGCGGTGAAGGCGCGGGTGCGCGCGCTCGGCCTGCAAAACGACGTGATTCTGACCGGCGTCGTGACCGACGATGTTTTGATGTCGCATTATCGCCGCGCGGACGTCTATGTGTCGTTGAGCCGGCATGAAGGTTTTGGCGTGCCGCTGGTGGAGGCCGCGGTGGCCGGCGTGCCGGTGCTGGCGTGGCCGGCGGGTGCCGTGGCATTCACGCTGGGCGGACAGGACGGTTTGTTGCGTTCTCGCGCGCCGGAGGATGTCGCCAGGCAAGTCGCCGATCTTGCTGCGGACCCGGACGGTCTGCTCGACATAGGCTTGGCGCAGCAAGCCGCACTCGCCCGTTTCGATCTGCCGCCGCATCTTGAAATGCTGGGACGCGCACTGGCCAAAGCAGGCGTGGCGGCGCCGCGCGACGACAGACAGCAAAGCCTGTTACTGCGGAACCTGCATGTGACTGTGGCTGGCCATGTCAACAAGACTTATAGTCTCGCCGCTATCAATCGCACGCTCGCGCGCGCCGTGGAATATGAGCGTCCCGGCCGTGTGCGCCTGCTGCCGGTTGAGGGTGAGCCGACGTCGCAATTGAATGAAGTGCCCGCGGAAGAATACGATCTGATTTCGAGGCTTGCCGCCCGCCCGCCGCATGAGACCGGGCCGGTTGTGGTTATCAGCCAGCATTATCCTGTGTATGTGCCGGCCGAGCCGGCCGATGCGCGCATGGCGCTGGTATTCTGGGAGGAATCGCTGCTGCCCGCGGCAACCGTGGAAACGCTGAACCGGTCGTTTGACGCAGTGCTGGCGCCGTCGCAGTTTGTTGCAAAGGCCTTGCTCGATTCCGGCGTGAGCCTGCCGGTGCATTGGGTAGGCTTTGCGCCGGAACTGGATGCTTTTCTGGCGGTGGATCGTGCCGGTGAGCGCCCCGTCGGGGACATCTTCACGTTCCTCCACGTATCTTCGGCTTTTCCGCGCAAGGGCATCGATGTCCTGCTGGCGGCCTATGCGCGTACTTTTCGTGCCGGCGATCCGGTTCGGTTGGTGATCAAGACGTTCGGCAACCCACATAATGATGTGGCGGCGCAGATCACCGCGTTGCGCGCTGCCGACCCGCAGGCGCCGATGATCGAAGTGATCGATGATGATTTCGGCGTGCCGGAGATGGCCGACTTGTTCCGGGATGCGGACGCAATGGTGCTGCCCACGCGCGGCGAGGGATTTAATCTGCCGGCGGCCGAAGCGATGGCGGCTTGTGTTCCGCTGATCGTCACCGGTTATGGTGGTCATATGGATTTCTGCAACGCTGCCAACGCGCGGCTGGTCGATTATCGCCTGGCACCATCTCGCAGCCACCTTGCGACACCGATGTCGCTGTGGGCGGAACCTGATGTCGCCGACCTGGCCGCGGCGCTGCGCGATGTGCATGACGACCGCGCCGGCCGCGAGGCGCGCGCACGCCAGGCACACACGATTGCGGGCCGCCTGCTGTCACGCGAGGCGTTCGTGCAACGGATTGAAGCCGCATCGATCGAGACGATCATGCGGCCGCCCGCGCGGCCGTTGCGGCTATGCCTTGTTTCGAGTTGGAACGTGCGCTGCGGCATCGCCGACTACACACGCTTTCTGGTGGAAGGGATGCGAAATGCCTGTCCGGATCTAGAGCTTTCGATTTTGTCGGATGCGCGCAACCCGGAGCCGCGCGAGGGGGATGAATTTGTCCGCGTTCGACCGGCCTGGACGATCGGGTCGCCGCAAGCCGATCAGTCACTCCGCGCCGCTGCGGCTTCGGAGGATCCAGACGCGCTGCTTATTCAGCATCAGCCCGGATTGATCGGGTGGTCCACGCTTGGCAGCGCGGTGCTGGCGCTTGCCGCCCCGCAGCGCGTGTTGGCGGTGACCTTGCATAATACGGCGACATTGCCGGAGCTCGAAAAGCCGGAACGAGACCTCGCCCTCTCCGGGCTGCAGGCGGCGACACGGGTTATCGTGCATACGCTGATCGACCTGGAGCGTCTGCGCGATCTCGGCGTTGCCGACAATGTCGTTCTGATATCGCAGGGAGCGCCGAAGCTGCTTGCGATGAAGCCCGAACGGGCACTGGGCGCGAATGATACCATAACGATCGGCAGCTGCGGCTTTCTTCTGCCCGGCAAGGGCATGCCGACATTGGTCGAGGCGATTGGGTTGCTGAAGCCGCGCTGGCCGCACGTTCGTCTTCGGCTGCTGACGGCAGATTATGGCAGCAAGGATTCGAAAGCTGAAGCAGCACTGGTGCGCACCATTGCGAAGGAGACGGGCCTGGACGCGGACGTGGAGTTGGTGACGGATTTTCTGCCCTACGACACGTTACGGGCCGGCATGGCGGCGTGCGATGTTGTGGTTTTGCCCTATCCACCCTCGAAGGAAGGGTCGAGTGCCGCATTGCGAATGGCGGTGAGCTCCGGGGCATGCGTCGCGGTGACGCCCATTGATTTGTTTGCCGACGCGGCCGACGCGGCATGGCGGTTGCCGGGAACCGACGCGGTTGCCATTGCGGATGGGCTCGGCACGTTGCTTGCGGACCGCGACCTGCGGATTGCAACGCAGCGCGCCGCGCGGCGTTGGCTGTCGGAGCGGGGATGGAACGTTGTTGGCACGCGCACGATCGGCATGCTGCGCGGCCTGGTAGCGTCCCACAAGGGAGTGCCAGATCGCGAGCTAATGACGAGATCCTTGGACACGAACGATGTCGCGAGGTCAAATTGTGTAGAACCCATAGACGCCTAAAATGATAAAAGTTTTTTGGTTCTTTTTTTCAAAAAAGAACTACTTCCTGTTGCATGGGGGCCAGAAGCGCTGCATCTGGCCCTGCAAGCAAAAAATCAGGTCATGGTAATGGTGCCGTTTACACCATTTGGGAAGAACCCGCCGCCTGAGGCATTAGGGCCGGGCCCGCCATAGGCGATGTTCAGCACCTGCTGCGGTGTGCGGCGAAATGCCTGGCCGTTGACGTCGACATTGGTGAAGTTATACGGATTGCCGTCCGCATCGGTGCCATTGTCGTCGACGCCCACATTCACGATGGCGTTCGACAGCGTGAAACGCAGCGACGAAATCGCGTCGGTGGCGGCGCCGGCGCCAATTGCCGACAGGCGCTGCCGTATCATCCCGACCTGATAACCCTCCACGCCGAGTATGCTGGCTGCGTAAGCAAGATTTGTCTTGTTCGTGAGCAGGGCCGCCGCACCGCACAAAGCTGTCACGCAGACGTCTTCCAACACATAGGCACCGAGCAGGAAATTGATCTCGCTTTCGTATGGATTGAAAATTGCACCCGCCGGGATCAGGCCGGCCGCGATGGCGAGGCTTGTCCAGCTTCCGTCGAGGTCGATCGAAGGCTCGCTGATTGGCGTGGCATTCTCGGCGTTGAGCGCCTCCTGAATGACCGTCACGTGGGCGTATTCATCTACCGCAAGTTGCTGGGCGAAATAGCCGATGGCGCTGTTTTGAAACGGCACCGGCCCGGTGCCGGGCGTGGTGACCGGCCCGCCGCCGCCTGTCAGGCTGCCCGGCAAGGACGAGCCAAACGCGCCGAGGTAGTATTCGGCGCCGAGATATTCAAAATTCAGTGCGAAGTTGAATATGTCGGCATCTGTCAGTCCTTCAACCTTGGCGCGCGGCGCGGCGAACGCGGTGCCGGCGCACATGGTGGCGAGCCCGGCCGCGCCGAAGCCCGCACGACGCAGGAAGCGCCGCCGCGCGATGCCCTCCTGCAATACCTTGGTGAACGGATTATCCAACATTGAGATGTCTCCTGAATGAGTGCGGTGCGGATGTGTCGGGAACGCTCAGGTCATTGTGACCGCGCCGTTCACACCGGCCGGAAAGAACAGGCCGGCGGCCACGCCGCTGCCGCTTGCACCGTAGACAATGTTCAGCACTTCCTGCGGCGTCCGGCGGAACACCTGACCGTTATAATCGCAGTTCGCAAAGCTGAAGGGGTTGCCGCCGCTGGCGCTGAGATCGGTGCCATTGTCCTGCACCCCGGACAAGGATTGCCTGAGCGCGGATATTGCATTTGTTACGCCTCCGCCGCCTATTTCCGCGACGTACGACCGGATCAATCCCGCATGTTCAGCCTCGACGGCAAGGATACTTGCGCTGTAAGCGATGTTCGCCGGATCGGTGAGCAGCGCCGCCGCACCGGCATAGGCGGTGACGCCAACATCTTCGAAAATGTAAGCGCCGATCAGAAAGTCCAATTCGCTGGCAAACGGATTGAATGTCTGACCCGCGGTGATCAGGCCGGCGGCGACCGCCAGCGTGGTGAAGCTAATCTCGAGATCGATTTGCGGTTCGGCGACCGGCGTTCCGCTTTCGGCCACCAGCGCCCTGCGTAGGAAGGTCACGTGCGCCAGTTCATCGTTGGCAATCCGTTGCGCCCAGTAGGCGATGGCGGTGGTTTGAAACGGTACCAGCGTGTTTGCCGGCGCCAACACATTGCCGGTGGATCCGCCTGTGAGGTTGGAAGGCAGGCCCGCGCCGGTGACGGCGCGCAGGTAATATTCAGCCTCCAGATACTCGAGGTTCAGCGCGAAATTGAGCACATCGGCATCGGTGATGCTCTGGGCGCGCGCGCTCTTCCCGCCCATTGCGGATAATGCACCGAACGCAAGCGCTCCGGCGCCCGCGCGACCGAGCCATCGCCTGGTGTCGGTCGTCTCCGCGTTGGCCATTCTGTCATTCATGTTTTCCACTCCCACAATTTTGGTAACGCGCCCCGGGGCCGACGGTGCGAGGTGCCGGCCGTGTGCGATCCGCCGTCCGCGGATTGCAAATGGATCATTATGCATTTACGGTAATTCACGTTCATGTGAGGCGCAAGATTGCGTGGAATGAGGCGGCACCGTACGCGAATGCGCGGGCGGTGTTCTACCGTTGGTTGGAAATGTTTCGAACCGCCGGCTATGGCGGAAGCTGTGCCCTCGGCGCAGTCTATGCCGCATGGCTGAAGGCGCTATTGGCGTAGGACATCACGGGTGAATGACGGCGGCCTGTTCTTTTTCCACAATCCGAAGGCAGGCGGGACTGCCGTCGGCACCGTGCTGGCGGCAATGTTCGCGCCGGAACTTCGCTGTCCTCTCATCGAAAATACCGAACGCGACCACGCACGGCTCGGGGGCCACTATGCACCTTTTCGTGGTTACCGTTATTATGGCGGGCATTATGGCCGCGATATCTTCAATGCCGTGAGCGACGGCCATCGTGCGATTACCAACTTTCGCGATCCTCAGGCGCGGCTGCGATCCTTGTACACCTATTACCGCCTCGTGGTGAAGCTGCCGGAGAATGCAAATCTCCTGGACGATCTGTATCCGGTCGCGTTCGCGCAAAGCCACGATTTCCATTCATTCGTTGCCACCGAGGATCCGCGAATCGAAATCCATACGCGCAATCACCACGTGCGCCAATTGACCATGTCCGCATGGTCGCCTGGGAGCGTCGGTGATCTTGAACAAGCCATGGCGTTCGTGGACCTCATGCCGTGGTATTATGTCTGCGAGCTTGCGGAATGTTCGCAATTATGGGGCCGGCGGGTGTTTGGCGGTCGTTTCACGGAAATTCGAAGGGAGAACGTTACGGCGGGCGCGTACGACTCGCCACCGGAAATGACGAGGCGAATTATTGAAGAGAAGAATGCGCTGGATCGGTCTCTCCACGAATTCGCCGCCAGAAAGCTGCGGCATTCGATGCGGCGAGGCCCCGCGCGGCGCGTGTTCAGTGCGCTCTTTCGAAGAGGTCCGTTCGCGCAAAGTTCCTGAGGCGAAAGCGACCAGCGGTATCTCCGACCAGCGTCGACGCGAAGGTTAGGCGGGGAGATACATAGCGCCTTCTTCGAGGGTGGGGTTGGGAATGGCCTTCCGGGTGGGTTCCGCCTGAAGCTGCTGTTTGCTGGGGATAGATCGGTGGATAGTGCGCAGAAGCCATGGTGAGAACACGGATCGGCGGGTCTACGCGCGCGCAGGGAACGCCTATCTAAGTGCCGACGTTACAGAGTGTGACGCAACCCGCATGGTAAGGCGTCTCATTACAGGCCGCGCGGGCGGAACGGATCGATGTGGCTGTTCTCGACGTCAATGTCGCGGGTGTAAGGGTATATCCGGTCGCGGAAGTTCTTGCCGCAAGAGGTATTCCGCACACCGAATGGCGAGCCTGCAGCAAGCCCTTCACGCCGGAGGATCTGGTTGCAAAATTGTCGAGCCAAGTGGAGCAACATCAGGCAATCCAGCTGTACGAGCACGGCATCGTTTCAAAAGTTTTTTGGTTCTTTTTTTCAAAAAAGAACTGCTTCCTTCCGTGCATCGGCCAAAACCCACTCAGCTCTGCACAGAGCCCGGGCGTGCAATTTCGACGAGTTGCGCCACTAATTGCTCCGGAGTGAATGGCTTATTGCACACACGCCATTCCGGGTGTTCGCTCGGCGCGGCGCTCTGGCCATAGCCGGACAGAAGCAGGAATGGAATACCGCGGGCCGCCAAGAGCTCTGCAACCGGGTAAACCTTTACGCCAGCGAGATTAACATCCAATATCGCCGCGTCGACCGTTTCAATCTCCACAGCCGCAAGGGCTGCGGGGACACGGTCGTAAGGGCCGAGGACAATGCATTGCTCGTCGGCCAGCGTGTCTTCGATCAGCAGGGATACCAGCATTTCATCCTCGACAACGAGGACGCGGAGGCCCGCAAGGGAGGGAATGGGCTGCATCCTATGTGTCAGAAGCTCGATGTTTGTTGTTCGTCTTGCCGTTCATCGTATCGTCTGGCATTTCCGCCCGCAACGGCGCACGCACCATCGCGCGCTCGAAAAAGCCGCGAAACGCCTCGATGCCACCGGCGGAAGCACCGATACCGACGATGGCCAGCCGAGCCCCGGCAGCGCTGGCCGCGGCCAACCCGGAAACTTCGTCCATTCCTGCTGACATTCTTAAACCTTGGTTGCGCGCGCTCGTTCGACCTACGCGGCGCGCGCACCCGCAATCGCACGTGCTATCGTGCTGGATTCTGCGCTGCGCTCAGCCGCTTCGTATCTAAGCGGGTAGGTTAAGGCATGTCGAGTCGCGCGGCCGATGTCGACAAATGGAGATGATATGTACGAAAGGGTACAGTACGTCCGGGCTCGCGGCGCATTATTCGCGGCAGCACGCAGCCGGCTTGCGACACAGTGCGCGGCCACGTGTCTGATCAAGCAAGAGGAAGAAGTTCTTGTTTGAAAAAAAGGACCAAAAAACTTTTGGCTGCTCAGGGGCTATTCAGGCATGATAGGGGGCGGCCTGGACCCTGCCTTCAAGTTGCGCCTCGATTTCTTCCAAGGAGCGGCCGTTTGTTTCGGGTACAATCTGCCAGGTAAACACGAAGGCCGCCACGCTCAGAACCGCGAATACGAGGAACGCCGTTGCAGTGCCCAAAGCTGCCACCAGGGGCGGGAATACGAGTGTTACGATGAAATTGCTGCCCCAGTTTGCCACCGAGGCGATGCTCATGCCGCGTCCGCGCACCGCAAGCGGGAATATTTCCGATATCAGGAGCCAGAACACCGGGCCCAGCCCGATGGCGAAGAAACCGACATAGGCGGCAACACTCGGTATCGTCATGAGAGCCACCCAGCCGCCGTTGCCGAATGCAAATCCGGCCGCCAGCACCAGCAACATCACGATCATGCCGCCGAGCCCCCACAGCAGCAGCGCGCGCCGCCCCGCCACGTCCAGCAGCCGCATGGCGACTACCGTCATGATGACGTTCACCAGCCCAACACCGGCGGTTGCCAAAATCGATACGCTGGCGGAGGAAAGCCCGGCGCTGAGGAATATGGCCGGGGCGTAGTACAGCACCGTGTTGATGCCGGTGACCTGCTGGAATACCGCCAGCGCCACGCCGACGATCAGCGGCTTGCGGGCGGGCCCCGACAGCAATGCCGACCACGGCACCAACCGGCCATCGTGGCGAAGATCGGTGCGGAGTTCAGCGAGTTCCGGCTCGACCTCGTCTGGGCGGCGCATGCGGACTAGGGCCGCGCGGGCCGCCTCGGTGCGGCCTTCGCCGGCCAGCCAGCGCGGACTCTCCGGCAGGGTGAGCATGCCGAGGAACAGCACCAGGCCCGGCACGGCGCCGAGGCCGAGCATCCAGCGCCAATTGTCTGTCGCGCCGGCGAGGGCGTAGTCCACCAGATACGATACCAGGATGCCGAGCGTGATGCAGAACTGGTTGAGCGAGACGATGCCGCCGCGGCGTTCCTTCGGTGCGATTTCCGACAGATAAAGCGGGGTCAGCATGGATGCGATGCCGATGGCGACGCCCACCACGGCGCGACCCGCCAGCAGCACGGACAAAGCCGGTGCGGCCGCCGAGCCCAGGGCGCCGGCGATGAATAACAGGCCCACGAACAGGATCACGCGGCGCCGGCCGAACATGTCGGATACCGCGCCGGCGCCGGCGGCGCCCAGCGTGGCGCCCACCAGCACGGCGCTGGTGGCGACGCCTTGCATGCGGGGCCCGAGGGCGAAATCATGCTTCAGGAACGGCAGCGCACCGGAAATGACGCCGGTGTCGTAGCCGAACAGGAGGCCGCCGAGCGATGCGACGGCGGCGACCAGAATGAATTTCACCGTCGTTTCTCCCGGCCGCCGAGGTCAAGAAGGGAAGTATTTCTTTTTTGAAAAAAAGAAACAAAAAACTTTTATTCGATGCTAAATCGGGTCGATCAACGGAGTGCCTTAGGAGCAAAAGTTTTTTGGTTCTTTTTTTCAAAAAAGAACGACTTGTTTGACCTTCCTTTCGTTACTCCGCCGCCTCCAGCACATCCACAAAGCACCGCACCAGATCAGCCGCGCGAACCGGTTTGCGCAGCAGGGTGAATTGGCCGGCATCCGGGTCGGGGTTGACGATTTCGCCGACGTGGCCGGTGAGCAGAATGGCGGCGAGGCCCGGGCGGCGGGCTTGCGCGGCGGAAATGAGATCCACGCCGTTCATATCGGGCATCGAATAATCCGAAACGATGACGTCAACGGGGTCGCCGCGGTCGATTTTGTCGAGTGCGGCGCGGGCGTTTTCGGCGACGGTAATGATGCAGCCGTACGGCGCGAGCGAATCGATCATGGTTTCGCGCACCAACTCGTCGTCGTCCACCAGCAGAACGTTGCGCTGGCGTGCGGCCGGGATGGGCGTGAAAAGGGCGGGCGCGCGCGGCCGGCCGGCGGCGTCCGCTTCGGTGCGGGGCAGCCAGAGCGTGACCGTGGTGCCTTGGCCCAGGCCGCTTTCGATCGCGAAGGCGCCGCCCGATTGTTCGGCAAACCCTTTCGCCATCGAGAGGCCGAGGCCGGTGCCGCGGCCTTTCGGCTTGGTGGTGAAGAAGGGTTCGGTGGCGCGCGCGAGGGTTGCCGCATCCATGCCGGTGCCGGTGTCGGCAATGGTGATGCGGACATATTGGCCGGGGGCGAGCGGCGGGTCTTCGCTGCGGGTGGTGATGATTTCGCGCGCGGCACGCATGGTGAGGGTGCCGCCGAAGGGCATGGCGTCGCGCGCGTTGGTGGTGAGGTTCACCAGAACGGTGTCGAGCTGGGTGCGGTCGGCGAGCAGGCGCGGCAGGCCCGGGGGCGCTTCGATTCGGAAGCCGATGGCGGGGTCGAAGGTGGGGCGCAGCAATTCATGCACGCTGGCGAGCAGGTCGGCGGGATCGATCGGTTCGGCGGACAGGGTATCCTGGTGGGCGAAGGCGAGCAGGCGTCGGCTGATGGCGCCGCCGCGCTCGGCCGCCTCGAGAATACGGGCGGACAGACGGCGCACCTGGCCGCCATCCTGTGTGCGATTGGCGATCGAGACCGCGCTGCTGGCGACAGCTTGCAGGAGATTATTGAAATCATGCGCGATACCGCCGGCGAGCTGGCCGAGCGCGGCCATGCGCTGGGAGTGGGCAACTTGGGCCTGGGCGCGCTCGCGGGCGTCGGTCTCGGCTTGCAGGCGGGCGGCGGCGAGGAAGTGGTCGACGAAGAGCTGCGCGTTCCAGGTGAGGTTCACCAGAACAACGACGGCGTAGACGAAGAGGAGAGCCGTGAGGCTGAGGTCAACCGGGCTGCCCGCTTCGATGAGGGCGTAGGTGGCGCCGGCCGCCACCATGCTGACATAGCAAAGGCCCGCGATAGGAACGGTGCCGAGGACAAGGGCGCCTGCGCACATCGTGCCGGCGGTCAGGCAGCCGACGAGGAGCTGGATTTGCGCCGGCGCTCCCGGGAAGGTCATGACGGGTACGGCGCCCCAGAGTGCACCGAAGATCAGGCCGTGCAAGGTGGCGCGGCGAATCGCGCGGGGCGAGGCGGCCCTGCCCGGATCGCGCCGGACGCCGGCGATCCGGTTGCGGGCATGATAGGCGGCCAGCGCGAACAGCAAGACGGCCCAAACCAGGAGCGGCGGGTGCAGCAGGCTGGCGCGGTTGAGCGCGGACAGGAGAACGACGCCGTTCAAGCAGCTCGCCATCATGGCCACAGGCGTGAGGCGGGTAATGCTGTCGATCTGGGCGGCACGGAGCAGACCGGCATGTTCGGGATCGGGAGAGGCAATGCCAAGGCTGATGGCGAGCGCGTTCGGCACCCACCGGGTCCATCGCGATGGGAGCACCGATGTCGAAGTCAGAGCAGGGGATGCGTTGAAACGCGGGTAGGCGCGGCGGTCGTCTTCGGACATTCCGATCCCGCCTCCAGTGCAGGTGCTGTGGACTGGCACCCCTTGATGCGGCGATTATCCTAAAATTTCAACATTTCGTTTGGAGGCATTGCGCGCGAAGATTGAGGCGCTGTGGTGGCATGGATGTGCTTGGGCGTGGCGTGACGGCGTGGCGGGCGTCATGGCCTGCGGAGACCTATATGCACGGTTGTTTTTTGGAATGAAAATCGGGGTCCTCGGTAGTTGTGGTTGTGCATCGGTGTAGCGGCGCGGCCTGATCGATCGCGGGGTCGTTGTAAACAAAATGTGATTGGGACGAGGTACAGGAAGCAGTTCTTTTTTTCAAAAAAGAACGGCTTCCTTTCGCTTGCTACGCAGCGCTTTGCTTGCCGGCGACTTCGTCGAGCAACATCCACACGCGCGAGGGCTGGAGCTCGACATCCGGGTCGTTCAACAAGCGTTCGACTTCGTCGAGTTTCTCATCGAGGTCGGTCTGCGTCATCGGCCGCCATCCTTGCCCGCGGTGCTGCGTGTTCTGCATGCAATGAGAACGCCAGGATTGTTCGTAAGTTGCAGCGCACAACGCGAACTCACAATGTTGAGAGAACCGCGGGCGCCAAGGCGGCGGCCGCGGCATGCGTGTGGCTGGGGTTGCGGAAGCGCATTTCGCCTGCGGCCGCGGCGTCGGGCGGCGTGGCGCCGAACAGCTCCAGGCGCGATGCGCAGGTGACAGCGACGACGTATTTCGCTTCGGCGCGCGTGAGGAAATGGCGGGCGGCGCCTTCCAGGCGGAGCTGGTCGCGCAGGGTGCGCCACTCCAGCCGGTCGGTGTCCTCCACGAACATGGCCAGGATGCCGGGGCGGGTGCCGGTCAGTCGGGTGGGCGCCAATTCGGCCATGCGGCGTTGGACGGCTTCGGCCACTTCGTCCTCCCGCGCGGCGCGGGCGGCCATGGCGAACACGGCGTTGCCGGCCGCCGTGATGGCGAGGTGCGCTTCGGGGCCGAATTCGCGGCGCAGACTCTCCATCAGGCCTGACTCACCGGCCTGAGCGCCACCCAGCAGGAGCGGTTCGAGGCGCAGGACCGCGGACTCGTCATGGTCGGCGCGGCGGGCGTTGGCGAGCAGGCGGGTGATGCGGCCGTGCAGGTCGGCAAGGGCGCCCGTGTCGTTGTCGATGCCGAGACCTGAAACCGGCGCCTTAAGGCCGCGCGGGAGGGTCATTTTCAGCAGGTAGCGACCCGGGTGGGCGGCCAGCCAACCCTGCAGGTCGGGGTCGATGCGGTCGACCAGGTTGAACCAGGCGCCGCGATGGACGTCGCGTCCCGCCTCGGCGGAAACGACCTCGCAGACGATCTCCGCCTCGATGCCGCCGCGGGAGAGCAGCAGGTCAAAGGGGGCGTTGTCGGCAAGTCCGGCGTAGCGGACGGTAAAGCCGCGTTCACGCTGGGTGCGGGCCACACGGAGGAGATGGAAGAGGGGGATGAGGGTGTTCGGCCCGGTGAGCGCGTGCGCGACAGCTTCATGCAGCCGGGTACGGCCCTGCGGCGGGAGGCAGGCCTGAAGCTGGCGGAGTTCCTCGAGAAGCGCCCTGATCTGGTTTTCAGATCGGAAGAGCACACGTCTGAACTCC
>CAJCIS010000036.1 GCA_903970435.1 Acidobacteriota bacterium | reverse complement strand
TCACAAGCGCTGCGCGGCACAAAACTTTTGTGCCGCGCAGCGCATAGGACGCCGGCGGCACGCCGGTGGGGGTCGAGGGGGCAAAGCCCCCCGCCTTCCTTGATGTGTCAAACTCAACGCGGGTGGGTATCAGGCCGCTTCACGATGAGAACGCCGACCGAGCGGAAGGCGTCGAACATTTCAGCGTCCAGGGTTGTCACGCCCGTAGCACTTCCAGGGGCTTCGATCAATCTACGCCGGTGCGGCGCCCAAATTGGGCGGCAGCGGCGACGCTTTCGGCGGCGTGTTCGGCACGCTCGCGCGGCGGTTTTCGGGCGCCGGCTCGTCGACGACTTTCTTGATCACCGGCTCGCCGCGCAGCACCTGGCGAATTTCCTCCAGGCCCAGCGTTTCGTATTCCAGCAACCCGTTCGCCAGCAGATGCAGGCCGTCGATATTCTCCGTCAGCAAATGTTTCGCCTTGGCGTACGCCGCATCGATGATCGACTTTATTTCGTGGTCGATCGCCTGCGCCGTGCTTTCCGAAACGTTTTTGTTCTGCGTCACGGAGTGGCCCAGGAACACTTCCTGGCTGTTGTCGCCGTAGGCGATCATGCCGAGCTTGTCGCTCATGCCCCATTCGGTAATCATGCGGCGCACCTGGTCGGTCGCCATCTTGATGTCGCCGGCCGCACCGTTGCTCACCTTGTCGGCGCCGAAGATGATTTCCTCCGCGGCACGGCCGCCCATCGCCAGCGTCAGTTCCGCGAGCAATTTGCTTTTGCTCTTGGAGTAACGATCCCCTTCCGGCAGGCTCATCACCATGCCCAGCGCGCGGCCGCGCGGAATGATCGTGGCCTTGTGCACCGGGTCGCATTCCGGCTCGTTAATGGCGCAGAGGGCGTGACCGGCCTCGTGGTAGGCCGTCATCTTCTTTTCCTCGTCGCTCATCACCAGCGACCGCCGCTCGGCGCCCATCATCACCTTGTCCTTGGCGTGCTCGAACTCCGCCATGGCGACCGTGCGCTTGCCCATGCGCGCCGCCAGCAGGGCCGCCTCGTTGACCAGGTTGGCAAGATCGGCGCCCGAGAAACCCGGCGTGCCGCGCGCAATCGTTTTCGGATCGACGTCGCTGGCCAGCGGCACCTTGCGCATATGCACGCGCAGGATCTTCTCGCGGCCCATCACGTCCGGGTTCGGCACCACCACCTGGCGGTCGAACCGGCCCGGCCGCAGCAGCGCGGGGTCCAGCACGTCC
Organism: Acidobacteriota bacterium; assembly: GCA_903970435.1. Classification (GTDB taxonomy): domain Bacteria; phylum Pseudomonadota; class Alphaproteobacteria; order Acetobacterales; family Acetobacteraceae; genus CAJCIS01. Next base: position 6,445 of record CAJCIS010000036.1, on the reverse strand, counting down.
GGCCGGTTGGTGGCCGCAATCAGGATCACGCCTTCGTTGCTCTCGAAGCCATCCATTTCGACGAGCATCTGGTTCAGCGTCTGCTCGCGCTCGTCGTTGCCGCCGCCGAGGCCGGCGCCGCGATGCCGCCCGACCGCGTCGATTTCATCGATGAAGATGATGCACGGCGCGTTCTTCTTGCCCTGCTCGAACATGTCGCGCACACGGGACGCGCCGACGCCCACGAACATTTCGACGAAGTCCGAGCCGGAGATGGTGAAGAAGGGCACGTTGGCCTCGCCGGCGATGGCGCGCGCCAGCAACGTCTTGCCGGTGCCGGGCGGCCCCACCAGCAGCACGCCCTTCGGGATCTTGCCGCCGAGGCGCTGGAATTTCTGCGGGTCCTTCAGGAATTCGACGATTTCCTGCAATTCCTGCTTGGCTTCGTCGATGCCGGCGACATCCTCGAACGTCACACGGCCCTGCTTTTCGGTCAGCATGCGGGCGCGGCTCTTGCCGAAGCCCATGGCGCGGCCGCCGCCGGCCTGCATCTGGCGCATGAAGAACACCCACACGCCCACCAGCAGCAGCATCGGGAACCAGCTGATCAGCATGTGCAACAACGTGCTGCCGCCCTCATCCTCGGGCTTGGCGACCACCGTCACGTGGTGGCTGGTCAGGCGCTGAACCAGCGAGGGATCGTCCGGGATATAGGTCTGGAACGGTCCGTTGTTGGTCATCACGCCGGTCACCTGATGGCCGGCGATCTGCACGCTGCGAACGTCGCCGTTATCGACGTTCGTCAGGAAATCGGAATACGCCACCGTGGCGGCGCCGTGCTGCGCGGTGCCCGGCTGGAACAGGTCGAACAGCACCACCAGCAGAACCGCGATGATCACCCACAAAGCCAGGTTACGGCCGAAATTGCTCATTCCACCCAGTCCCAGTCGGGCCTAAACGCGCCCGCGCCAAACATATCCGATTAACCCGCGGCGGTTGCCGCGCCATGGAACATGGGGCCGGTCGGCGCCGTTCGCATCCCCCGCCCCGCCGGTACAAATGGCGCGCCGGCAGCTTGGGACGCGGGGCTGAACACCATGCGCGCACAGAATTGCGGCCAACCGTATCCGATATGCGGCACCGCCGCCAGCACGCCGTGCAGCCGCAGGGCCGGCAATGTCACCATCACCGCCGCCGGCAGGCCGCTCAGCCGGCGCAATCGGGCCGCATCCGGCCCCAACGCGCCCATTGTCGCACAAACTGTCGCCCCCCCGGGCAAGGCGGCCGCATCGCCCAGCCGGAACCGGCCGTCCCACAGCGCGCCCGGCTCAGCGCGCACCGGCGCCGCCATGGCCGCCGCCTCGCGCACCAGCAGCAGCCCCGCGCCGAAGCGGCCGGCCGCCAGCATCCGCACGCCGCCCAGCACCGCCGGCCGCGGGTCCGCCGCCAGCCGCGCCACCGCCGCGCTGGCCGGCGGATAGGCGCGTCCCGACAGCGCGCGGATCAGCGCCGACAGCGCCGCCGCCGGCAGCGCACCCGGGCCGAGCAGCGCAAATCCCTCCGGCCTGATCGAAACCCGTTCGGCGAGCACCGCCGCGATGGCCGCCTCCGCCGCCGCGCGGCGCGCCCCGGCCTGCGCGGCCGCCTCTGCAAGCGCCGCCGTTTCACCGCCGCCGCCCTCCGGATCGTCCAGCTCCCGGCGCAGCCGCGCGCGCAGCGCCGACGGATCCTGATTGGACGGATCCTCCACCCAGTCCAATCCGGCCGCCGCGAGGGTCGCCCGCAAACGACCCGGCGCCACACCCAGCAACGGACGCACCACGCGCACGTCATGCGCTTCGGCCACCGCCGGCATGGCCGCCAAACCCGCCGCCCCACTTTGCGACAGGCGCCTGGCCAGAACCGTCTCCGCCTGGTCGCGCACATGATGCGCCACCAGAAGATCGACGAACCCCGCCTCCCGGGCCGCCTCGGTCAGCGCCGCATACCGGGCCTGGCGTGCCCTGGCCGCCCCACGCCGCAAACCGCGCAGCGTCAGAATACGCGACTCAACGCCAAGCCCGGCAAGACGTGCCACGGTCTCGGACGCCTCGGACGCCGCCTCGGGACGCAAGCCGTGGTCCACGATCAAGGCAAGCGGCCGGCCCCAGTGCGCGGCCAGATACGCAAGCGCGAGGCTATCGGCGCCGCCGCTGACGGCGACCGCCACACGACGATCGGCGGACCAGGGGCCTAGCGGCGCCATCGCGGCGCCGAATTCCGCCGAGGTGATGGGGACCATTGGCGCCGCCGGCCAGGGGCTCTGCCCCTGGACCCCGTCGTGCGAAGCACGCGGTTGCATGACGGGGCCCGAGGCCCCGGACCCCCGTCCGTCTAGCAACCTGCTCGTTTGCGCACCGATACGGCGGCGCCGCGCAGCGCGGCGTCGGGGTGGGGGAACTCGGCGCCGAACTTCACCAGGGTCTGGCAGGCGTGCGGCTTGTCCCCCATGCCGAGGAATGCATTCGCCACCCCGATCAAGGACTCCGCCCCCCGCGTGCTCCGCGGCGACGCCTTGTACACCGCGAAATACGACGCGGCCGCCGTCTTGTAATCGTGCTTCCCGGCCTCGGCATGCGCCAGCAAATACTGCGCATCGGCCGCCCTTGGGCCCGGACCCAACGCCAGCACGCCCTCGGCCGCCGACGCGGCGGCGTCATAATCCCGCCGCGCCAAAGCCGCCTGCCCCAGTTTCAACATCTGTTCCGGCGTCCGGTGCGGTGCCGGCGGCGCCGGCGCCGGCGCCGTGGGGAACATGTCGGCCGGCACCGAACTCGTCCCCGGCTCACCCGCCGCGCCCGCATCGGGCGCCGGCGCCGGACCAGCCCCCGGCGCGGCCGCGCCCGGGTTCACCTTGAACGCAAGATCGCCGATCTGCTTGGTCAGATCATCGTGATCACGCTGCTGCGTGTTGGACAATTCGTCGACGCTGCCCTTCAGCGTGCGCACCTGCTCCTCCAGCGCCGAGACGCGCACCAGAAGCTGCGCCACCACGTCGCTCGGGGCGGCGCCGGCGGCCGCCACCGGCGGCGGGGCCTCGCCCTCCGGCACCGGCGCCGGCACCGCGGCCCCACCGGCCTGCGCCTGCAATTGCTGCAAGCCCGCCATCTGCTGCTGCGTTTGCTGCAATTGCTGCCGCAACTCGAGAATTTCGTTCTCCAGCGCGATGCCCTCGCGGCTATCGACCTGCGACTGCGCCCGCGCCTGCACGCCCGCCAGCCCCAACACCGCCGCCAGGGCCGCCCGTAAGATCAGTCTCCGCATGCCACCCGTTCTCCGCGCATCCCAACCGCCCTCGCCAGAGCGCCCTAGCCAGAGGCCCTGGCCAGAGCGCCCTGGCCAGAGCGCCTGGCACAAACACAAAAAAAGTCCAGGAGCGTTGCTCCTGGACCCCGTTGCGTGGCCGATGCACCTTAATTCCAGGACGCCAACCACCAAACCGGCAAGGCGACATACCGCCCGTCACCGAAAGCCGCCGGTCACGCGCAGGACTGCCGGAGCGTTCGCGCCGGGCAGGCCGGCCGCGCGACGCCGCGAGGACTACTGAACCGAGGAAATCGCGTTGCGGTTCTGCGCCCAGGCTTCCTCATTGTCGCCCAGCGCGGTCGGACGGTCCTTGCCGTAGCTGATGGTGGTCAGCCGCGAGGCGGAGACGCCCTTGGCCACCAGATATTCCTTGGCGGCGTGCGCGCGGCGGTTGCCCAGCGCGATATTGTATTCCTCGGTGCCGCGATCGTCGCAATTGCCGGCGATCTGGAACTTGTCGTTCGGGTAGCGCTGCAGGAACGCCACCTGCTTGTCCAGCGTCGCCTGTGCGGCGTCGGTCAGGCTCGAACTGTTGAACTCGTAGAACACGCGGTCACCCACGTTGGCCACCAGGTCTTCCTGGCTGCCCGGTGTGATCGACGGGCCGGACGGCGCCGTGGTCGTCGCACCTGTCGACGTATTTCCCGTCTCGGGTGCCTTGCTGGCGCATGCCGCCAGCAACGAAAGGGCGGCAAGAGCGCCCACAGTATGAAGCTTCATTTGAATCCCGTCCCTATCCTGGGTGCGTGGCGGTTAGGCATCATCAACGCGCTTACTGCGCAATCGTTGCTGCGGCGCGGTGGGATTACGCGGGCGGTCCGGTCGTGGTCAAGACGCTCCCGCAAGTATGAGAAACAATTCACCTATGTGACCCCGATGCACACGCAATGTGTCAATTCGGCCGAAGGCCCGGGAAGGAGGCCATGGCCCCCCTATGCGTTAAGCGGTGACCAGGCGGGGTCTGAGGCATCCGTCGGGGTGTGCACTTCCCGCTCGTTGAAGCCGGTGATGTCGATCGACACCAGGCGCGACGAATAGCCGTGGCCGTATTGATCCATGCTGCGCGTCTCGCGCCAGAACATCAGCACCCGTCCGTTCGGTGCGAAGGTGGGCCCTTCCACCGCGTAGCTTTCCGACAGGATGCGTTCGCCGGTGCCGTCCGGATGCATGACGCCGATGGCGAACGTGGCGCCGGCGAGACGGGTGAAGGCGATCAGGTCGCCGCGCGGCGACCACACCGGCGTCGCGTAGCGTCCATGGCCGAAACTGATCCGTTTCGCCCCGCCGCCGCCGGCGCCCATGATGTAGAGTTGCTGGTCGCCGTCGCGGTCGGAATTGAACACGATCTGGCTGCCGTCCGGGCTGTAGCACGGGCTGGTATCGATGCTGCCCGAACTGGTCAGCCGGCGCGCGGCATGGCTGCCCGCATCGACGACGAAAATGTCCGAGCCGCCGCCGCGCGTGACCGACAGAATGCAGGAGCCGCCATCGGGGCTGAAGCGCGGCGCGAAACTCATGCCCTCGAAATCACCCAGCGTGGTTTGGCGGCCGGAATTCAAATCATACAGAAGGACACGCGGGTGATTATTGGCGTAGCTCATGAAGGCGATTTCGTCGCGCACCGGATTGAAGCGCGGCGTCAGCACCAGCCAGTCGCCGTTGGTCAGAATGCGGTTGTTCGCCGCGTCCTGATCCATGATGGCCAGGCGCTTGGTCTGCCGGCCGCGCGGGCCGGTGGCGGCGACATAGACGATGCGGGTGTCGAAATAGCCTTTTTCGCCCAGCATGCGCTCGTAGATCACGTCGGCCATGATGTGCGCGATGCGGCGCACATTGGCGCTGGTGTAGGCGGTGCCCTGAAGCTGTTGCGTGGTCAGCACGTCCCACAGCCGGAATTCCACCCGCACCTGGCCGCCGCCGGCGTCCGACACCGCGCCGGTCACCACCGCCTGCGCGCCGATGGCCTTCCAGTTCGGGAAGTTCGGCGCTGTGGGACTGGCGTCCGCGGCGGAAATGAACGCCGCCGGGTCGATCGGCCGGAACAATCCGCAATTGGTGAGGTCGGCGGTGACCACGCTGATGATTTCCGCCGCGGCGGGCGAATTGCCCAGGCTGGGCAGGGCGATGCGGATCGGGTCCTGCAGCGCATGATCCACGTCGATCACCGGCTGCGCGGCGCCCGGCGCCACCGGCGTTTGCGCGCCGGCGCGGCCGGCGATGACGAGCCCGGCGCCACCGGCGAGGAAGCCGCGCCGGGAGAATGGACTAACGAGCATGGGGCAGGCCTCCTTCGTTTATGATCTGTGAGGAAGGCTGGGTGGGCCGTGCCGCCCCCCCAGACTCCGCGTCGCTATTTTGGTCACGCTGTTGCTGGAGCCCCCGTCCTTATGAGCGACGGGGGGTTTGGGGGGGGCGTCACGCCCCACCCAACTTTTTCTTGACCCAACTTTTTCCTGAGCGGTGCGTCACGGCCGAAACCGAAACGTCAATTGCTGCGACGGCTTGCCCAGCAGGTCCGGCGGCACCGGCAGCTTGGCGCATTGCGGATCGAGCACCGCGCGCTGCGCGCGTTCCGCGAACGCCCGGAAGGCGGGATCGGCATTGGCGCGGCCCGCATCCTGCGGCGACAGCGCCACGTCGCGCGCCGTGCCCTCGGCATCGATCGTCACCAGGATGATCGCGCTGTAGGTGCTGTAATTCCGCGCCTCGGTATCCTCGCTGTAGCAGGGCCGCACCGAGGCGCCGATCTGTTTGCGCTGCTCGGCCGACAGCGCGCCGGTGAGGTTGCCGTGGGTGGTCAGCGCGCCGCCGCCTTTGATGCCGCCGCGCTCGGGGTTGTATTTGTGCGTCGGTGGTTTCACCTGCGGCTGGTCGGCGAGCATCTTTTCCAGCGTGTTGTCCAGCGCCGACGTGTCCTGCACCGCCTGCTTGGTTTCGTGCGGCTGCGCCTTGGTGGATTGCAGTTTCGGCGGTGGCGTCTGCTGCGGCTTCATCAGCGGCTTGGGCGGCGGCGGCTTCACCGGGGCCGGGGCCGGCGTGATGTCGGGCGGCGGCATCGGCGTCGGCAAAGGCGGCTTGATCAGGTCGGGTTGCGGCGGCGGGGGAGGTGGTGGCGGCGGTG
>CAJCIS010000035.1 GCA_903970435.1 Acidobacteriota bacterium | reverse complement strand
CTTAAGGGAGGTCAGGGGATCAGGAGGGGGGCACGCGTGTCGAACCCACGTCTCGTGTGCCCCCCTCCTGATCCCCTGACTTTTCTTAAACAAATGGGGTCTGGGGACTTGTCCCCAGCGGGGTCCAGGGGCAGAGCCCCGGCCTTCTTCCTTCCTTCTTATCCCACCCAAGCCCCGCCTTTGCCAGCGCCGGCGTGGCGCGGTATCGGGGCGGCATGGATGACATTGCCCTTTTGGACTTGGCCGCCCGGCTTGCCTGGGCGGCGACCGAGTTGATTTTGTCCATTCGTGCCCGCGGATTTTCGACCCGCCAGAAGAACGACCGTTCGCCGGTGACGGACGCGGACCATGCGGCCGAGGCGCTGATTGTGGCTGGGTTGCGGGCTGGCGCGCCGCTCATTCCGGTGGTGGCGGAGGAGGAAATCAGTGGCGGCCATGTGCCGCGGCCGGGGCGCGCCACGTGGTTTGTCGATCCGCTGGACGGCACCCGTGATTTCGCTGCCGGACGAGATTCGTTCTGCGTCAATATTGGCCTGGTGCGTGACGCGGTGCCGGTGCTGGGTGTGGTGGCCATTCCGGCCACCGCGGAATTATTCGGCGGGATTGTTGGCGTGGGCGCGTGGAAGCAGGACGCGGCCGGCCGCCGGCCGATCCGGGTGCGTCCGCGTCCGGCGGCCGGGCTGACGGTGTTGGCGGGGCATCGGTACGCCGACGATCCGCGGTTACGCGAGTATTTGCGCAACAAGAAGGTGGCGTCGGTGACGCACATGGGCTCGGCGATGAAGGTATGCCGGGTGGCGGAGGGGGTGGCCGATTTATATCCGCGTTTTTCCCGCACCATGGAGTGGGATACCGCTGCGCCGCAGGCGGTTTTGGAGGCGGCGGGCGGCACGTTGACGCTGCTGGACGGCACCGCGCTGCGCTACGGCAAGCCGGGGTGGGCCAATAGCGGGTTTGTCGTTCAAGGTGGCACTTGAGGCAGGAAATACTTGCCGAAGTTCCAAGGTTGGACCGGCAGCAAACAGACAAAAGTTTTTTGGTTCTTTTTTTCAAAAAAGAACTGCTGCCTTCACCTTTGCGTTCCTTGCCGTGAGTCGGTTCCCTTGACGTCTGTTCTTTCGCGCGATGCGCCCGGAATTACCGCCGCGGCCGGCCTGTTGCGCGCCGGCCGCCTCGTCGCGTTCGGTACTGAAACGGTGTATGGCCTCGGCGGCGACGCTTGCAACGGCCGTGCCGTGGCGGCCATCTTCGCCGCCAAGGGCCGGCCGCACTTCAATCCGCTGATTTGCCATTTTCCCGATGCGGAAACGGCTTTTTGCCATGTCGCCGCCGATGCGCGTGCGGAACGGCTGGCCGCTTCGCTGTGGCCCGGTCCGCTCACCTTAATACTGCCTCGCCGCGCGGCCAGCCGCATCGAGCTCCTGGCCGGCGCCGGATTGGATACGCTGGCGGTGCGGGTGCCGGCTCATCCCGTGGCGTTGGCGCTGCTGCGCGAAGCGGCCACACCCATTGCCGCGCCCTCCGCCAATCGTTCCGGCGCCGTCAGCCCCACCACCGCCGCGCACGTGCTGGCCGATCTTGCCGGCCGGATCGATGCCGTTCTGGACAGCGGCCCGGCCGCGGTTGGCCTCGAAAGCACGGTGCTGGATCTCTCCGGTCCGCGCCCCTTCCTGCTGCGCCCCGGTGGCACAGACATCGAAGCGATCGAAGCCCTGATCGGCCCGGTCGGCCGAGGCATCGCCGCCGCGCAAGCCCAAGCCACACGCGGCCTGCGCTCCCCCGGCCTGCTGGTTTCGCACTACGCGCCAACCCTGCCCGTGCGGCTGAACGCCCACGGGGCCGCCGCCGACGAGGCTCTCCTCGCCTTCGGTCCCATCCCCCCGGGCGCCGGCCTGATGTGGAATTTGTCCGCCTCCGCCGACATCACCGAAGCCGCCACCCGCCTCTTCGCCGGCCTCCGCTGGCTCGACGCCGAAGGCACCCGCCTGGGGCTGGTTCGCATTGCCGTCATGCCAATCCCCGCAACAGGCCTCGGCGACGCCATCAATGACCGCCTCCAACGCGCCGCGGCGCCGCGGGTGTGAAAGGAAAGAAGGCCAGGGCCGTGCGCCTGGCCTTCCTTCCTTGCGCGATGCCGCGACGCATGGGCACGGTGGGCGGCACATTGGGGGAAGTCATGTCGGGCAACGTGATCGTGGAGAACGCCGCTCCCGTCCCTGTCGCGCGGCCGCGCATGTCGTCGGGCCTGGCGGCTTTGACCTTGACGGCGCTTGGCGTGGTGTTTGGCGATATCGGCACCAGCCCGCTCTACACGCTCAAAACCGTGGTGGCGCTCGCGGGCGGCCATCCTGCGCCGCCAATCGCGCTCGGGCTGCTGTCGTTGCTGGTGTGGACGCTGATTATCGTTACTTGCATCAAATACGTCATGTTTGTCATGCGCGTGGACAATGACGGCGAGGGCGGCATTTTGGCCCTGATGTCGTTGCTTGGTGTCAAGCAGGCGAAACGGCCGGTGATTGTCGCCGTGGGCCTGTTCGGCGCGGCCTTGATCTATGGCGACGGCGCCATTACGCCCGCCATTTCCGTGTTGTCGGCGCTTGAAGGCCTGGAAATCGCGGCGCCGTCGATAACACATTACGTGCTGCCAATGGCGGTGGTGGTGCTGCTGGGCCTTTTCGTCATCCAGCCGCTGGGAACTGCAACGATTGGCCGCCTGTTCGGGCCGGTCATGACGTTGTGGTTCCTGGTCATCGGCGCGCTCGGCGTTTACGGCGTGATCCAGCACCCCTCCGTGCTCGCGGGCCTCGATCCGCGCTACGCCGCGCACGCGCTGCTGACGGGCGGCAAGACGGGCTTTCTCCTGCTGGGCGGTGTGTTCCTCTGCGTCACCGGGGCAGAGGCCCTGTATGCGGATATGGGCCATGTCGGTGTCAAATCGATCCGCCTTGCCTGGTTCGGCCTGGTATTTCCGTCCCTCGTGCTCAATTACGCCGGCCAGACCGGGCTGCTGCTGGACGGCGCGAAGATCAGCGACAATATTTTCTACCAGCTATGCCCGGCACCGCTCCTGCTGCCGCTCATTGGCCTCGCAACGATCGCCACGGTCATCGCCAGCCAGTCGATCATTACAGGGGCGTTTTCCATGACCCGTCAGGCCATCCAGCTCGGCTGGTGCCCGCGCCTGCGCATTACGCAAACCTCCCGCAAGGGCTATGGCCAGATCTATGTCGGCGCGGTGAACTGGCTGCTGATGGCGGTGACCGTGGCGCTGGCGGTGGGCTTCGGCAAGTCCGACAATCTGGCCGCCGCCTACGGCATCGCCGTATCGCTGACCATGCTGCTGACCACGGTTCTGCTGTTCATTGCCATGCGCGAAATCTGGCACTGGAATTGGCTGTTGGCCGGCGCGGTGGCCGGCTTTTTCGCTGTTGTGGATGCGGGTTTCGTCGCCTCGAACAGCCTCAAGATCGCGGATGGCGGCTGGGTGCCGCTGCTGCTGGCGCTGATGGTGTGGAGCCTGATGGCTATCTGGCATCGCGGCACGCTGGCGGTGAACGAAGCGTTGCAAATCCGCGCCGTTCCGATTGCGCAATTCCTGTCCGACATCGCCGCCCGCCACGTGCCGCGGGTTCCCGGCACCGCCATCTTCCTCACCCGCGAAACCGTCGCCACCCCGCCGGTAGTGTTGTGGCATCTGAAAAACAACCGCGCCCTGCATGAGCGCGTCATTGCGATGTCATGCGTGACGCAATCCATTCCCTATGTCGCCGCGGACGACCGCGTGGAAGTGCAACAACTGGCGCCCGATTTCTGGCGCCTGATCGCGCATTACGGCTTCATGGAGCGCCCCGACGTGGCCCTGGTGCTTGCCGCCGCCCAGCAACATGGCTGTACCGTTCCGCTCGACGATGTCACCTACTATGTCGGTCACGAGTCGGTGGCGCATCGAACCCTGGGCCCCGCGATGCCGCGCTGGCAGGAGGAGATCTACGGTTTCATGGCGCGCAACGCCGCGACAGTCGCCGGCTTCCTGAGCCTGCCGCGGGATGGCGTCGTGGAGATCGGCCGGATCGTGGAGGTTTAATACCGATCCGCTTTGAGACTGACTCTTCGAAGAAGACCAGGGGGTTTCACCCCCTGGACCCCCGACCGGCGTGCCGCCGGCGTCACGCCGGTGGGGGTCGAGGGGGCAAAGCCCCCCGCCTTCCTGATGTGTCAAACTCAACGCGGATTTGAAAAAAAGAACCAAAAAACTT
>CAJCIS010000034.1 GCA_903970435.1 Acidobacteriota bacterium | reverse complement strand
CGGGCGGCGCGCCTGGGATTGACGGAACGGGTGCGGCTGGCCGGCCAGTGCGACGACATGCCGGCGGCCTTGATGCTGGCCGACGTGGTGGCGTGTCCGAGCCTCAAGCCCGAACCGTTCGGCCGCGCCGTGATCGAGGCGCAGGCGCTGGGACGGATGGTGGTCGCGGCCAACCACGGCGGCGCGGCGGAAACCGTGGCTGACGGCACCGGCTGGCTCGTGCCGCCGGGCGACGCCGCCGCATTGGCGGGGGCGATCGCGCAGGCCCTGGCAATGCCGGCGGCGGATCGGGCGGCGGTGGGGAGCGCTGCCAGGGCACACGTGCTGGCGCATTACACGATGCAGGCCATGCAGAGCGCGACGCTGGCCGTGTATGGCGAAATACTAATGGGTTGAGGTTGAATGGGCTTACGCCAACCTGCGTTGAGGCGCACCCACCGAAGAAATTGCCCCCTCGCGTGACGGCGTGCCGCGCAGCGCTTGTGACGCCGGCGGCACGCCGGTCGGGGGTCCAGGGGGTGAAACCCCCTGGCCTTCGTCGAAGAGTCAGCCTCAACACGGAGTATTACGCGCGCCGGACGACCCGGCCTAGGTCGGGTCGTCCACGGCGCTCAAGCCATAATCCGCCGGTAGAGGTGCCATGTCGCGTGGCCGAGCAGCGGCAGCACGACCACCAGCCCGATCAGGAACGGCAACGACCCCAGTGCCAGCAGGACCGCGACGATCAGGCCCCAGAGGGCGGTCTCGAGCGGATTCTTGCGCGCCGCGGCGATCGAGGTGCGTACCGCATCGGCGGTCGTCGCGTGCCGGTCCAGCATGAGGGGAAATGAAACGATGCTGACGCACAGGGCAAGTGCCGCAAACAGGAAGCCGGCGCCGAAGCCGGCGATAATCATGGCGTTGCCGCGGCGCGTGAACAGAACATCGTGCACGAAATCGGCGAGCGAATTGGGTTTCTCCGCCGCCACGGTGCCGAGATAGAGCCCATTGGCGGCGAGCAGCCAGGCGCCGAAAATCGCCAGGAGTACGACGCCCAGCAGGAGAATGGAGCCGATCGCGGGGGAGCGGAATGCGGCGAATGCGGTCGCCCAGGTGACCGGCAGGCCGTGTTCGTGTTGGCGGCTCATTTCGTAAAGGCCGGTGGCGAACAACGGGCCGACGAGCGCGAAGCCGGCGATCAGGGGAAACGCCATGTGCAGCAGGTTGTAGCCGCTGGCGAAGCGCCAGAGCAGCAGACCGGCGCAGGGATACAAAACGCAAAGAAATATCACGTCGCTGCGGAACGCGAGGAAATCGGCAAAGCCTTGCCGCAGCGCGCCACGCACATCGTCGACGCTGATGCGGCGCGGCGCCGGAATGGCGGTCTGCGGCAGGCGGGCCATGGGCGCCGCACCGGCGACGGACTGCACGCGCAAGGCGGCCCACTGTAACGGATGACGGATAACGGCAGCTTTTTCCACGGCGGCATCCCCATCGATCGAGGTTGAGCAGGCGCATGGCCCGGCGGGGGACGCAATCCTGCGTTGAAAGCCTGTAGCACATACACGCAAATCGCGAGATCACCTTTCTGCGACATGTGCGTTTTTTGCTGTCGGCAACGGCACGGGCAGGGCCCCCGGCCCTGCTTGCTGCACGTCCGAACAAAGCAACCGATCGGCGGCGGGCGCATTCTTGTCGCAACCGCCCGCATGGGCCGGTGCGATCATGATGGAGACGACATGAAGGGCTTACTGCGCGCCAGCGCCGTGGCGATTGTTCTCTACGGCGGCTGTTTATACGGCGGCGCCGGGGCCGCTCAAACGGAAACCGAAACGACTACCACGCAATCGACCACGGTGCCGGCGCTGCCCGCGCCGTCGCCGCTCGTGGCGCCCGCGCCCGGAACGCTGGCGACGGTGCATACCAGCCGGTCGGTCGATGCTTACGGCAACGAAGTGGATCAGCAAAAAACCACTTATCGGAACGGCCAGGGGGTGGCGGAGGATACCCGGACGGTCACCCGGACCATTCCGGCGTCCCCGCCACCCGCCACGACAACAACCACGACGACGACTGAAGAAACGACAAATCCAAATTAATCCATCTAACCGGAGAGAGTGCATGATTATCCGAAATGATGTGCGAAGATGGGTCATAACGGCGACGCTGCTGGGCGGCGCCGGACTGCTCGCCGGATGCGGCGGGGACGAGCCGCCGGTGACTACGACAGTGGAACGCACAACCACAACGACCACCGCACCTGCCGCCGTGCCGATGGCGCCGCCGGTCGAGCAGACGACGACCACGACCCATACGCAGGAAACGACGTCGCCATAAAGTCGGTGGGCGCGTAAGGCGGATTTGCCACCCTGAAGGTCCGGCAGGCTGGCGGCGCAATGCCGCCAGCTGCCGGCGCTCAACGGCGGCACGGCCGTCGCGCAGACTGCGACCGATACCACAACGCAAAGCACAACGTGCGGCCCGCCGCCGCAATAAGGAAGGAAGCAGGCCGGGGCTCTGCCCCTGGACCCCGCTAAGGACAAGTCCTTAGAACCTATTACTTGAGGAAGGTCAGGGGACCGGGAGGGGGGCACACGCACCGTTCGAACCGTCTCGTGCCCCCTCCCTATCCCCGGTCCTTCCTTAAACAAATAGGTTCTAAGGACTTGTCCCCGTCACGCGTATGCGTGCGTGCGCACGACGGGGTCCAGGGGCAGAGCCCCGGCCTGCTTCCTTCCTTTTCCCTTGGCGCGGCGCGGCGTGTGACACATAAGGCGCCATGATCGCCTTCGGACAGGCCGGATGAATGTTGTCGATCTCGTCGTGCTGGGGATCATCGCCGTTTCGGCCTTGCTCGGCATGTCGCGTGGTTTCGTGCGTGAAATGCTGGGGCTGGCGGCGTGGGTCATTGCCGGCCTGGGCGCCGTGCAGTACGGGCCGCAACTGGAGCCCCAAGCGGCCAAGTTGATCGGCGATCCGGAAATTGCCGGCGTGGCCGCCTACGCGGGCGTATTTCTGGTTCTGGTCATCGTGTTGTCGCTGCTGTCGAATCTGGTGGGGCGGGCGGTGCGCGGGTCCGCGCTTGGCGGCCTGGATCGGACGCTGGGCCTGGTGTTCGGGCTGGCGCGGGGGGCTGCGGTCATGGTTCTGGCGTTCACGCTGGGCTCGCTGATGCTGCCGCCGAAATTGTGGCCGCCGCAGGTGGCGCAGGCGCGCACGATGCCGCTGCTGCGTGCCGGCGCCGACTGGATGACGACGCATCTGCCGGAGAAATACCGGCCCACTCTGCCGCTACTGCCGGACGACAAGCCCACCACGGCCGCCGATCTGTTGCAGGTCTCCCCTGAGGGCAGCGCCCTTGGGAAGCGGGTGGGCCGCAACTAGGTGTGGGCCTGGGACGCACGCCAGGATGTGCGTATACGACGCGAGCGCCGTCGACGGCCGGCTGGAGTGGTATCTCTTGGACGATGATCCGACGGACCCCTACGATGATGACAAGCCGCACGAGGAGTGTGGCGTATTCGGCGTGTGGAACGCCCCCGATGCCGCGGCGCTGACGGCGCTGGGGCTGCATGCGTTGCAGCACCGCGGCCAGGAAGCGACCGGCATCGTCAGTTACGATGGCCAGCGCTACCACTCCGAGAAGGGGCTGGGCCTGGTCGGCGAGGTGTTCGACGACGCGCGGGTGGTGGCGGCGCTGAAAGGCAGCTGCGCCATCGGCCATAACCGCTATGCCACCACCGGCGAGACGATCCTGCGCAACGTGCAGCCGCTGTTCGCCGAATTCGTCTTCGGCGGCCTGGCGGTGGCGCATAACGGCAACCTCACCAATGCGGCGACCCTGAAGCGCGACCTGGTGCGGCGCGGGTGCATCTTTCAGTCCACCACGGACAGCGAGGTGTTCATCCATCTCATTGCGACCAGCCGCAACGCCACCGTGGTGGACCGCCTGATCGGCGCGTTGCGCCAGGTGACGGGCGCCTATTCGCTGGTGGCGCTCAGCAACGAGGCGGTGATCGGCGCGCGCGACCCTCTCGGTGTGCGTCCGTTGATTCTGGGCCGCATCGCGGTCGCCAATGGGGAGACCGCCTGGGTGCTGGCCAGCGAAACCTGCGCGCTGGATATCGTCGGCGCGCAGTTCGTGCGGGACGTGGAGCCGGGCGAGGTGGTTGTCATCAACGACCGCGGCGTGAAGAGCATCAAGCCGTTCGCACCCACGCGGCCGCGCTTCTGCGTGTTCGAATATATCTACTTCGCGCGGCCGGATTCGGTGGTGGAGGGCACGCCGGTGTACGGCGCGCGCAAGAAGATCGGCGCCGAGCTTGCGCGCGAAAGCCCGGTGGATGCCGACATCGTGGTGCCGGTGCCCGATTCCGGCGTGCCGGCGGCGATGGGGTTCTCGCTGGAGAGCGGCATTCCGTTCGATCTCGGCATCATCCGCAATCATTATGTCGGCCGCACGTTCATCGAACCGACCGACCATATCCGCAATCTCGGCGTGAAGATGAAGCACTCCGCCAACCGCGCCATCCTCGAGGGCAAGCGGGTGATCCTGGTGGACGATTCGATTGTGCGCGGCACCACCAGCCGGAAGATCGTCGAAATGGTGCGGGCGGCCGGCGCCACCGAAGTGCATATGCGCATCTCGTCGCCGCCGACGACGCATTCCTGCTTTTACGGCATCGATACGCCGGAGCGGGAAAAGCTGCTGGCGGCGCGGCATGACGTGACCGAAATGGCCGCGCTGATCAATGCCGACAGCCTGGCCTTCATTTCGATCGACGGGCTGTATCGCGCGCTGGGCCAGGACGAACGTGATCCGCTGCGGCCGCATTATTGCGATGCGTGCTTTACCGGCGATTACCCGGTGCCGCTGGTCGATCGCGAGGCGCCGCAAAGCCCGCAGCTCAGCCTGCTGGCGGACATGCACGCGGCTTGAGCGACCCATCCCTCATGCAGAATGGGCGTGTGCTGGACGGGCGTGTGCTGGACGGGCGTGTGGCCCTGGTGACGGGCGCCAGCCGGGGCATCGGGGCCGCGGTCGCCTTGGCGCTGGCCGGACTCGGCGCGCACGTGGTGCTGCTGGCGCGCACCCAGGGCGGGCTGGAGGAAACCGACGACGCGATCCGTGCGGCCGGCGGGTCGGCGACCCTGCTGCCGATGGATCTCCGCAAACCCGAGGCGCTCGATCCGGTTGGCCCCAGCCTCGTCGACCGGTTCGGCCGGCTCGACATCCTCGTCCACAACGCCGGCGTGCTGGGAAAACTCACACCCACCGGACACATCCTGCCAAAGGACTGGGACGAGTGCCTGGCCGTGAACGCCACCGCGGCCTGGCGGCTGATCCGCACATGCGGGCCGGTGCTGGCCGCGTCGGACGCGGGGCGCGCGGTTTTCGTCACCACCAACATCGCCCGCGCGCCGCGCGCCTACTGGGGCGCCTATGCGGCGAGCAAGGCGGCGATGGAGTCCGTGGTGCGATGCTGGGCGGACGAAATCGAAGGCACGGCGCTGCGGGTCAATCTGTTCAACCCCAACCGGACGGCCACGCGCATGCGGGCGACGGCTTATCCCGGGGAGGATCCGAATAGCTTGCCGCGGCCGGAAGAACGCGCGGCGGCGCTCGTGCCGTTGTGCCTGCCGGCCGAGACGCGGCAGGGGGCGTTAATCGAGGCTTAGCAAAAGGAAGCGGAAGCCGTTCTTTTTTGAAAAAAAGAACCAAAAAACTTTTGATTATTAGTGGAGGAGCTCAAGCGGCGGGGCCAAATCTACGTTACAGATTCAAGGCCTATACCCTGGGTCGGGTTCACCGCGCCATTGCTACCGGCTCCCACCTACCGCAGCCGGGCAGGAAGAGACATAAAAGCTCGGGTGAAACCGGGCAGGTTAGCAACTTCTTTGCGGGCAAAGCTATAGACTCAGTTGGAACACCGTTCCTCCATCCGTAATTCCGCCGCCTGCCGTCGTGCCATAAAGGCGCCCACTTGTATCGAAAATTAGACCCGCGGCCGGGTAAAGGCCGGTGCGATGTGGATTGGGGAACCGGTGGAGCAATATTGGCTTCCACTTTACCTTTCCACGGTCAGGTGGAACGAACTCGAATGCGGCGCCTCCTGCGATTACGCCGCCTTCGTAGGTCGTGCCATAGAGATTTCCCGCGGCATCGAAAGTCACATTGCCAAGGGGAAATTTTCCCAGGTCATTATCGCTAAACGAGTAAATTAGCTGTTCAGTCCAGTTCGTCTGGTTTCCCTGCGGTGGCGATAGCTCGAAGACTGTGCCATATCCGCCTGCATTAGCTCCGCCGAAATTTGTCGTCCCATACAAGTTGCCGGAGGATGGTTCAAAGACGACACTCGCATCCGGAGAATTTCCGTCCGGACCGCTAAAGGAATGGAGTATTGATTCAGTCCATGTTGTTCCACCGCCTGACGGCGGCGACAATTTGAAGACTTCGCCACTTCCGCCGGCGCCTCCGGTTTCGGTCGTGCCGTAAAGATTCCCGAGATTATCAAGGATAACTCCGGCGCCAGGTAATGCGCCGTCAGCGCCACCAAAGGTGTATATTATCTTGTGGTGCCAGCCCGCTTTGCCGTGACTTCGCGGGATTAACTCGAATACCGTGCCGCATCCAACTGGACCGCAATTGAGGTTCCCGCCTTCAACGGTGGTGCCAAAGAGGTTACCGGAACTGTCGAAAACTACCCCGCCTCGCGGGCTGATACCCGTAACGCCCTGGACACCGTCAATTGGAGGGAATGATGTTAGAACTTTTTCGC
The DNA here is from genome assembly GCA_903970435.1 of Acidobacteriota bacterium. GTDB lineage: Bacteria > Pseudomonadota > Alphaproteobacteria > Acetobacterales > Acetobacteraceae > CAJCIS01. The sequence goes on along the minus strand of CAJCIS010000034.1, from coordinate 10,590 downwards.
TCCAAGTGACTTTGCCATTAACCGGGGGAGTTAACTCAAAAACAGTGCCGTATCCATTAGCGCCGCCACTAGACGTTGTACCATAAAGGTGACCAACCGAATCAAATATCAGATTGGCGGTCGGTACTGCGCCATCCCGACTATTGGAGCCAAACGTGTGCAGGATACTCTTGGTCCATGTAGTAGCCCCGCCCACGGGAGGAGATAATTCAAATACCGTCCCAGCTTCAAACCGTCCGTCTTCTGACGTCGTGCCATAAAGATTGCCAGCAGCATCGAAGACAAGACTTGCCAATGGTCCCGATGCGCTGTGCGATATCGAACGAAATCGTTGCAGTATGGTTTCTTGCAAAGCTGCGTTGGCGCTGATTGGTACGAAAGCAAGAAGCGCCACGGCTATTCTTATCATTCGCCTCATTCGATTGTAATTCCATCCCTGCTATTCTATTTTCAGTAGTTGGCTAACGTTCTAGACGGCTAACGTTATTCCTTTGCTAGGCCATTCCTACTGCTCGGCCTGCGGTAGAAATTTAGCCTTCCGAAGTCGCCACTTCCCACGGAGGAGTTTTAGCCTAATTGACGACTACCCCGCACCGTCCGATCTGTCAATGGTTTTTTGTTTCGTTTTTCAAAAAAGAAATTATTCCTTCCCGCGTGAATAAACGCCCCTCCGGCCCGGTCTGCACAGTATCGCAAACCCGCCGGAGCCTGCCGCATGGACCCCACCGATGACCCCGCTTCGCCCGATCCAAATCGGCGCGGCCTGTTAAAATGCATGACCTGGGCTGGTGCCGGCGTGCTTTGGACGGTTAGAGCATTATCAGCCTGACTGGAATCGTGCCTATCGAGCCGGCGGCCTGAGGGCTGATGAAAATGCTCGCTCAAACAAAGAGCTAGAGCGGCCTGACGGAGGGTGCCGATTTTCCAGTCAGACTGAAGCCGCTCTAGCGGCGGCGTGCCGCGCTCGCGGCTGCTGGGCGGCGCGCAAGCGGCATCGCCCCACGCGGCGCAAGACGCGTTCAGTTTTGTGCAAATCAGCGACAGCCATATCGGCTTCGCCAAGCCGCCCAATCTCGATACGCCCGGCACGCTGACCGAGGCAGTGGCGTCGGTGAGCCAAGTCAAAGGTAATGCGTCGCTGCTCATTCACACAGGTGACGTCAGCCATCTCTCGAAACCCGCGCAATTCGACACGGCAGAGCAAATCGTCGGCACCACCGGCATGGACAGCCATTACGTGCCCGGCGAACATGATATGCTGGTCGATGACGGCGAGCCGTTCTTCGAACGTTTCGTCAAAGGTGCGGCAGGGGGCTATTATTCCTGGGACCAGCACGGCGTTCATTTCGTCGGACTCAACAACGTGCACGATCTGAAGGCGGGGGGGCTCGGCAATCTTGGCGCCGACCAACTTGCGTGGCTGCAACACGATCTCGCGGGACGGGCGGCGGGCCAGCCGTTCGTGGTTTTCGCGCATGTGCCGCTGTGGACGGTCAGCGAACAATGGGGCTGGGGGACCGAGGACGGCGCGCAGGCGCTGGGCCTGATGCGCCGTTTTGGTTCAGTGACGGTTTTGCACGGCCATATTCACCAGATCATGCAGAAGGTGGAAGGCAATGTGGCGTTTCACACCGCGCGCTCCACGGCGTTTCCACAGCCGGCACCGGGCAGGGCCGCCGCGCCGGGACCGATGAGGGATGTGCCAGCGGGCCCGCTGCGTTCGATGCTCGGTGTTACCTCGGTGCGGCGCGTGGCTGTGCGGGGCGGGCTGGCGATGATCGATACGCCGTTGGGCGCTAATATCTCGCGACGCCCCCCACCGGCCCCCGCAAGACAATCTGCACCGGCATCGATCGATACGATGCCAGGGAGCGTCCGATGGCCCCCGGCGCGGCCGGCAGGCGCAGGTCGCGGGTAAAGTTTCCGCCCGGCGGCAGCGCGGCGGTGGCGGCCGGCGGTTCAGGCGCGGTGGATATCCGGGGGGCGGCCGGTGGCACCGGGGCCGCGGGCGCGTTGGCTTTATCGGGCTCCGCCCATACGGCCAGGACGCGTTCCTGGTAGGCGTGGCCGAGGGCGGGTGTTTGTGAATGGTAGGCGGCGGCGGCGCGCGGCCAGGAGCCCATCTGGTCGTGCAGCGACATCAGCAGGCGCGCCGCGTAGGCTGCGTTGATGGCGGGGTCGAACGCCTGGTCGAGCGACGCAAACGCCTCCGGGTGGTACAGGATATTGACCTGGAGGCAGCCGACATCCAGCGATCGGATGCCGCTGGCCTGGAATTGTTGCACCGCAGCAATCGCCTCCGCCTTGGAGGCATAGAAGTGTCCTTCGCCGGCGGCGTTGACGGTCCATGGCCAGGGCGCGGTGAGTCCGTTCGCGAGGGTGCGGCCGGATTCCACCCGGCCGATGGCGGCGAGGAAGGATTCCGGGATGCGGGTGGCGGATTCCATGGCGGCGATGGCGCCGCGGCAGAGCAGCGCCGGTCCTGCGTCCGGCGCGCTGCCGAGCGACGCGTGCGCGACGGGTGCCAGGCTGGGCGCGAGCGTCATCACGAGTGCGGCGGCCAGGGACGTGGCTGCTGTGGCGAGGCGCTGCGTGGCGGGGATCCGGGGGCGCATTGGCGCGATTGTAGGAGCGGGCCGTTACCAGGGGATGAACACGGCGGTGAGCGGCTTTCATGAAGGCCATTTTGCTGCACTGCAAAAAATCACTTGCATGGGGCCGCGGGCGGACCTAGATTGTGCATCGCAGCGTGCTGAGGCGCGCTGTTTCTTGGACGTTTCCTCCCTAAACTTGGCGGCACCCTCGGGTGCCGCCTTTTTTCGTTCCCGGCCATAACGCGAAGTTGATAAAGATTTTTAGACAGTATTGTCCGAAAAAGTAAGAATAGGCGTTGAAATTAATAGAATACTCTGGCACTTACCGTATCGGTGGTGCCGAGGCGACGCGGCGACCCGCCGCAACCCCAGTCGCTGAGTGGAGGCACAAAAAGGTGCAAGAAGTTGCTAAAGTCGTTCCTGTCCTACGCAACCTGATCCGGGACCGCCGCGCCGTCACCGCGCTTGAATACGGCATCATCGCCGGTGTGCTGGGTGTCGCCCTCATTGCCATTTTCAAGAGCTTTGGAACCCACCTGAGCACGTTAATGTCCGGCATAGGCGGCAGCATTTAGGCGCTCGTTTAAATCTTGTGCCGCGCACGACTTGGGTCGAGGGGGCGAAGCCCCTCGCCTTTCGTCACACCTCGGAGGCCAGGCAGCGGGCGGCTTCGGCCAGGCGGTTGATCCAATCGGTCAGGTCGGCCTGGACGCGGACGAAGCCGGGGCGGCGGGCGAGGGTGGTTTCGTCCATGTAGAGCGCGCGGGCGACTTCGATCTGAAGCGCGTGCACGGCTTCGCGGGGCCGCCCGTAATGGCGGGTGACGTAGCCGCCGGCATACGGGTCGTTACGGGTGACCATGAAATGCCGGCCGCGCAGGAAAACCTCCGCGGTGCGGACCAGGTGGGTGTCGCACGCGGCGCCGTGCGCGTCGCCGAGGACGAAGTCGGGCGGCGGACGGCGCCCGGCGGTGGCGCCGGACGGCATGGAATGGCAATCCACCAGCACGCACACGCCGAATTTCGCCCGCGTATCGGCAATCAATCCGGCCAGCGCATCGTGATAGGGCTGCCAGTAATGGCGCACCCGCCGCTCGGCCTCCGCGAACCGCAGCCGGATGCCGTAAATCGCCTCGCCATTCGCCACGATGCGGGCAATGGTGCCGAGCCCCGCGCCCACCCGCGCGCTGGTGGTGTTCACCCAATGCGGCAGCGCGTCCTCGAACATGCCGGGGTCGAGTTCCCACGCCTCCCGGTTCACATCGCAGAAAGCGCGCGGGAAGGTGGCCGCGATCAAGGGCGCGCCCAGCGCGGGGGCGGCGCCGAACAGCTCGTCCACATAGCTGTCCTCGCTGCGGCGCAGCGTGTGCTCGTCGAGCCGGGCGGAGGCAATGAAGTCGGCGCTGTAGCGGCGCCCGGAGTGCGGCGATGAAAACACCAGCGGCACCGTCTGCCGCGCCGGCGCGTGAATGACATAGATGTTCCCATCGGCTGCCTCTGCCGCGGCGCCCGGCCAGGGAGGATGGAGTGGGACCATTTTTCAGCTGTCAGCTTTCAGCCGTCAGTTGTCAGCGGTCGGAAGCTTTCTGACAACTGAAAGCTGATAGAGCATTTTCAGCCTGACGGGAATCGCCCGATGGAGACGGTAGTGGGTCAGTTTGAGGCCGCTCTGGAAGATCGCTGAAAAAGACTGACGAGTCCGGCCGCGCAGGTCGTCAGACCCGCCGGACCCGTCAGCTTTCGCGCGGACGGAGGGCACCGTACCCCGCGCCAGTCTACGCCCGCCGCAGCAGTAAGGGGGGACCAAAACCCACCCCGGGGGCGTTGCGCCGGTGTGGCAGCCGGCGCGGCCTATGTCCTAAAAACCCCGCTTAAAATTTATGAATCTTGCGTTTACTGCGCCGATAGCGTGCCGGGCGCCACGCGGCGTATAATGGCGCACCGTTCGCGGCCGGGGGCCACGCGTGAGCGAAAACTACGACATCCTGGACGTCGGGCCGTTCCGCCTCGACACCGCGCGCCGCATCCTGACCCGGGATGGCCAAGCGCTGGCGTTGAGTTCGCGCGCCTTCGACATTCTGGCGCTGCTCATCGAGCACCGCGACCGGGTTATGACCAAGGACGAAATCATCACGCGCGTGTGGCGCGGCATCGTGGTGGAGGAGAACAATCTCGCTGTGCAGGTGTCTGCCCTGCGGCGCGCCCTGGGCGAAGCGGACCTCGATGCGCCGCTGATCGTGACGGTGCCGGGGCAGGGATACCGCTTCGTCGGCCGGATCTCGCCCCCCACGCGCGAACAGCGGGCGCCGCCGGCGGCCCCGCCGCCGGCGGCGGGGCCGGCCCAGATGCCGTTCGCCGCGACGATCGGTTCGCATGACCTGGCCGCGCTGCCGGCACCCGGCTTCGCCGACGCCGCCGTGGTCAGCACCCGGCGGTGGCGGACGCTGGCGGCGACGATGGCGCCTTGGGGCCTTTGCATCGCGGCCATCGGCGGCATCGCCTTGCTGTTCGTTCGCCTGTCCGGCACGCCGCTGCCGCCGGCGCCGGCCGTGCCGCCCCGGCTGTCGATCGCCGTCCTGCCGTTCCGCGATTTCTCCGACGACCGGTGCTGCGCCTATCTGGCCGACGCGCTCGCCGACGACCTGACCACCGACCTCGCCAAAATTCCCGGCAGCGTGGTGATCGCGCGCGAATCGTCGGACATGTACCGCGACAAGTCGATGCCGACGCAGCAGATCGGGCACGAACTGAACGTGCGCTACCTGCTGGAAGGCAGCCTGCGCGCCGTGGACGGCAACTTTTTCATCAACGCCCAGCTGATCAACGCGGCAACAGGCAGCCATTTGTGGGCCGACCGTTTTGAAGAGCCCCGCCATCATCTGGGCGAGGCGCAGGATGCGATCGTCCATCGCCTGGCCAGCGTTCTGGGCGTGCAACTGATCCGCATCGAGGGCGCCGCGTCGCTGCGGGAACGCGCCAGCAATCCCGACGCGCTCGATCTTTTCTTCGAGGCGCGTTCGGCGCTGGATCGCTCCGATTCGATGGCATCGATGACGAGCGCCGAGCATCTGCTGGACCAGGCGATCGCCAAGCAGCCGGATTTCGCCGATGCCTTGGGCGAGCTGGCGTTGCTGCTGGCGCGCAAGGTGGTTTTCGTTGCCGACCCGGCGTTCGGTCCGGATCTGGAAAAGGCGCGCCGCGTGGGCGCCGCGGCGTTGCGGGTGGCGCCGAATTCGGCCGACGCGCAGGCGGCGCGCGGATTGCTGATGTCGCTGGCCGACCGCTGGGAAGATGCCAGGGCCAACCTGGAGGAAGCGCTCGTCCGGGAGCCCGACAGCGTGGCGATCCGCAGCGCGCTGATCACCTGCCTCAACAAGCTGGGCCAGTTCGAGGCGGCGATCCGGGCCATCGGCGACCTGATACGCATCGATCCGGAGGGGCCCGGCGCGAAGGTGCGGTTCTATCAGCTGGGCTTCGACGAGGTGATGCTGGGCCACCCGCGCGAGGGGCTGGCGGCGCTGGACCGCGCCGCCGCCGGCGAGCCGGAGCCGGAGCCGGGGGAAGACGAACTTGGCCACGCCGAATGGTCGTTTCTCTATAGAATCGCGGCACTCCAGCAACTCGGCGACGTCTCCGAGGCGGCGCAGCAGGTCGCGCGGTACAATCGGATCTGGCCCTATCGTTCCGTATGGCGGCTCGGCACCGCGTTCACCCGGGAACAGGCGGCAGCGCCGGGCTTCGCCGCGTTCATGCAAGCCCTGGTGGCAGCCGGCCTGCCGCACACGATTGCCATCCCGGAGGATGCGGACCTGGGCGTTGCGGCGTTGGCGGCAAACACGGCGCATGGCGCCTTCGAGCCCACGCCGGCGGGCGTTCCCGGCACCAAGACGATCCTGACGCCCGAAGTGCGCGATCTGCTCGGCCGCAACCCGCCGCCGCAATTCGTCAATCTGGGCAGCCACGCGGTGACGTTGCCGCATACGGTCGCCGGCTGCCGGTTCGATCCTTCCGCGGCCGATGACGTTGCGGCTTGCGCGCAAATCCTCAAGCGGACGGCCACCGGGGCGCCGGTGATCGTCATGGGCCGCAACATCATGGATTGGGACGGCTACAAGGGCGCCGCGGACTTGGCCGCTGCCGGCGTGGCCGGGGTGCGCTGGTATCGGGGCGGCGAGGAGGCTTGGTTTGCGTCGCGCAATCCGCAGGGAACGGATGAGCGGCCTTAGGAAGGAAGTCGTTCTTTTTTGAAAAAAAGAACCAAAAAACTTTTGTCTGGTGGCACACGCGATCCAATTTGAATGGGGACGGGTACGCCATGCGTAAAAAAGAACGACTTCCTTCCCGCCTCCTTGCATACCCCCTCCGGCGCCAATACGTTACGTTTGCGCAGGTCATTCGCCACGCGGTCTTCACCGGTCGCGTTGCAAGGGACAGGAGGTATCATGTCAGAAACAAACCCACCGCAACCGCCGCCGCCGACGAACAATCCGGGCCCCGGCGAGCCGCCACCGCCGCCGCCGCCCACCAATAACCCCGGCCCCGGCATTTCCGCCGCTTAGCAATCAATCTGGTGCCATAATATTTCTAACTTGCCGATGCTCTCCGGGGCGTCGGCGCCAACTGGCGATGGTCAGGATGGACATTTTGGCCAACGGCGGTCGGCGAGCAGCTTGTGCCGCGCAGCGCTTGAGACGCCGGCGGCACGCCGGTCGGGGGTCCAGGGGGTGAAACCCCCTGGTCTTCTTCGAAGAGTCAGTCTCGACACATGGTATAAGCGCCGTACAAACATCTCCCAAGGGTTCCATGGCCGGCCATAGTCAGTTCAAGAACATCATGCACCGCAAGGGCGCGCAGGACGCGCGCCGCGCGCGCCAGTTTGCCAAGCTGATCCGCGAAATTACCGTCTCCGCCCGCGTCGGCCTGCCGGACCCGGCGGCGAACCCGCGCCTGCGTGCCGCGGTGATTGCTGCCAACAAGGCGAACATGTCGAAGGACACGGTGGAACGCGCGATCAAGAAGGCGAGCGGCGCCGGTGTGGCGGACGATTACGTGGAGGTGCGCTACGAGGGCTACGGGCCGCATGGCGTGGCGCTGATTGTCGAGGCGCTGACCGACAACCGCAACCGCACCGCGGGCGATGTGCGCGCGGCATTCGCCAAGCACGGCGGCGCGCTCGGCGAGACCAACGCGGTGAGCTTTCTGTTCAGCCGTCTGGGGGTTATCCGCTACGCGGCGGGGGTGGCGTCGCCGGACGCGATGTTGGAGGCGGCGATCGAAGCCGGCGCGGAGAACGCCGAAAGCACCGGGGAGGGGCACGAGGTAACCACCGCCGCGGATGATTTCTTCGCGGTCCGCGATGCGATGGAGCAGCGATTTGGGCCGCCGGAGGAAGCCAGGCTCGATTGGCGGCCGGCCACGCTGGTGACGCTGGATGAGGCGCGGGCGGTGGGGCTGCTGAAGCTGATCGACGCCTTGGAGGAGAATGACGATGTCCAGAACGTTTACGCGAATTTTGATATACCCGACTCGGTAATGGCGCGACTCTCGGCGGCATGAGAGCAAAAGTTTTTTGGTTCTTTTTTTCAAAAAAGAACTGCTTCCGTCTTCCATGAAACTCCTCGGCCTGGACCCCGGCCTTCGCTTTACCGGCTGGGGCCTCATCGAAGTCCAGGGCAACCGCCTGCGCCACGTGGCCGACGGCGTCATCGCCACCGACAGTGCCTGCGCGGTGCCGGCGCGCCTGTGCGTGCTGCATGATGCGCTCACGGCGCTGCTCATTTTGCACCGGCCCGACGAGGCCGCGGTGGAGGAAACCTATGTCAACCGCAACGGGGCGGCGACGCTGAAGCTCGGCTATGCGCGGGGCGTGGTTCTGCTCGCGCCGGCCCGCGCCGGCATTCCCGTGATCGAATATGGCGCCAAATCGGTGAAACTCTCCGTGGTTGGCACCGGTAACGCCGAGAAAGCCCAGGTGGCCGACATGGTGCGCCGGCTGCTGCCGGGGTCGCTGGCGCGGGCGGACGCGGCGGATGCCCTCGCGGTGGCGATCTGCCACGCGCACCATCGCTCCAGCCGGGCGGCATGGGCGCGCGCTTCGGTGCCGGCGTGATCGCGCTGCTCACCGGCCTGGTCGCGTCGCTGGAGCCGGACCGCTGCATCATCGACGTGAACGGCGTCGGCTACCTCGTTCAGGCCAGCACCCGCACCCTGGCGGCGCTGCCCGCGCCACCGGCGGCCGCGCGCGTGCTGGTGGAGACTGTGGTGCGCGAGGACGCCATTCTGCTGTTCGGCTTTGCCGACCCGGGCGAGCGCGACTGGTTCCGGCTGCTCACCACGGTGCAGGGCGTGGGCGCCAAGGTGGCGCTGGGCATTCTGTCGGCGCTGTCGGCGGCGGAATTGGCCGGCGCGATCGCGGCCGCGGACCGCGGCGCGCTGACCCGCGCACCCGGGGTCGGGCCGAAACTGGCGATCCGGCTGCTGACCGAATTACGCGACAAGGCGGGCGCCATGCCCACCGGCGGCATGCCGGGATTGCCGCAGCCGGTGCCGGCCACCGGGCTGGCGGCCGACGCTCTGTCGGCGCTGGCCAATCTCGGCTACCGGCGCGCCGAGGCGCAGCCGGTGGTCGAACGCGCCCTTGCCGCCGCGGGGGACGGGGCCACACTCGATAGGCTGTTGCGCGCGAGCCTGCGTGATCTGGTGAAATAGCGCGCGAACGGCCGGGCCTTCGAAAAGGTTGATCTTTCAGCCTCGCCTTGTCAGAAAGTTAGCGGAATCTTGTTGTAAGGCACCGCATGAGTCGGCGCATTGTTTTCGCGGGCGGCACGCAGACGCGCGCGCTGGCGCGCATTTACCGCAGCGAAATCGCCGGCGAGACCGGCGATGACGTCGTGTTCATCGGCTCCGGCGCCGCCGGCAGTGACGCCGCGCGCTCGGCCCTTTTCCTGGCCGATGTGATCGCTGTCGAAATCGACGAGGACGGCGACGCCCTGCCGACGGGCGATCTGCCCACCACGGCCGATGTGGTGCGCATTCCGAATCTCTATTGCGACTATTTGTGGCCGTTCGCCGGCCGCTCGCACCCCAGGAACCGCGGCGCGTTCATCATCCCGGGCGGCCCCTATCCGGCCGAGCACGGCGACCGGTTCCTCGACCAGATGATCGCCGAGGGTGTCGAGGAGAAGGAAGCGATAAGGCGGTATCTGGCGCTGGACATCGCGCGCGAGGGCGAGCTCGACAGCCGCCTCGAGGACCGTAGCGGCATACAGCGGCGCCTGGACGCGGCGAGCGGCTTCGAAATGGCCGACTTCATTGCCGAGAATTTTCGCGCCTGGCCGGTGTTCCGCACCCGCCAGCGCATTACGCTGGAGCCGTTGCGCCGCCTGGTGAGCCAGCTCGTGCCGAAGCTGGGGGTGCGGGCATTCAACCCGGAGCGTATCAAACGCGTGCCGTTCCCCGCCGGCGCGCAACCGGTGCATCCCGGCGTGGCGGCGCATTTCGCGCTCAAATGGGTCGGGCCGGGGCAGACCTACCCGATCAACCAGGAAGGGTATTTCTCGTTCGAGGCGTTCTGCCGCCGCTACATGCGGTTCGCGTGGAACGAGACGCTGCATCGCGGCATCGAAACCGCCAAGACGAACCCGGGCGATGCCCTGGCGGATCTCGAGCGCGGCATGTCGGAAAGCCCGAATTCGCCGCTGGGGCGGCGGGCGATGGCGCTGGCGCGGCACGCGGTGGGGCTCGAGCCGGTGGCGCCGCCGCCGACCAACCTCGACGAGGAAAGCTACGATCCCACCGAGGATCCGCTGCCGCCCGCGCCGGGCGCCAGGAGCGCGCGGCCGGACACCAAGGCGGCGGCGGCGAAGGAGGCCGCTCCGGTTGCTGCCCCAGTTGCTGCCCCAGTTGCCGCCCCAGTTGCCGCCAATTCCGAGCCGGCGGTGGCCGCCGAAGCGCCGGCCGCCGCGGATGGCGAGGCGCCGGTGGTTGCGGCGGCCGCC
>CAJCIS010000033.1 GCA_903970435.1 Acidobacteriota bacterium | reverse complement strand
TCGTCGGAGACGCTCGAGCGCGCGGTGATCGAGCGCACCGCCGATCTGGAGGCCGCGCGCGACAACCTCGAATTTGCCCTTGGCGCGGCGGGGATGGGCAGCTGGGACCTCGACCTTGCCACCGGCCGGATCGACCGCAGCCAGCGCCATGACGCGATTTTCGGCTATGCGGACGTGCAGCCGGTGTGGAGCGTCGATCTGCTTCTGAAACATGTTGACGCCAAGCAGCGTGCGGCCGTGGCGGCCGCGTTCGAAGCGGCACCGTCGGCAGGCGGGCTCGATTTCGAATGTGCCATCGCCGGCGCGGATGGGAAATTGCGCTGGATCGCGAAGACGGGCCGGGTACGTTTCGACATCGCCGGGCGGCCGGTCAGGATCACCGGCGTGGTCTCCGATGTCACCGATCGCAAGGAAGCCGACGCGCAGTTCGCCCAGGCGCAAAAGATGGAAGCGATCGGCCAGCTCACCGGGGGCATCGCGCACGATTTCAACAATCTCCTGACGCCGATCATCGGCAGCCTCGATCTGGTTCGCCGGCGGCATCGGGAGGATGATCGCACGCAACGCATGGTGGGTGGCGCGCTTCAGGCCGCCGAGCGCGCGGCCACGCTTACCCACCGGCTTTTGTCGTTCGCGCGGCGGCAGGCACTCCAGCCGGTCGCGGTGGACGTGGGTGGCCTGATCGACGGGATCGTCGAATTGATCCGGCGCTCGCTCGGTCCGACGATCAACGTTGTTCTGGATGTGCCGCGGCAGCTCCCGTCCGCGCGGGTCGATCCGAACCAGCTCGAACTCGCGTTGCTGAACCTGTCGATCAATTCGCGCGATGCGATGCCGGGTGGCGGACGGCTCACCATTTCGGTGCGCAGGAAGGCGGTGGCGGAGCGGAACAATACCGGCCTGGCGCCCGGCGAGTATCTGCGCATCGTTGCCGCCGATACCGGCATCGGCATGGACAAGACGACGCTGGCCCGCGCCACCGAACCGTTTTTCTCGACCAAAGGGGTGGGCAAGGGGACCGGATTGGGCCTTTCCATGGTGCACGGTCTTGCCGCCCAGTCGGGCGGCACATTGCGGCTCTCGAGCGTTCTCGGCGAGGGAACGTCGGTCGAACTCTGGCTGCCCGTGACCGAGGAGACCGCTTCTTCCGCGGCCGTACCGGTCGCGGAACTTGTCGGCGCGCGCCGTGCGGCAAAAGTGCTTCTCGTGGACGACGAGGAGATCGTGCGGTTTGCAACGGCCGACATGTTGCGCGATATCGGCTACATGGTGGTGGAGGCAAACTCGGCCAGCCAGGCGCTTTCCATGCTGCGTGCCGGCGTCGAGGTGGAAGTCATCGTGACCGACTATCTGATGCCCGGCATGACGGGCGCGGCGCTGGTCGCGGAACTGCGTGCGGTGGGCAACCGCCTGCCGATATTGCTGATTACCGGCTATGCCTCCGTCGGCGCGGACGTACCCACGGACGTTGCACGCCTGAGCAAGCCGTTCCGGCAGGTGGAGCTTGCCGCCAAGGTGGACGAACTGCTCCGCGGCGCGCCGCGGACGGCCGCGCTGCGCCTTGTGAGCAACGACACCGCACGCTGACTCACGGCCGTTGCCCTGCAACAGATAAAAAGTTTTTTGTTTCTTTTTTTCAAAAAAGAAATACTTCCTTCCTCGCCCAAAGGGTCAATTTGAACGCGGGATGGGCGACACGGGCTTGAAGACAGCCACTCAGATCGCCGCGGGCAGCATCGCCGTGGGCGTTGCGGTGCTGGCGCTGAAGGCGGCGGCCTGGTGGCTGACCGGCAGTGCCGCGCTGTATTCGGATGCGCTGGAGACGGTGGTGAACGTCGCCGCCAGTATCATTGCACTCTACGCGCTGCACATCGCCAACCAGCCGGCGGACCGGGACCATCCGTTCGGGCATGCGAAGGCGGAGTTTCTCGCAGCCGCCGTGGAGGGCGCGCTGATCGTGGCGGCGGCCGCGTCGATTTTGCGGAGTGCGTGGTTCGCCTGGCACCATCCGCACCGGCTGGAGACGCCTTTCCTGGGCATCGGGCTGAACATGGTGGCGACGGCCGCCAATGCCGGCTGGGCGCAGTTGCTGCTGCGGGTGTCGCGCCGTGCCCGCTCGCCGGCGCTGGCGGCGGACGCGCGGCACCTGCTGGCGGATGTGGCGACATCGTGCGGCATTGCGGTGGGCGTGGTGCTGGTGGTTGTCACCGGCAAGCTCTGGCTGGACCCGGCGGTGGCGGCGCTGACTGCCGTGTATGTGCTGTGGTCCGGGGTGCGGCTGATCAAGACGTCGGTCGGCGGGTTGATGGATGAGGCGCTGGACGATGGCACCTTGGCCGACATCCAGGCCGTGATCGGGGAATTCGGGGGCGGGGCGCTGGAGGCGCATGATTTGCGCACCCGGCAGGCGGGGCAGACGACGTTCCTGGAATTTCATCTGGTGGTGCCCGGCGATATGCGGGTGGCCGCGGCGCACGAAATCTGCGACCGCATCGAGGCGGCGTTCCGTGAGCGCATGTCGCACCTGGTGGTGAACATCCATGTCGAGCCGGAGCACAAGGCCAAGCATAGTGGGGTTGTGCGGATTTAGAAGAAGCCGTTTTCTTTTGAAAAAAAGAACCAAGGAACTTTTGCTCTTGGCGCTTGCACTCGCCGCTGCGCCTGCCAATGCGGCCAGGGTCGTTTCGCTCAATTTGTGCACCGACGCCCTGCTGGTACAGCTGGCGCCGGCGCAGGTGGCCGCGTTAAGTCCGTTGGCGCGGGACCCGACCCTGTCACCGGTGGCGACCGCCGCCGCGTCGTTGCCATGGGTGCGGCCCGACGCCGAGGCGGTGCTGCGTTTGCGCCCGGACCTCGTGCTGGCGGGCGAATATGGCGCGCAGGCGGCCCTGACGGTGCTGCGCGCGCGGGGCGTGCGGGTGGTTCAGGTGTCGGAGCCGGTCGATTTCGCCGGGGTGTCGCGGGAGGTCGGCACGGTTGCGGCGGCGCTGGGGGTGGCGGGGCGCGGGGCGGCGATGGTGGCGGACATGCGTGCGCGGCTGGGGTCGATTCATGTCAAAGCGCGCGGGCGGGCGATTTTCTGGGAGGCGCGGGGCTATACGGAGGGGCCCGGCAGCTTCGCCGACACGCTGCTGCGGACGGCTGGGTTTGTGAACGCGGGTTCCGGGCGGGTGGTCGGGCTGGAGGCGATGCTCACGCATCCGCCGGATGTGCTGGTTACGGAGCAGGCGCCCGCCTTCCCGTCGCTGTCCACCGATCTGCTGGCGAATCCGGCATTGGCCCACCTGAAGCGGCTGGAGGTGCCGCCGGCGTTGATAACGTGCGCGGGACCCTGGTCGGTGGGCGCTGTCGAGATACTGGCGCAGTGAGATTTCGCGCCGTTGCTTTGCTGGTGCTCGCGGTCGGCGCGTTGGCACTGGGCTCGTTGGCGTTGGGCGCCGCGGGGCTTGGCGTGCCGGACTGGGGCATTTTCTGGCAGTTGCGGGTGCC
>CAJCIS010000032.1 GCA_903970435.1 Acidobacteriota bacterium | reverse complement strand
CTTCCTTAAGCCTTTGTTTTTGCTGCCTACCGATCCGTAAGCCGCAGCTCAATCCGCCGATTTTTTGCATAGGCGGCCGGTGTTGCGCCCGGATCGAGCGGCTGAAATTCGCCGAAGCCCGCCGCGGCCAGGCGGTTCGGCGGAATGCCATCCGCGGCCAGCAGGCGCACCACGTTGATGGCGCGCTCGGCCGACAGTTCCCAGTTGCTGGCGAATTTGCCGCGCACCGCCTGGCGGTCGGCGTGGCCGTCGACGCGCAGCACCCAGGGCAGGTCGCTCGGGATCTTTGCTTCGATATCCTTCAGCGTGGCGGCCAGCTTGTGAATTTCCGTGGCGCCCGCGGGGGAGAGGTCCGCGCTGCCGGGCGGGAACAACACCTCGCTTTGGAATACGAAACGATCGCCGACGACGGCGATGCCGGGGCGGCCGGCGAGCACGTCGCGCAGGCGGCCGAAGAATTCGCTGCGGTAGCGTTGCAACTCGGCCACTTTGGAGACCAGGGCTTCGTTCAGGCGGGCGCCCAGATCGGCGATGCGGACATCCTTCGCCTGGATGTCGCGGTGGGCGGCATCGAGCGCCGCGGCGATCTGGGAGAGCTGGGTGCGCAGCGCATCGATCTGCTTGGTCAGCAGCGCCACCTGTGCCTGCGCGCTTTCGGCCAGATGCGTGCTGTCGGCGAGTTTCTGCGTCAGCGCCTGGTTTTGCTGCGTGGCGCCGGCGACCTGCGCGGTGAGCTGATCGCGCAGCGCCAGCAGCGCGCGCACCTGGTCGGCCAGGCGCGCCAGGTTTTCGGCGGAGGCCTTGTCCGCCACGTCGGACAGCTTGGCCTCGGCGACGGCCAGACGTTTCTGCGCCGACTCGAGCTCCACCGCCTGGTCGGCCAGCCGCGCCTTCAGCGTGGCGCCTTCGCCGGCCGCCGCGTCGCGCGCACTCACGGCGTTGGCGAGCGCATCCTTCAGGCCGGCCGCCTCGGCGGCGGCGGCATCATGCGCCGCCCGCGCCGCCTGCAAATCCTGCGTGAGTTGCGCGACGGACGCGGAAAGGTCAGCGTTGCGGCCTTTTTCCAGCGACAGCATGTCGGCCAGTTCGGCGACCTGCCGGCCCAGCCTGTCCAACGCCTGGTCGCGGCCGCTGAGGGCAACGGAGAGGAAGGCCTGGGCCAGGACGAACACGAGCAAAACGAACACCAGCACCATGAGCAGGGTGCTGAGGGCGTCTACGTAGCCGGGCCAGGGGTTGAGGGCGGCGGTGGCACCGCCTCGGCGTCGTAGGGCCAAATCAAGGAAAAAGCAGTTCTTTTTTGAAAAAAAGAACCAAAAAACTTTTTTCATAGGCAAAAGTTTTTTGGTTCTTTTTTTCAAAAAAGAACTGCTTCCTTCCTTCCTTTCTAAGGCGCATCAACCCGCCCCGCAATGGTTCGCGCCAGCAACCGAACTTCCTGCCGCAGCTCCGTGCTGGTGCGTGTCTGATTAGCCGTCAGCTCCATGTTCATGCGCTGCAGGCTGGCGTCGATATTCCGTAACAATTGCGTGGTGCCGGCCTCGTCGCGCAATGTTTCGGCCAGCAGGGCGAGCTTTTCGGCCAGGGCGAGCACGGCGCTGTTGCCGGCGGTGCGGCCCTCCTCGCCGCGCGCGATGATGCGCTGCAAGCCTTCCAGGTTTTCCGCGGTCTGTTCCAGCAGCGCCTGCACGTAGATCGGAATGGGCGCGTCGCCCTCGCCCAGCGCGCCGCTGGAGACGCGGGTGAGGCCGGCGAGCCATTCTTCCAATTCGTTGAAGAAACGGTTCTGCGCCTGCCCGGCGGTGAGGTCGAGAAAGCCCAGGATCAGCGCGCCGGACAGGCCGAACATGGAGCTGGAAAACGCAGTGCCCATGCCGTGCAGCGGCCGCGCCAGGCCGGATTTGAGCTGCTCGAACATGGCATTGATATCGCCGGACCCGACCGACAGGCCGCCGATGACGTCGCTGACCGAACTCACCGTCAGCAGCAGGCCCCAGAACGTGCCCAGCAGGCCGAGGAAGATCAGCAGTCCGGTAGCGTAGCGCGACAGCTCGCGGCTTTCGTCGAGCCGGCTGGCCAGGCTGTCGAGCAGGCCGCGGGTGACGGCGGCCGACAGGGTGAGGCGGCGTTGCTGGGTGTCGTCGCGGGGCGCCAGCATGTTGGCCATGGGTGCCAGCAGCGCCGGCTGCGCGGCGGCGGCGGCGCGTTCGGGGCCGATCCGGAACGCGTCGATCCAGCGCACCTCGCGGTTCAGCCGCACCACCTGATGCAGATTCCAGACGATGCCGGCGAGGAGCACGGCGAGGATCAGGGCGTTCAGCGGCGGGTTGTTGGCAAAGGCGGCCAGCAGGCGGTCCAGCAGCACCGCGACCACCGCCGCCACCACCGCCATGAACAGCAGCATGCGGACGAGGTAGGTGGTTGGCCGCGTCATGAGTGCGTGCTGCCGGGGCGGGTTGCCGCGGGCTTTTGCGGCGCGGACGATTGGGTGGCGGGGGGCGTGGGGCGGGGATGCGCGGCCACGACGTCCATCCGGTCGGGCGGGCCGCCGTCGATGTTGTTGGATCCCTTGGCGATGGCATGGATGCGTTCCGCCAGGATGCCGGCATGGATAAGCACGGCGCGGGCGGCCAGGGCGCGGTCGAGCGACAGGCGATGCGGCGAGGACGGGTCTTCCGCCACGCCGGGCGCCCAGGCGGTGATGGTGATTTCGTCCAGCGGATCGGCTTTCGCCGCGGCGCCCACCGCCTGGACGGCATCCAGCGTGGCCTGGTTCAGATCGGCGCTGCCCGGGCCGAACACCAGCCGCACGCCACCGTCCAGATGGGTGGCCGTCGTGGGTGCGTCCGGGTTCGGGGTAATGGCGGGCGGCAGGACGGGCGCGTGAACCGGCAGAACCTGGGGGGGCGGCAGCAGCACCGGGTTCGGCGGCGGTCCCACCGGAACCTGCGGCAGGGGGGCGGGTCTGGTGGCGGTGGTGCGCCGCACGGTATGCCGGACGCGGGCCGCGGGCGGCGCGGCGGCCGCCGCCTTCGTGCCGGGTGGAGGTTGAAGCGCCTTGAGGGCACTGTCGTCGGTGGTGACCTGCGCCAGCGCCAGCGCCGGCAGCAAAAGTAGAATGAGGAGCAGGGCCCGCATGACACCAACCCTACGGCCTGCCGCCCCGCGGCTCAATTCACCGCAAGTGAAACTTTGGAATGATATCGAGCCTACATCCCCGACAGATAAAAGTTTTTTGGTTCTTTTTTTCAAAAAAGAACGACTTCCTTCCTGACTTCCTTCCCCGCGTCCCGTTGCAAGGCATGCTGCTCGGCCGCCCGCATGAGCCGCAAAAAATTGCCGCCCCAAAGCGCCTCGATCTCGCCCGCCGCATATCCCCGCCGCACCAGCTCGGCGGTAATGTTGCCGCTCTCGCCCGCGTGGCGCCAGCCGACGATGGCGCCGCCGCCGTCGAAATCCGAGCTGATGCCGCAATGCGCGATGCCGATGCGCTGCACCACGTAGTCCACGTGGTCGACGAATTCGCCGACGCCCACGGTGTCGGAGCGTCCGCGCACGCGCAGGAACGGCGGCATGGCGGTGATCTGCACCAGTCCGCCGGTGTCGCGCAGCGTGTCGAGCTGAAAATCGTCCAGGTTGCGCGGGTGGTCGCACAAGGCGGTGGCGCAGGAGTGGGTGGCGACGACGGGCACGCGGCTTTCCGACACGGCTTGCAGCATGGCCTGGCGGGAGACGTGGCTGACATCGACCAGAATGCCCAGCCGGTTCATTTCCGCCACCGCCTCCCGCCCCAGCCCGGACAGGCCGCCATGGAGGGTGGGCGGGTCGCCGAGGTCGCGGCGCGGGTTGGCGCTGTCGGCCAGCCAGTTGTGCCCGTTATGGGTGACGGTGACGTAGGCGACGCCCAGCGCGCGGAAGCGCTCCAGCAGGGTGAGGTCCTGGCCGATCGCGTGGCCGTTTTCCACCGCCGGGATGATGGCGAGCACGCCGTCGCGCCGCGCGCCCAGCACGGCGTCCGCGGTGGCGCAGATGCGGGCGGAAAGGCCACCGCGCGTGGTGCCCATGGCGCGGATGGTGTCCAGCATGGCGAGCGCCCGCGCGGCGGCCTGGCTGGCGTCTTCCGCGGTGCGGGGGCCTTGCGGCACGAACGCGACGAAGCAGCCGGCGTCGAGCCCGCCGGCGCGCATCTTGGGCAGGTCCACGTGACGTTCGGTGTCGGTGAAGGGGTCGGCGCCGTTCGGCCATGGAATGTCGATGTGGCTGTCCAGCGTGAGGGTGGCGCTATGCAGCGCCGCGGCGTCGGTCATCCCGCGTGGGTCTCCTGGGGGTGCGTGCGAGGCAGTTGTGCACCCGGTGTGCGTCACGTGGGAAGATTGGGGTGCTGCGGGCCGAGGGGAAGGGTTTAGCCTGGAGAGGGCTTTGCCCGGCGGGTTTTGATGGCGGCGCCGCTGCGTTATAAGGAGCGCGTGTGTCCTCGTAGCTCAGCAGGATAGAGCACAGGATTCCTAATCCTGGGGCCGTGGGTTCGAATCCCGCCGGGGACACCAATTAAATCAATGGTTTGTGGCCGCGCCTGTTTTTTAGCAATCACAAAATAATCGAAAGCTCGGTTGCTTGTGGCGTACTCGGGCAGCCGCCATTGCTCATAAAAAGGGCCTTCCATATCCCGGCCGCTTGTGAGGCGGCGGATGGATTTCGGCCTGATGCCGTTCCGTCGCGTGGGCATGCATCGGCGCATCCGGCTCGCGGACGTTCTGGCGCGTCGCGCGCGCTAAGCGCCAGCCGGCAAGGCTTTGGAGGCGCTGGCGGCCGACACCGAGGATCTAGAGAAGACGTATGGACTCTGACAGGCCCAACGCGCAACCGCCGCTTATGATTGATGCCAATCTGCTACATGGGCGACCCGGCGCGATCCGATCCTGACGCTTGTCATGTTCTACCCGCTGCATTAGCTGCAAATAACAATAGCTGGTCACTGAGCACCGGGAGAGTTGCTCGACATCGCCCGCTCCTCTACGTCGCGCTGGCCTACCCCGATAAGTTGCGGCAGAGCTTGCCACGGAGCCGACGTTCGCGCGGAAGACAGATTGACGGCATGAGGGCAAATGCAGGCTCGTCATCGACGAGCGGCCGCCGCGTTCGGAAGAAGTAGCTCACGGATGACCGGCCAGCCGGGGGAACGCCGTTGCGTCGTTCGTCGGCTTGGGCACCACGTGGCGAGCAGCGATAGCAACATAGACCGCCGGCAGCACGAACAGCGTGAACAATGTCCCGATGGACAAACCGCTTCCGATAACCAGGCCCATATTGAAGCGCGACGCAGCGCCGGCGCCGCTCGCCAGGATCAGCGGCACGACGCCAAGCACCATGGCGGCCGTTGTCATCAGGATCGGACGCAGCCTGATGCCGGCGGCATGGATCACCGCCTCCAGCTTCGACATGCCTTCCTGCTGCGCAGCGTTGGCGACTTCCACGATCAGGATGCCGTGCTTGCTGATCAGCCCCATCAGGGTCACCAGCCCGACATCGGTATAGATGTTCAGCGTTGCGCCCCCGAGGCCAAGGTTGATGAACAGCAGCGCGCCGGCGATCGACATCGGAATGGAGACCAGGATCACCAGCGGATCGCGAAAACTCTCGAACAGGGCTGCGAGGCAAAGGAAGATAATGATCAGCGCCAAAGCAAATGTCGCGACAAATCCGCTCGATTCGGACACGAGCTGGCGCGATGGTCCGGCATAGTCGATCGCAACATCGGCCGGCAGCGTGGTTCTGGCCAGGCCGCGCAGATACGCCAGGGCGGTTGCTTGCGAGACGCCAAGTGCGGGAACGCCGGAGATGGTCGCCGCATTGACCTGCTGGAAATGCGTGATGGTCTCAGGCACCGTTTCGGTGCGAACGCGGCCAATTGCCGAAAGCGGCACCGGAATGCCGTTGACCGTAGCGGCCTGCATGGTCATCACCTGATCCACCGTCAGCCGCGTGCCTTGCTGCACCTGGGCAATCACCTTGTAGGAGCGCCCGTCCAGGCTGAAGTAATTGGTGTAGCCGCCGCCAAGCAAGCCACCAAGCGCGCTGCCGATTTGTGACATCGTCAACCCAAGCCCTGCGGCCTTCTCGCGGTCGATATCGATCACCTTCTGCGCCTGGTCGATTTTCAGATCGCTATCGACGTACAGAAACCGGCCGCTGGCGGCAGCCTTGGCCAGGAAAGTTTGCGCCTGCGGGTAAAGTGCGGCCAGATTTTCTGTGGTTTTCAAAACGAACTGAATTGGCAGGCCGGAGGCGCCAGGCAGGGAAGGCGGTTGAAACGCCACAATCTTCTGTCCGGTTACGGTATCCAGCTTGTCCTGCAGATCACGCTCTATCGTCGTCGAATCGCGCTTACGCTCGTCCCACGGTTTGAGCGTTAAGCCGGCAATGGATTGCGATGGGCTTTCGACCTGAAAGCTTTGCGCGGCTTCAGGTGTCCTGGCCATGATCCTGGCTACCTCATGTCCGAACAGAAGTTTCTGGTTCAGCGTGGCGTCGGGCGACGAACTGGGTTGCACCAGAACCACGCCCTGGTCTTCTTGCGGCGCCAGCTCGCTATCGGCGCCGGTATAGAGAAAATAAATACTGCCGATGACAAGAACGACGAAGGTCAAAGTGACCGGCCTGCTACCAAGGCTGCTACGCAAGGCGCGCGCGTAGCCGCGCTGCATCGCGCCGAACACGCGGTCGATCAGGCCGACGACACGTGCAAAGACTCCCCTCTCGCCGCTGTGTGGCTTCAAAAACCTGCCGCATAGCATAGGTGATAGCGTGAGCGAGACAACCGCCGACATGGTGACTGCGCCGACCAGCGTGAAGGCGAATTCCGTGAACAGCGCACCGGTCAGCCCGCCCTGGAACCCGATGGGCACATAAACGGCGACAAGCACGATTGTCATGGCAATGATAGGATTGGCCAGATCGCGCGCAGCCTTGATGGCGGCATCGCGCGGCTGCATGCCCTCCTCCAGATGCCGGCTCACGCTTTCCACGACGATAATCGCGTCATCCACCACCAATCCGATCGCAAGCACGAGTGCCAGCAGCGTCAGCAGATTGATCGAGAAGCCCAACGCCAGCATCACCCCGAACGTGCCGATCAGCGAGAGTGGAATGGCGATAACCGGTATCAGCACCGAGCGTGGCGCGCCGAGGAATGCGAACACAACCAGCGTTACGATCAGCACGGTCTCCAGCAGCGATCTGCCGACTTCGGCAATCGAACTGTTAACGAAAATCGTGGAGTCGTAAATGATATGTGCATGGATGCCGGCGGGCAGGGCATGCTGTATCGCCGGCAGCAGAGCCTTCACGCGATTGACAACAGAGAGCAGGCTGGCCGAAGGCACCAGCTGAATGCCGACATAAACGCCTCGCTTGCCGTTATACGATACGCCGGAGTCATAATCGTCGGATCCGAGCGTCACATTGGCCACATCGCTGAGGCGGACAATGCCGCCATTGATCTGCTTGATGATAAGGTCGCGAAACGCCTGCACCGAATGCAATTGGGTGGAGGCGGTGAGGTTGAACTGCACCATGCGCCCTTTTGTGCTGCCGAGGCCGGCGACCGTGCTGTTGCTGGCAAGCGCATCTGTAACGTCGGTGGCCGTCAGACCGTAGGCGGCAAGCTTTTTAGGATCGAGCCAGGCACGCATGGCGAAATACTGCGGGCCGAGCAGTTCCGCGGTTTGCACGCCGGACACCGCTTGAATCTGCGGCTGCACGTTGCGGACGAGATAGTCGGTCACCTGGTTCGGTGTCAGGTCTTCGCTGGCAAAACCTATGATCAGCGGATCGAGTGTGGTGCCGATGGATACGGATATGGTCGGCTGTTGCACGCCGCTCGGAAGCTGGTTGAGCACCGCGTTGATCTTGGCGTTGATTTCGGTAATCGCCTTGTCCGCGTCGTAATTGAGGAGCAGATTGGCAACAATCGTGCTTGTGCCGGATGTGCTCTTCGATGTCATATAGTCGATGCCATTGGCCTGGGAGATGGCGTTTTCCAGCGGCGTGGTAATAAACCCAGCGACCGTTTGCGGATCCGCCCCGTAATAGGTGGTCGTTATCGTCACGATCGCGTTGTCGGTTTTTGGGTATTCCAGGATCGGCAGCGAGGTGAATGACTTGAAGCCGATCACGACGATCATCAGGCTGACTACGCAGGCCAACACCGGGCGCCGGATAAAGATGTCGGTGAATTTCATGTCCTGGGTCCGGTTCACTGATCGCGCGGGGCGGCGGTGGCGGCATCCGGCATGCTGACGCTGTTGTCGATTTTTATCGCCGCGCCATCATGCAACTTCATCTGTCCGGCGGTTACGACCTGCTCGTCCGACTGAAGCCCCTTCAGAATGCTCACCTGATCACCGCGCGCGGCCCCGGTGGTAACGAAGTGCTGGAAAGCTTTTTTCTGCGCACGGCCGTTCGCCCCCGCTTTGTCCTCGATCACGTAAACCAGACTGCCATAGGGATGATAGGCAACGGCGGTCTGCGGAATTGTCACCAGCATTTGCGGTTTGCCGGCATCCACGCTGACATTGGCGAACATGCCGGGCAGCAAGGCAGCGTTCGGATTGGCGATGGTCGCGCGCACTTGCAGCATGCGGCTGCTGGAATCGACCTTGGAATTGACCGCGGCGATGATGCCGGTAAATTCCTTGCCGGGGTAGGCATCGACGGTCACGGTCACTTTCCCGCCAGGCTTGATCTCGTCCAAAGCCTGCTGTGGCAGATAGAAATCCACCAACATCGGATCGAGCGCCTGCAACGTGACCAGCGTTGTTCCTGCCGCGACATACTGGCCAAGGTCGATCTGCCGCACGCCAAGGCGGCCGGCGAACGGCGCGCGGATCGTCTTTTCGTTGATCACCGCCTGCTGCGCGGCCAATTGTGCGCGCGCCACCTTGAGGTTGGCAATGTCGGTATCGACGACGGATCGCGCGACACCTTTCGCCGCCAGCTGGCGCTGGTCGCGCTGCAGCGTAATCGCATCGAGCTCCGCCGTCGCCTGCAATTCCGCCAATTTGGCGCTGTCATCATTCAGGCGGAGATGCACGAGAATACTGCCAGCCTGAACGGTCTGTCCCGAAACGAAATTTACCGCATCAATCACGCCGCCGATCTCCGGCGCGATGTCGGCACCGTTGAACGCGCGCAGCGAGCCGACCGCCGGCAGGCTCGCCTGCCATGGTTGCAGAACCGCCTTCATGGTGGCAACCGTCGGCTGCTCGTTTTGAATCTTTTCAGTAATTTTCTGCAACATCGCCGCCTTGACGGCATGGAAGCCGATCAGGAACGCCGCCAGCAGACCGACCATGATCAGCATAAGCGACATCCGCAACCAACTGCGCGGTCTGGCCTCAGTCTCCGCCGTGCGGAGAAGGGTGTCGGGAAAAGTGTTGCTCATCGGTCCACTCCGGCAAATTGGGCGGGTTTCGGCGCGACATCGTTGCGATGCCACCAGCCGCCGCCAAGCGCCTGGAACAAGGCAATTGTGTCGGTGAAGCGGGCGGCGCGGGCGCCAATCAGGGTCAGGCGGGCGCTCTGATCCGATTGTTCAGCGGTGAGCACGTTCAAATAGGTGCCGCCGCCGGCTTCATATTG
>CAJCIS010000031.1 GCA_903970435.1 Acidobacteriota bacterium | reverse complement strand
GTACGGGCAAATGCGATAGTCGTCGATGGTGCCGCCGTGGCGGCGGGCTTCGTCGATGATCCAGGTCATCAGGCGGGCGACGTCGGCCTCGGTGTAGAGGCCGCGGGCGACGCCGGACTGGTTGGTGACGACGAAGACGTGCCAGCCGTGGGTGGTGGCCAGGCGGATGGCGTCGAGCGCGCCGTCCACCCAGTCGAAGCGGTCGTGGGTGCCGACATAGCCGTGGTCGTGGTTGATGACGCCGTCGCGGTCGAGGAAGAGGGCGGGGCGGGTGACGATGGCGGCGAGTTCGTGGCGCGCGGTCTGCAGGTCGGCGGGAATGCCGATGTCGACGAAGAAGCCGTGGCCGATGGTTCCGCTGATGTGGCCGGCGGCGGCGAGGGCGGGGAGGACGTCGCGTTCGAGGGAGCCGTATTCCGGGCAGTGATCGAGGATGGCGCGGTTGAGGGCGTAGAGGCCGGCGTTGATGAGGCCGCCCGTTGGAAAATTGGGTGTGCCGGGTTCGGGGCGTTCTTGGAAGGCGGTGATGTGGCCGTCGGCGGTGCGGGTGACGACGCCGTAGCGCGAGGCGTCGGGCAGGTCGCAGAGCATGAGGCGGGCGAGGGTTTCGGGGGGGTCGGCGGCCGCGTCGGCGAGCAGGGCGGCGAGGTTGGTGTCGAAGAGTGTGTCGCCGTTGCAGAGCAGGAAGCGGGGGGCCAGGTGGGGCGCGGCGTGGCGCAGGGCGCCGGCGGTGCCGCGGGGGGTTGGTTCTTCGGAGAAGATGAGGCGGCTGGATTTGGGCAGGCTGGCGGCGGCGTCGGTGACGGCGTTTTGCACGTTGTCGCTGAGGTGGCCGGTGAGGATGACGAATTCCTCGACGCCGAAACGCTGGAGCTCGCGCATGAGCCAGAAGAGGAAGGGTCGTTCGCCCACTTCCAGCACCGGCTTGGGGATTTCCTTGGTAATCGTCCCCAGCCGCGTCGCCAGCCCTCCGGCCAGGATCGCACACTGCGTCATTGTAGCGTAACCCACGCGTGACGGGGGGTCCGGGGCGGGCGTCACGCGCCACCCAGCCTTGTGCTGTTTTGCATGGTGCATGCTCTGCCGTAGAACCGCCCACCTGCCAAGCTGGAGTTATTGATGTCGAGACGAGCCATTGTCAGGGCGCGCGCGCCGTTGCGCCTCGGGTTGGCGGGCGGCGGGACGGATTTGCCCGATTATGCCGCAAGGTTCGGCGGCGCGGTTTTGAATGCGACGGTGGATCGATACGCATTCGCTAGCATTGCGCCGCGCGATGACGGGATGGTGGTGTTCGACGCGTGCGATCTGGGAAGGTCGGAGACGCATGTGGCGGCTTCGGTGCTGGCGGAGAGCCGGCTGCTGCTGCATCGCGGCGTGTATGAGCGGATGGTGCGGGATTACAATGACGGCGCGCCGTTGTCGGTGACCGTAACGACGGTGGTGGATGCGCCGCTCGGCAGCGGGCTGGGCAGTTCGTCGGCGTTGGTGGTGGCGTTGATCGAGGCGTATCGGGCTTGGCTGGATCTGCCGCTGGCGCGGTATGATGTGGCGCGGCTGGCGTTTGCTGTAGAGCGGACGGATTTAGGGTTGGCGGGGGGGCAGCAGGACCAGTATTCGGCGGCATTTGGCGGCATTAATTACCTGGAGTTTTTGCGCGACGGCGAGGTTATTGTGAATCCATTACGGTTGTCGGAGGGGGTGGCGGCGGAATTGGAGTCGTCGCTGGCGGTGTGTTTTTCGGGGCAGTCGCGCGCGTCGGACAGCATTATTCGTGAGCAGGAAAGCGGGATGCGGCACGATGACGGGGCGGTGCTGGAGGCGATGCATCAATTGCGCGCCGATGCGGTGGACATGAAGCGGGCGGTGCTGATGGGCGACGTGGGGCAGGTCGCGTCGATCCTGGAACGGTCCTGGGTGGCGAAGAAGCTGACGGCACCTGGGGTGACGACGGCGCGGATTGCGGCGCTGGAGGATGCGGGGCGCGCGGCGGGGGCGATCGGGGCGAAGGTTTCGGGGGCCGGGGGCGGCGGGTTCATCATGTTCGTGGTGCCGGTGGAACGAAGATTCGGATTGATCGCGGCGCTGGCGGAGCAGGGGGCGGCGGCGCATCCGGTGAAGTTCTCCGAGCGGGGCAGCCAGACGTGGACGACAGGCGCGCGGCGGTGAGCGGCGGGGAAAAACCCGATCTGATTTATCTGTGTCACCGGATGCCGTGGCCGCCGATCAAGGGCGAGAAAATCCATACGTGGCATGTCCTCAATCACTTGGCGCGATTTTTCAACGTGCATCTTGGCACGCTGGTGGATGAGCCGGGTGACATGGCGCATGTCGCGCGGATGGAAAAAGTTGCCGCGAGCGTCGGCGCATTTCCGGTACGACGGCGCGTGCAGATGCTGCGCGCGCTGCAGCGGGCGCGGCCGGGGCGGCCGTTGCAGCCGGATTTTTGCGCGTGTCCGGCGTTCGGCAGGTGGGTGGATGCGACGATGGCGCGGGTGCGGCCGGCGGCGATTTTCATTTCCAGCGTGGCGATGGCGCCGTATGCGCTGCATCGGGACGGGGTGCGGCTGATATTGGATGCCCAGGATATCGATTCGGAAAAATGGGCGATTTATGCGCAAGAGTCCGGCTGGCCGATGCGGCTGGTGTGGGCGCGGGAGGCGCGGAATTTGTTGCGGTATGAGCGGGCGGCGGCGGCGCGGTGCGATGTGACGTTTTTTGTATCGGAGCCGGAGGCGCGTCATTTTGCGGCGCTGGCGCCGGAAAGTGCCGATCGGATCGAATGGTTCGAGAACGGGGTGGAGCTGGATCATTTCAATCCGGCGCATAAGTTCGAAACGCCGTATACGGGGCCGGGGCCGGCGCTGGTGTTCACCGGACATATGCAATACCGGCCGAATGTGGATGCGGCGATCTGGTTTGCCGACGCGGTGATGCCGATGCTGCGGGCACGCGTGCCCGATGCATCGTTCTGGATTGTGGGGGCCGATCCGGCGCCGTCGGTGCGGGCGCTGGCGGCGCGGCCTTGTGTGCATGTGACGGGGCTGGTGGCCGATACGCGGCCGTATCTGGCGCATGCGGCCGCGGTGGTGTGTCCGTTGCGGATTGCGCGCGGGATTCAGAACAAGGTGTTGCAGGCGATGGCGGCGGGGCGGCCGGTTATTGCGTCACCGGGTGCGTTCCTGGGCGTGCACGCGCAGGCGGGGCGGGATTTGCTGGTGGCGGACGGGGCGGCGGCG
>CAJCIS010000030.1 GCA_903970435.1 Acidobacteriota bacterium | reverse complement strand
GCCGTCCTGGGCGGTGAGCTTGGGCGCTTTGCATCCGCTGGTCGCTTTGTGGCCTGTAACCGCCGCGACCGGTTTGACCGCGTGGCTGGAAGGCGGCGGCAGTCTGCGGGTGCGCGCGTTCGGGGAGGCGATCGGCATGCGGGCGGTGATGTTTCTGCAAACCCCGGATCCCTTCTTCAACATCAACACACCGGCTGACCTCGGCGCGGCGCAAGCGAGGGTTTTCTCCCTACCCCCCGCCTAGCCGGCGCTTTATGTGAGGCGTGACAGGCCACCCGTCCGGTGCCCGTTGCTGATGGTGCCGCGTTGATCTGGTCCACATTCCATACGTTTATCTACGCCTTCGTGGCCTTGATGGTGATCGTGGACCCGGTCGGCACGGCCGTGGTGTTCGCCGCCATGACGCCACAAGATACGGCCGCCGCGCGCGCGTCCCAAGCCAGGCGCGCCTGTGTGGTGGCGGTGCTGGTGCTGGCGGCCTTCGGCATTGCGGGCGCGCGGCTGCTGGAAACCATGGGCATCGGGCTGCCGGCCATGCGCATCGCGGGCGGAGCGTTGCTGTTCCTGACGGCCGTGGAAATGGTGGCGGACCGCCACGCGCTGCGCAGCACCGATTCCGAACGTCAGGCCGCGGTACACACCGCCGATATCGCCATCTTTCCGCTCGCCATCCCCCTGATCGCCGGCCCAGGCGCCATGACCACCATGGTGGTGCTGCACAGCCGCGCCGGCGGCGACCCTTGGGATATTGCCGCCATCGAGGCCGCCGCCGTGGCGACGGTGCTGATTACGCTGTTGGCGCTCCTGTCGGCCCGTTTCCTCACGCGGGTCATGGGTGAAAGCGGCGCGAGCGTCGCGGGTCGTATCCTGGGCGTGCTGCTAGCGGCACTTGCGGTGCAACTCGCCATCGACGGGTTGCACGAGGCGTTCCCGGCCAGTTGCCAGGTGCCGGGTCTCGGCTGTCAGAAAGCGTCCTGACCACGCCCGCAGCTTCGTCATGATCCGGCTGACCGAACTCAAATTGCCGCTGGACCATCCGCCCGACGCCCTGCGCGCCGCGTCGCTGCGCCGGATGGGCATTGCCGCGTCCGACCTGCTTTCGCTCACGATATCTCGCCGCGGCGTGGACGCGCGCAAGCGCACCGCAATCCTTCTCGTCTACACAATCGACGTCGAGGTCGCCGACGAGCCCGCGGTGCTGCGCCGGTGCGCCGCCGACCCCCATGTTGGCCCGAAGCCCGACATCCGGTCGACCCCCCTGCCCCGCGCGCCGGCCGGATGCGCCCGCCCGCTCGTCATCGGCGCGGGCCCGTGCGGGCTGTTCGCGGCGCTGACCCTCGCGGAGGCCGGCTACCGGCCGATCATCCTCGAGCGCGGCAAGATGGTCCGCCAACGCACCAAGGACACCTGGGGCCTGTGGCGCCGCTCAACTCTCGACCCGGAAAGCAACGTGCAATTCGGCGAAGGCGGCGCCGGCACCTTCTCGGACGGCAAGCTCTGGTCCGGCATCAAGGACCCCGAGCGCCTGGGCCGCCGCGTGCTGGAGGTCTTCGTGCGCTGCGGCGCCCCGCCTGAAATCCTGTGGGTGGCCAAGCCGCACATCGGCACATTCCGCCTCGTCACGGTCGTGGAAGCGATGCGCGCCGAAATCGAGCAGCTCGGCGGCGAATACCGGTTTGGCGCCCGCGTGGAACGGCTGCTCCTGGCCCCCCAACATGGCCGGCGCGTCGCTGGCGTGCGCTTGGCGAGCGGCGAGGAAATCCTGTCGCCGCACATCGTGCTCGCCCCCGGCCACTCGGCCCGCGACCTGTTCGCCACCCTGGTGGAGGACGGCGTTCATGCCGAAAAGAAACCGTTTTCCATTGGCGTGCGCATCGAGCATCCGCAGGGGCTGATCGACCGGGCGCGGTTCGGCGCCGCGGCGGGAAACCCCATCCTGGGCGCCGCGGACTACAAGCTGGTGCATCACGCGGCCGGCGGCCGCTCGGTCTACAGTTTCTGCATGTGCCCCGGCGGCACCGTGGTGGCCGCCGCGTCCGAACCGGGGCGGGTCGTCACCAACGGCATGAGCCAGTATTCGCGCGCCGAGCGTAACGCCAACGCGGGCATCGTGGTGGGCATCACACCGGCCGATTACCCCGGCGACGTCCTGGCCGGCGTGGAATTTCAGCGCGTCTGGGAAACGCGGGCGTTCGCGGCGGGCGGCGGCACCTACGCGGCGCCGGCGCAGCTGGTGGGCGATTTCCTGGCCGGCCGCGCCAGCCAGGCGATGGGCGAAATTGTGCCGTCCTACAAACCCGGCGTGGTTGCCGCCGATCTCGCGGCGTGCCTGCCGGCGTTCGCGGTGGCGGCAATCCGCGAGGCGCTGCCGGTCTTCGGCCGGCGCATTGCCGGGTTCGACCGGTATGACGCGGTGATGACGGGTGTTGAGACGCGCACCTCGTCGCCGATCCGGCTGACGCGGGGCGCGGACATGCAGAGCCTCAACACGCCGGGCCTGTTTCCAGCCGGCGAGGGGGCAGGGTATGCGGGCGGCATTCTCTCGGCCGGCGTGGATGGCATTCGCGCGGCCGAAGCCGTGGCGGCCACGATCGCGGGTGGCGGCGTTACCCGCCGCACTGGGACCGCGGCCGCGTAGCAGGGCGGTGTGGACATCCAATGGCGACGCTAACGACAGCACGGCTGGTTTTGCGGCCTTGGCGCGACGCGGACTTCGCGCCGTTCGCGGCGATGAACGATGACCAGGCGGTGATGGAATTCATGCCCCACCGGTTGCCACGCGCAGAAAGCGACGCGTTCGCCGACCGCATTCGGAAGCACATCGACGCGGAGGGTTGGGGCTTGTGGGCGGTCGAAGTGCCGGGCACCGCTGCCTTCATCGGCTACACGGGGCTTTCGGCGCCGCGCTTCGGCGCACATTTCACACCGTGCGTGGAGATTGGCTGGCGCTTGGCCCGCGCGCATTGGGGGTTCGGCTATGCGTCGGAGGCGGCGCTGGCCGCCGCTTCCCACGGGTTTGGCACGCTCGGACTGGCGGAGCTTGTGTCGTTCACCGTGCCCGCCAATGTGCGCTCCAGGGCCGTGATGGCGCGGCTCGGCATGCGCCATGACGAGGCTGGGGATTTCGACCATCCGGCGTTGCCGGCTGGGCATGCGCTGCGGCGGCACGTGCTCTACCGGCTGGCGGCCGGGGCGTGGGGTGTATGAGTAGTTTCCGACCCTGCCACCCGGTTGCCACACCGCCCTAATATTACACAGGTTGGATGACGGATCGGGCAGCGCCCATTCCGGTCGCCATGCTGACACAAGGTTCCAGGGGTTTGCCTCCGGAGCCGCCTGCATCGCGTTCGCCGTCATCCAACTGGCTTTGGAGCAAACAGCATGAAATTCCGCCCGTTGCACGACCGCGTGGTCGTTCGCAGAATCACGCCGACCGACAAGACCGTCGGCGGCATCATCATTCCGGACACGGTTCAGGAGAAGCCGCAGGAGGGCGAGGTGCTGGCCGCCGGCCCCGGCGCGCGCAATGAGCAGGGCCAGATCGTGGCGCTGGACGTCAAAGCCGGCGACCGCGTGCTGTTCGGCAAATGGTCCGGCACCGAAGTGAAGATCGACGGCGAGGACCTTCTGATCATGAAGGAAAGTGATCTGCTTGGCGTGGTAGAAGGCCCCCACGCCGTCAAGAAGGCGGCCTAAACAGCTAAAGTTTTTTGGTTCTTTTTTTCAAAAAAGAACTACTTTTTTCTTTTAAGGACATAATTAAATGGCAGCCAAAGACGTTCGCTTCGGCGAAGACGCGCGCAGCCGCATGTTGCACGGCGTGGATATTCTGGCCGACGCGGTAAAAGTCACGTTGGGCCCAAAAGGCCGCAACGTCATCATCGACAAGAGCTACGGCGCCCCCAGGATCACCAAGGACGGTGTGACGGTGGCAAAGGAAATCGAGCTGTCGGAAAAGTTCGAGAACATGGGCGCGCAGATGGTGCGCGAGGTGGCGAGCAAGACGAACGACGTGGCCGGTGACGGCACCACGTCGGCGATCGTTCTGGCGGCCGCCATCGTGCGCGAGGGCGGCAAAGCGGTCGCTGCCGGCATGGCGCCGATGGATCTCAAGCGCGGCATCGACCGCGCGGTGATTGCCCTGGTCGACGAACTCGCCAAGCGCAGCAAGAAAATCACCACCGAGGCGGAGACGGCGCAGGTCGGCACCATTTCGGCCAACGGCGAGGCCGACATCGGCCGTATGATTGCCCAAGCCATGCAGAAGGTTGGCAACGAGGGCGTCATCACCGTCGAGGAAGCCAAGGGCATGATCACCGAGCTCGAGGTGGTGGAAGGCATGCAGTTCGACCGCGGCTATCTCAGCCCGTATTTCATTACAAATGCCGAGAAAATGACCGTCGACCTGGATAACCCCTATATCCTGATCCACGAAAAGAAATTGTCCGGATTGCAGACATTGCTGCCGTTGCTGGAAGCGGTGGTTCAGTCCGGCCGTCCGTTGCTGATTATCGCCGAGGATATCGAAGGCGAGGCGCTGGCCACCCTGGTGGTGAACAAATTGCGCGGCGGCCTGAAGGTGGCCGCGGTGAAAGCGCCGGGGTTCGGCGACCGCCGCAAGGCCATGCTGGAAGATATCGGCATTCTCACCGGCGGCCAGGTCATCAGCGAGGATCTCGGCATCAAGCTGGAGAACGTGACGTTGGCCATGATGGGGCAGGCCAAGCGCGTGCTGATTGAAAAAGAAACCACCACCGTCATCGAAGGCGCCGGCGGCCACGATGTCATCAAGGCACGCTGCGGCCAGATCCGTGCGCAGGTCGAGGAGACCACGTCCGATTACGACAAGGAAAAACTGCAGGAGCGTCTGGCGAAATTGTCCGGCGGCGTCGCGGTCATCCGCGTCGGCGGCTCGACAGAGGTGGAAGTGAAGGAGCGCAAGGATCGCGTCGACGACGCGCTGCACGCAACCCGCGCGGCGGTCGAGGAAGGCATCGTGCCGGGCGGCGGCGTGGCACTGGCACGCGCAAGCATGATTCTCGCCAACCTCAAGGCCGATAATTCGGACCAGAAGTTCGGCGTCGAAATCGTTCGCCGCGCGATACAGGCACCCCTGCGGCAAATCGCCGAAAATGCCGGCGAAGACGGTGCGGTCGTCGGCGGCAAGGTGCTCGAGAACAAGGCCTACAGCTACGGCTTCGACGCCCAGGCCGGCACCTACGGCGACCTGGTCGCGGCCGGCATCATCGATCCCACCAAGGTCGTGCGCGTCGCGTTACAAAACGCCGCGTCCGTCGCCGGATTGCTGATCACCACCGAAGCCATGGTCGCCGAGCGCCCGGAGAAACGTGCGCAACCGCAACAACATGGCGGCGGCGGCATGGGTGATATGGACTACTAGGAAATGCGGGCCGGAGGCTTTGGTCTCCGGCCTTTTCCAAAGGAAGTAAGGAAGCAGTTCTTTTTTGAAAAAAAGAACCAAAAAACTTTTGTCTGTTGCCCCTATCCAAACAGACAAAAGTTTTTTGTTCCTTCCTTGGCCGATGTGTCTGTCTCAACGCGGATTAATATAATCGCGAGAATCACCCAACCGCCCGGTTCGTTTCAGCGCTGCGAGAATCGCCGCGCGCCGCGTTTCGGCGTCGCTGGCGCGGTTGGCCCGCAACAATCCGACCTCCGCGGCGGTATAGGGCGCGAACCCCGCCGGCAACGACCCCGCGGAAAACCGCGCCAGGACGTAGTTCAGCAAGCGCGCCGCCGTCGCATCGTCCAGTTGCGACTGCGAAATGCCCGGCACTTGCGCGAGGTAGGCGCGCCCTTCCGGCAGCGCCACATAGCTGCCCGCATCATGCAAGTCCGGAATTCCGGCGGCCGGCACCCCGTGCCCGCCGGCGCCGTGGCAGCCGGAACAATGCCAGGTGTACAGCGTGGCCAATCCGGCGTCCGCGCGCGCCGGGCCGGCGGCGATCAACGCCAGCATGGCTGCCGCCGCCTGCCTCATTTCGTCGCCGCCTTGATTTTTTCGCGCAGCTTGCGCGTATCGGTGGGCGTGGGGCTCGCCGCGCGCGCGGCGGCCACGTCGGACGCAGTCATCGGCGCCCCGCTCGCGCCATTGAAATGAACCAGCACGTAATTCAGCACGGAAGCAATATCGGCATCTGACAGATCGGCGCGAAAATTCGGCATCATGCCGACCACCACGCGTCCCTGGCTTTCGATGCGGCCGGCCATGCCCGAAACCAGAATTTGCGACAGATATTTCCGCCCATCATCGGTTGCCAGATACGCCTTCAATGTGCCGGCGAGCGAGGGCGCCAGGCCGTCCGCGCCTTCCGCGTTGGCCTGGTGGCAGGGCGTGCAACGACCGGCGAAAATCGTGGCGCCATCCGGCGCCGCTGCGCCGGCCAGCAGTGCCGCGGCAAGCAGGACGGCCGCTCGATGCGCCTTAATCGGCAACGCCGACGATAAGCGAAATGGTGCAGTGGTAGCTCGTCTCGCCGTTTGCCACACACCAGTTGATGTCATTATGAATGCCCATTTCGTAGGCGGGCCGTTCGCCCACATTCGCATTGCAGTTGCACTGGCCGCAGGAAGAGCGCCCGCAGCAATCGGTGTAGCTCACCAGGTAATTTCGCCCATCCTGACCGTTCAGGCAGGTTCCCACCCAGCTCACCTTGGAGATTTGCGTGCCCGGCGGACAATCGGTGCTGGAGCCGCCGCAGCAACTGCAAAGTTGCCCGTCCATGGAGCAATATTTCCAGTAGTCGCATTGCGTAGGGTCGGTCTGGTGCGGATTGCTGTGCGCGCTGGCGCGCGCCCGATCGACCGGCAAGATTGGCAGCAAACGCGCGCCCGCCAGGATACGCCCCAATCGCGCGAGTACCCCCCGCCGAGACCCCCGCAGAGCCAAGGCACGCGTCACGTGCTCAAGCCCCCGATCCAGAGCAAAAGTTTTTGCTTCTTTTTTCAAAAAGAAGACTTCCTTCCTTCCGTTCATTCCGCCGCCTGCTGCCGCAGATATTCCTGCACCGACCCCACCCCAAGATCCTCCGCCGCCAGCAAACTTTCCAGCTGCTCCCGATTATTCACCAGCCCCTTGGCGCGTACCGTGCCATCCGCCCCGATCAGCACCGCATAAGGCAACTTCCCGATACGGAAGATCATGCCCAGTTCGGCGGAGAGAACATAGGGCAGCGCCAGCTTTTCCCGACGCCAGAAGGCCAGGTGTTCGTCATGATCCCCGTCGCTGGCAAGGACGATGTCGAGCCGGTCGCGCTCCGCGGCCGCCAGGCTCCGCAGCGCCGGCAGCAGTTTTTTGCACACCGGGCAGGTCGGCGAGAGGAAGAAAAACATCCGGCTGCGCGGCGCCGGCACGCCGAGCGAGATCGTTTCGTCCGACAAGGTGGTCAACCGCATGGCGGGAACCGTGTCACCGACTTGCGGGCCGTGCGCCAGCGCCAGCGCGCCGACCGGGCTGACCCGCTCATGCAGCACCCCCACCTGGCGGGCCAATGCCAGCACCACGAGCACGAGGCCTGCATTCAAAACGAACAGCACGCCGACCGCGGCGCCGAGCGGGCTCATGCACCGGCCTCCGCGAACGCGGCGCGATTGGCCAGCAGCTGGCTCGCGGCGAAATAAAGCGCGGCGAACGACGCGGCGCCCCCCGCCACAATCATGACAATCAGGGCGTCGGATGGACCATACGGGGGACACAGCGCGGCGAGCGCCAGCAGCACGGCCAGAAATACGTTGCGCATCACAAGCGATGGGGCTATCTTGTGGCCCTGCCCGCCGCCACAGCCACAATCGATGTCCGTGCGTCCGCGGCTTACATTGATCTGCATCCCCGCCGCGTACACCAGCAGAAAAACGGCACCGGCAACCGACGCCGCCCGTGCGGTGAATGCGGGCACGAGCAGACAGGCGACACTGAAGTTGGCCAAGACGAGCAGCGTCGCGGCGGCCGGCGTGGTCCAGGCCGGCAGCAGCCGGTACGCGGCGACGGCGCCGATATGGGAAGGAAGATCGCGCAGCATATGCAGGCAGGACAGCGCGAAGATGGCCGCCATCCCGAGGCGCACGATCGCACCCGGAACGAACGCTGCCTGGATGCCGGCCGCATGCATCAATGCACCAGCATCAGCGTGCCGCCTTCCACCACGCCACCGGGTTGCGTGGTGGCCAGCGGTGCCAAACTATTGCCATCGAAACGGGTCAATAGCCCCGAATCGAAATTGAGTCCGAACAGCCTCGGTTGCGCGTCCTGCGTGACCGCCACGACGACAGCCCCCTTGCCCGGGCCGCGGGCCGCCACCGTGTGGTGCGCCATATCCACCCGCCAGATCGCATCCGCCGCGCTCTTGTGGCTGCCCTCGTAGCCATGCGCGTGCATGGCCACGTAAAGCTGCCCGGTCGCCCGGTCGTAGGCCGCGATCTGGTAGCCGCCGGGACGCCAGCCATCCGCTTCGTCCGACCCGGTCACCAGGGGCCAAGGTGCCGCCTGTGCCGCCACCGGACCGGAAAAATCCACCTCATGAATATTGCCGAGGAACGAGACGAAAATGGTCTTGCCCGATGCCGGCACGCCGTCGATGAACAGCGCGTCGCCCACCGGATCGAACAGCTTCGCGCTCCGCCGCCGCGCCATCTCATGCCCGTCCGCGGCGACATCCACGGTAATCGCCGCCCCGTCGCCGCACAGGCTGGAGAACCGCCCCGTCATCACCGGCGACGGGAAAATGCCGATGCATCCCGCGGTTGGAATTTCGGCCAGCATCTTGCGGCGGTGCACATCCGCCACCGTCACGGACGAGGCCGGCGTCGCGTTCTGCACATACAGCAATCCGCCGTCGGCCGAGGGCTGCAAATACGATGCATAGGCCGTGGTCTGGGCGCGGTGCGTGGAGATCGGTATCTCGCCGAGCAGGTTCAGCGTTGCCGCGTCATACAGTTCGATCGTTTCGGTGCGCGGCCCGTGGTCGCCGCGGGCAAAGAACGTGGTGGCGCTGTAGATCGTCCCGCCGTCCGGCGACAGCGCCAGCAGGCCGAAGAAACCGTTGGTGAACTGGCCGACCAACTTGAAGTCGTCGCCATTCATGACAATGATCTTGCCGTCCACCGCATGCGCCAACGGCGTGTCCGCGATGTAGAGCCGGTGCCCGGTGGAAGGCCCGGGGGCGAGCACCCTTGGTGTTTCAGGCTGCAGTTCAGGCGCCGCCAGGGCGGGCGCGGCGGCGCAGACCAGCATCGCTCCGAAGGCCCAACGCATGGCGACCATCCTCCAGCGACCTTGC
Source organism: Acidobacteriota bacterium (assembly GCA_903970435.1). Classification (GTDB taxonomy): domain Bacteria; phylum Pseudomonadota; class Alphaproteobacteria; order Acetobacterales; family Acetobacteraceae; genus CAJCIS01. The sequence goes on along the minus strand of CAJCIS010000030.1, from coordinate 13,286 downwards.
CACTCAGCAACTTGGGGAAGGAAGTATTTCTTTTTTGAAAAAAAGAAACAAAAAACTTTGGCGCGCGCGTTTGATAACGTTTGATCCGTGGATCCAGGACGTTTGATCGGTCCGGCGCGATGTTGCCCTGGTCAGGCAATGAAGCCTGCAACGTCATTAAAGGACCGACGCCATGACAACGCAGACCGCCAACCAGGCCCAACTCAGCTGGGCGCCGCGCATCGCCCTGCCCCGGATGTCCGCCTGGGCGGAATATTACATCATTCTGGTGACCCTGCTGGTCGCGCTGTGCGGCGGCGCCGCGGTGGCGCTGCATGCGCTGTCGGTGTCCAGCACTTTTTGAAGGCCCCAGGGCGGGCATGGCTGGCGCAGCGCCGCGGCAACCGCGCGCTGCCAGAAGCGGCCGGCGAGGGAGAACCTATGACTCGAGAGCCGCAGGGGATAGGGAGGGTCCTCACGGCCCTCACCCCATCCGGCCTGACCTTCTTCTTACGCGGAGCCACACACAATGCGCGTTTACTACGACCGCGATGCCGACGTGAACCTGATCAAGAGCCGCCGGGTTGCGGTGGTTGGCTATGGCAGCCAGGGGCACGCCCATGCGCGCAATCTGCACGATAGCGGGGCCACGGACGTGGTGGTGGCGCTGCGGCCGGGCTCCGGCGGCGTGGCCAAGGCCGAGGCGGCGGGGCTGAAGGTCGTCTCACCCGCCGACGCGGCGGCCTGGGCCGACGTGGTCATGATCCTGACCCCGGACGAGGGCCAGGGCGAGCTATACCGTGACCATCTGGCGCCGCATTTGAAGGAAGGGGCGGCGATAGCGTTCGCCCACGGGCTGAACATTCATTTCAACCTGATCGATCCGCGGCCCGACCTGGACGTGTTCATGATCGCACCGAAGGGACCCGGACACACGGTGCGGTCGGAGTACGAACGCGGCGGCGGCGTGCCCTGTCTGGTGGCGGTGGCGCAAAATCCATCCGGCAATGCACTGGAAATTGCACTTTCGTACGCCAGTGCGATCGGCGGCGGCCGCGCCGGCATTATCGAGACGAGCTTTCGCGAGGAATGCGAAACCGATTTGTTCGGCGAGCAGGTGGTGCTCTGCGGCGGGCTGGTGGAGCTGATCAAGGGCGGGTTCGAAACCCTCGTCGAGGCCGGCTACGCGCCCGAAATGGCGTATTTCGAGTGCCTGCACGAGGTCAAACTGATTGTCGATCTCATCTACGAGGGCGGCATTGCCAACATGAATTATTCGATTAGCAACACCGCCGAATATGGAGAATATGTAACCGGACCGCGGATCATCACCGACGCGACGCGGGCCGAAATGCGCCGCGTGCTCGCCGACATTCAAAGCGGCCGTTTCACCCGCGACTGGATGCTCGAAAACAAGGCAAGCCAGGCAAGTTTTCGGGCAATCCGCCGCCGCAACGCAGATCACCCCATTGAAAAGGTTGGCGAGCGGCTGCGCGGCATGATGCCTTGGATTTCGAAGAACGCACTGGTGGATCGCAGCCGAAATTGAGCCGACACCCGCGCGTTGAGGGATACGGGACACAGTGCAACCCACAAGATACATCATTACTGAAAAAAAAGCTGACGACTCCCCGCTTTCGTGCCCATTGGAGCCCGCGTTGCCGCGTACTGTCTGAAGACCTTGCGGGCTGGCGCGTGTGCCCGATCCACCTTTGTACTTCCCTCATGGAGACCCTATGAAGCTCCCCCTGATCACCGCAGCTTTCGCTGCGACTTTGGCCGTAACGCCCGTTCTGGCGCAGACGCCCGCGCCGGCGCCCGCACCTGCGGCGCCCGCGGCTTCCACACCCGCGCCCGACGCCAGTGCCCCGGCGCCCGACGCGAGCGCCGCGCCCAAGAAGCCCGCCACCACGCACCATCACAGCAGCCACACGTCACACCACCACACGACGGCCGCCAAGAAGACCACCCCGCCACCCGCGAAGTAACGTTTGGCGACATTGGTTTGCTGCGGATTCCGGCCGATGCGCGCAGCATTGGCCGGAATTGGCTTGTTTTCCGGCCACGAGCCGGCCTAAAGACAGGCATGGTCGTTCACGCGCCCCGCATTGTTTCCGCCCGCAGCGCCTGTTGCGCTGGCGATGGCGCGCGCATTTTTCCCCGAATTACCCAGCTTCGACTTATCGGCCCCTGAGCGGTTTCCCCCGTCCCGCGGCCCTGCGCCGCAGGCTCGGCGGGCACGCCGCCTCGGGGGATGACACGGGTGCCAGGCACCCGATTTCGCGCCGATATACCATCGAGGACCCGTCATGACCTTGCAACATCCCAGCTTCGGCGCCGTCGAACCCGGCCGCGTCTTTATCTTCGACACCACCCTGCGCGACGGCGAACAATCGCCGGGCTTCTCCATGAACCTGGAGGAGAAGGTGCGCCTGGCCGAGGCGCTGGCCGAGCTCGGCGTGGATGTCATCGAGGCGGGCTTTCCGATTGCGTCGCCCGGCGATTTCGAATCGGTGGCGGCCATCGCAGAACAGGTGCGCGGCCCGGTGATTTGCGGCCTGGCCCGTTCCGCGCCCGCCGATATAAGGCGCGCGGCGGACGCCATTCGTCCGGCGGCGCGCGGGCGCATTCACACCTTCATCAGCACCAGCAAGCTGCACATGAAATTCAAGCTGCGGATGGAGCCGGATGCGGTGCTGCAGGCGGTGACCGACAGCGTGACCCTGGCGCGCAACTTCACCGCGGACGTGGAATGGTCCGCCGAGGACGGCAGCCGCACGGAGCATGATTTCCTGTGCCGTTGCGTCGAGGCGGCCATCCGGGCCGGCGCCACCACGATCAATATTCCGGATACCGTGGGATATGCGCTACCGGAGGAGCTGACGTCCATCTTCACCATGCTTCGCGAACGCGTGCCGGGCGCCGATGGGGTAATCTTTTCGGCGCATAATCATAACGATCTCGGGCTGGCGGTGGCCAATACGATGGCCGCGATCCGCGCGGGGGCACGGCAGGTGGAATGCACCATCAACGGCATCGGCGAGCGGGCCGGAAACGCGGCGCTGGAGGAAATTGTCATGGCGCTGCGCACGCGCCACGACGCGGTGCCGGTCAGCAACGCGATCGTTACGGAAAAAATCCTGCGCACCTCGAAGCTGCTGGCGACGATCACCGGCTTCGACGTGCAGCCCAACAAGGCCATCGTGGGGCGCAACGCATTTGCGCATGAAAGCGGCATTCATCAGGATGGCATGCTGAAGAACGCGCAGACGTACGAAATCATGACGCCCGACAGTGTCGGCTGGACCAAGACAAATCTGGTCATGGGCAAACATTCGGGACGCGCCGCCTTCCGCGACAAGCTGCGGGCGCTGGGCTATGGCGAACTCGGCGACAATGCGCTGAACGACGCGTTCCGCCGCTTCAAGGATGTCGCGGACCGCAAGAAGATCGTCTACGATGAGGATCTCATTGCGCTGGTGGACGACGAGGTGATGCGCGACCACGAGCGCATTCATTTCGTCTCCCTGGACGTGCACGCGAGTTCCCGCGGCCCCGCGCGCGCCGAGTTGCTGCTGGAAATCGACGGCGCGCCACAATCCGCGGTCGCGTCCGGCGACGGTCCGATCGATGCGACCTTCAATGCGATTCGCACGGTGTTCGCGCATGAGGCGCGGCTGGTGCTGTTCTCCGTGGGAGCCGTCACCGAGGGCACCGACGCGCAGGCGCGCACCACCGTGCGGCTCGAGGAGGGCGGCAAGATGGTGGACGGCCAAGGCGCCGACACCGATACGATCGTGGCGTCGGCTCGCGCCTATGTGCACGCGCTGAACAAGCTGCTGGTGAAACGGCGTCGGACGGAGCCGGCGGCGTTGAGCGCTTAAGGAAAAAGAAGAAGTAGTTCTTTTTTGAAAAAAAGAACCAAAAAACTTTTGCTTTTGTAAAGGCGCATCAGGTAGCCCAAGGCCAAGATAACCATTCTCTTCTGCCAAGAACATTCTTGTTACGCTGCAAAAATGCAAAACCCCTCGCGAATCTCGTAGGGTGGACGGCAGTCCACCGTCTTGCGCCATCACGGCGTCAATCTATAGACAGCGCCGTAGATGTTGTTGGCCAGCGTGCCGTAGAAGCTGCCGGCGTGATACAGCAGCGGCGCCAGGGGCGTTATGCTGTTCGGTGATCCGAACATGTAGATCGGCTTGTAAGCGCCGCTCGACGCGTTGAAACGGAAAGCGGTGCCGCCATGTTCGTGACCGCCGAACACGGTCGTTCCGTAGAATTCATTGCCGTGGTATATCAGCGGTGCCTGCGGATATTCGCCGTCCTCCTTGCGAACGAAGTTGTAAAGGATGGTTTCGGCGCCGCTGACCGGATCGACCTCGAAAATCGTGCCGAGGCCGGCGGTGCCGCCGCGATTGGTCGTGCCATAGAGCATGCCGCCCTGGTAGATGACCTGATTCGGTTGCGACCCGTCCGGCGCGGCGCCGAACTGATGCAATTTTGTTTCGGTACCGGTGGCGATATTCAGGGCAAACACGGTGCCGCCGTCGCCGCCATCCGTCGTGCCATACAGGATGCCATCCTGGTAGATCACGCCGGCACCGGGGCTTGAGCCATCGTCTGTCTTGGCAAAGCTGTACAGCACCGTCTCGGTCCGGGTCGCGAGATCGATGGCGAACACCGTGCCGCGTTGATAGGCGCCCCCTTCCACCGTGGTGCCATAAAGGATGCCGCCCACGTAGGTGAGCTCGCCGTCGGGGCGGACCCCGTCCTTTCCCTGCCTGAAATCATGGATCAGCGTGTAGGCGTCCGTCGTGGGATTGACCCTGTACACGACACCGTGGCCGGACTTGCCGCCCTGCACCGTGGTTCCGTACAGATTTCCGCCCTGATAGATGACGCCGGCGCCGGGATTTGCGCCATCCGGCCCGGTAAAGCTGTGCAGCACCGTCTCCGCGCCGGTGGACGCATTCACCGCGAACACGACGCCGGCCCCGCTGCCGCCGTAGCCCGTGGTGCCGAAAAGGGCGCCGCCGTGGTAGATCACGCCGCCGAACGGTGAGTCTCCGTCGGCCCCGCCGGTAAAGGTGTAGAGCTGCGTGTAGGCATAACGCGCTGCATGGCCGGGTGAAGCGGCGATGACGCACGCGGCGGCCACGGTGCCGGCCAACAATGTGAGCGCGTGCATTCTGTTGCCTTTCCTTGTCCTGGCGTGTCCCTCAGCGCGTCAGCTTGAAGACGGTGCCGCATCCGCTGCCGCATCCGGTGCCGCCGCCCACGACCGTTGTGCCCCAGAGCACGCCGTTGACGTCGATCAGGTCTCCCTCCGGCGATATACCGTCGGCGCCGCCGGCGAAACTGTGCAGCACGGTTTCGCTGTTGGTCGCGGGATCGATCGCGAAAATGGTGCCCAGGCCAAACTTGCCGCCCTCCGCGGTGGTGCCATAGAGTGTCGCGTTGACCTTCGTCAGTCCGGTCAGCGGACCGGATCCGTCCGTGCCATTGAATTCATGCACGATCGTTTCGGCGCCCAGCGGGGTGACCGCAAACACGATGCCGCAACAATTGCCGCCCTGCTGGGTGGTGCCGTAGAGGCTTCCGCCATATTCGATGAGGCTGGGCGTGGCCGCCCATCCATCCGAGCCGGCGGTGAATTCGTGCAGAACCGTCTCGCTACCCGTCCGCGTGATGGAATAGACGATTCCGCCGTTGACGCCGCCGCCGCGGGTGGTTCCGTACAATGTTCCGCCGACATTCAGCAGTCCCGCTCCGATGCCTTCGGGAAAGGCGCCATCCGGGTCATCCGTAAATACGTGCAACGTTTTCAAATGATGGCCGGGCCGCAGCGAGAACACCGTGCCGCACCCCATGCCGCGACAATTGCTGCCGCCGGCGCTCCCGCCGCCATAGGCCGCGGTGCCGTATAGCTTGTTGCCGATGGCGATCAGGCCGTCCTCGGGGATCGTGCCATCGCGCCCGTCGGCAAACGAAAACACCACGCTCTCGGCGCCGGCTGTCGAGACCGAGAAAATCGCGCCCTTGCCGTGCGCGCCGCCGGACGTCGCCGTGCCATACAGCAAACCGCCCATCGGCGTGAGCGCCGCGGATGGGCCTTCGGCATCGCCGCCGGTGGTCTTGAATGAATACAGAACCGTTTCAGTGCCGTCCGGCGCGATCGCATAGACGGTGCCGGCACCGGACGCGCCGCCGCCGCCGGTCGTTCCGTACAGCGTGCCGCCGACATCGACGAGCGCGCCGTTAGGATAGGCACCGTCGCTGCCGCCCTGGAAGGCATAAACCACCGTCAGCTTCGCGGCGCGCGCCGCGACCCAGGGCGTCACAAGGTTCAAAATCAGGGCGGTGACGACAAAAGGTGCGCGCATGGCGCCAGGCGAACCGAACATGGATTGTTTCCTCCGCAGTGGAACCTGTATTTTCGATACCGTTGTGCCTTCAAACAGAAATTGACTCGGCGGGAACAGTAAAAACCAGAGCGTACTTATTTTTTGAAAAAATACCAAAACTTTTTGCCGGTGCGGCGGCCTGGGGTCTATCTCACCAGTTTGAACACCGTGCCGCAATTGCAGGCGCCCCCGCCTAACTCGGTGGTCCCGTAGAGGACTCCGCCTAAATCGACAAGGTCGCTGACCGGACTATAGCCCCCGCCGCCGGGAGCAAACCTATGCACGGTCTGTTCGAGGCCCGCCGGCGTAATTTTGTAAACGGTGCCATATGTTTCTTTCCTGCCGCCGCGCGCGGTCACGCCGTATAATTCCGTATGGTGAACCAAAAGTCCGCCGAGCGGCGCATCGCCATCGCGGCCGACAAAAGCATGCAGGACCGACAGGGTGCCCTGGGTGACGCCGAACACCGTGCCGCAGCCGACTTCATTGCCGTTTCCGCAGCCGCCGCCTTCCGACGTCGCGCCGTAAATCGTTCCATTAAGTGCAACGAGACCGGCCTTGGGCAACCAACCATCGGAGCCATGCTGAAATGAATGCAGCACCGTCTCGGCGCCCTGCGGGGTGATTGCATAGAAGGTGCCGCCGTTGATGCCACCCAGCATTGTTGTGCCATATAATACGCCGTTGGCATATATGAGCGCGGGCCCGCTGCTGTCTGGATACGCGCCGTCGGGATCGTTGTTAAAACTGTGCAACGTTTTCAGGTGTCCGTTCCGTGTCAGTGAAAAGACCGTGCCGCAACAGCCTGCGCCGCCACCGCCCGCAGTGCCGTAGAGCATATCGCCGACGCTGATCAAGCCGCTTTCCGGAACGCTGCCATCGTGGCCATTTGTAAACGAATAAACCACCGTCTCGGCACCTGCCGGCGTCACCGCAAAGACGGTCCCATAGCCGCCGGCGCCGCCCGATGGGGATGTTCCATAGAGCAGGCCTTTTAATTCCAGCAGCCTGGACTCAGGCCGCTGCGCGTCGCCGCCGCTACTCTTGAACGAATACAGCACCGTCTCGACGCCTTGCGGCGTCACCGTGTAGACGGTGCCAACACCGTTCGCGCCGCCGTTGGGGGTGACTCCATAGAGCGTGCCGTGAACGTTGGTAAGGCTGCTGCTGGGATTGGCGCCGTCGCTGCCGCCCTGGAACGTATGCAGGGTCACGATCTTGGCGCCGTGCGCTGTGTCCGGCGCCAACAGATAAAGCGCTAACGTCGCGGCGCATGCGCACCTGGCCGAAACGGCTGACAAAACGCCCATCGCCTGGCGCCTCCCGTTCTTGATTAGTGCTTAGGGTCAGGTTGGCACGAGCGTGCCCGGCACGCAAGCATAGACTCTATGTGGTGCAGTGACGTGTGGGAAGGCAAAGGCGCCGACATATCCTCTATGAAAGTCGTTGTTGTTGAGCTTGCCGGTCGAACCGGCACCTTGGGCATCGGCGGCAACTAATACCCGCGTTGACATTGACCACATTACCCAAGAAAGGCAGTATTTCTTTTTTGAAAAAAAGAAACAAAAAACTTTTTCTTGTAGAGTCGTTCCGGCGAGAGGGTCGCCACAAGTCCAAAGGCACGCCTTAAACAGAGCAAAAGTTTTTTGGTTCTTTTTTTCAAAAAAGAACTGCTTCCTTCTAACTAACCTACCAAGATGCCGCTATGCCGCAGGAACTTCAACAGCGCCAGGAGAGGCAACCCCAGAATGGCGCTGTGCTCGCCGTCGATCGTATCGAATAAATGCATGCCGCAACCCTCCAGCCGATAGGCACCGACGGACGTCAGCACGGCCTCACCTTCGGCAGCGAGATAGGACTCCAGAAAGGATTCGGAAAAATCACGCATGACGAGGCGTGGCACTGCAACATGCCGCCAAACCACGTCGCCGTGCCGACGGCAAACGGCCGCGGTCACGAGGTCGTGCGGGCGGCCGCGTAGCGCCAGCAACTGCGCGCGGGCGGCCGGCAAAGTCGGTGGTTTATCGAACCAGGTGTTGTTGCAGACAAGTATCTGATCGCAGCCGATCACCAGGGCATCGGGATCGGCAATCGCCGCGGCTTTCTGCGCCGCGAGCGCAAGCGCCGCGTGCGCCGCAGTGCCGCCGTGGGCGCGCACCTCCGTCTTGACCGCCGTCTCGTCGATTGCGGCAGGCGTCACATCGAACCGCAGGCCGGCGGCCGCGAGCAGGGTGCGGCGGGATGCAGAGGCGCTGGCCAAAATAAGACGTGGCGCCGGCGCCTGCAGCACGCCGGCGCCACGCGCGGGCGTCGTCTCAGAAACTGCTGTCGTCGCTGCCGCCGCCGCTGTCCCAGCCGCCGGCGTCACCACCAAAATCGCCGCCGCCGGCGTCACCAGCGCTGTCACCGGCGCCGCTCCAGGCGTCGCCGCCCTGCTGACCGCCATCGGACCAGCCTGCGCCGGGATCGGTGGTGCCGGCGCCACCCCAGGGGTCGGCCGCCGCGCCGCCCTGATCACCAAAATTGTTGACCACCGTTTCGTTGACGACCTCGCCGCCGCCAAATCCGCCGCCGAAGCCGCCACCGCCAAACCCGCCGTAGCCGCCGCCGTGGCCGGAGAACATGCTGGTGAGCGCGTCGGCCGCCAGCACGCCGCCGGCGACACCGGCGGCCGTGGTCAGCGCGGAGCCGAGGAAGCCTGAGCCGCCGCCGCCGAACATGCCCTGCTGGTAGCCGGGCGGGTAGCTCGCCTGGGGCGGGGGCGCGTATTGCGGCGGTGGGGCATAGCGGGGTGCGCTCTGCTGCGCGCCGCCGCCAAACAGGCTGCCGAACAGTCCGCGGCTCTGGCCCGTTTGCTGGGATTGCTGCGCCTGTTGCTGGAGCTGGGACAGTTGATATTCGAGCTGCTTGATGCGGTTTTGCGCCTCGGCGAGGGCGGCTTCCTGCACAAAGGCCATTTGCGTGACGCGGTAGCGCGCCTGCGGATAGACGGAAAACTGGTCGGCGATGAACCGGTCGGCCTCGGGGTCGATCGGCGGCAGCGCCTGCCGGGTGGTCGCCGGCACGCTGGCGCCGTACGCCGGCGGGGCGGCTGGGGCACCGCCCACGCGGGCGATGAATTGGCCGATAATGTCCTTTTCCTGCGGGGTCATGACAGCACTCCTTGGGCGGGGCTTTACCCTGGATGGTGGTTGGCACGTGGCAGCTTTGTGCGCCCCGATCAAGGCCCGGCGCGGGAGTGGGTCATTTAGGGCGGGGCGGGGCGGGCCGGCCGGGTTAATCATTGACCATGCTGCGGCCCTATTGCATTATTGCGAGAATATATCGTACCGGGAGTTGGGTTGATGATCCGAATTGCCACCGCCGGGTGCGGCGCCTGGCTGATCCTGGCACACCCGGCCCAGGCCCGCACGTTGACGTCCTTCGACATGCCAGGGCAGACCGAAATCTGCGGTGCAGGCATTGCCGACGACGGCACCGTCGTGGGCAACAGCCTCAATACCCATCCGGTGGTGAATTTCCTCTATCAGAATGGCAGCTTCACGACATTGTCGCCCAACTTCGCCGGCGGCTTCACGGCGGTGACCGGCATTAATCGTGCCCATGCCGTGGTCGGCACCAACGAGACTTTCGGGCCGAATTTCACCGTGGCGATCACCGGCTTCGCGCTGCGCGACGAAAATCGGCGCATCGTGCGGGTGCCCGGCGCCGTGACGATTTCTGCCGTGAATATCAATAACGAGGGCACGATTGTCGGCGCCTACCAGACCGATGTGAACGGGCCCACGCTGGGCTATATCAAGCACGGCACGGCCATCACCACGCTGAACGACGGCAGCTTTCATGTGCAGCCGGCCGGGATCGATCCGACAGGCACCATGGTGGTCGGCACCTCGGTGCTGCCGGGCGGCGGCTTTGCCGCATGGCTGTACCAGCAAGGAAAATTCAACCCGCTCAGCGTGCCTGGCGCGGTGGCCACGTTCGCGTCGGGCATCAACCGCGCGGGCACGATCAGCGGCACCTATGTCACGGGTTCGCTGTCGGCGCCGGTGTCGCACGGATATTTTTATAAAGGTGGGCGTTATTCCACCTACGATGTTCCCGGTGCGTCGGATACGCGATTGAGCGGCATTAATGCGCATGGCGCGGTCACCGGCTGCTACACGGATTATGCCGGAACCCACGGCCTGATTTATACGCCTTAGCCCGCAAAGCCGCGCTGGCGGCCATCACGACGTTCCTGACAGACACTCAGAAAAACAAAAGTTTTTTGTTTCTTTTTTTCAAAAAAGAAATACTTCCTTCCCAGAAGCGATGCCCAAACCCGCATTCCGCTACGCTCCATGACGGGCTACGCTGCGCGCACGACGTGGCCGCCTTTGTTCCGCAGCGCCGGGGGGCCCAGCGGGCGAAAGCGGGTTCCGAGATCGGCGGGGCCCAGATCCTCGATGCGGGTGAAGCCGGACGCGCGCAGGCGTTCGGCGAGTGATGCGGCATCGAAATAGCTGATCCAGGCTTCGCCGAGGGAGGCGACGTGGGCGGCGCGGGCCTCGAGCATCGGGCGCATCGCATCGGGCCAGGCGGCGGGCGGATCGGCGTAATCGAAGACGATTTCGGCACCCCCTGGCAGGCCGGCGACATAGTCCAGCGTGGCGAAGATGGCTGCCTGCGTCAGGTAGGGTACGACACCGAGCCAGACGAAAATGGCGCGGCGCGCGGGATCGAAGCCGGCGGCGCGCAGGCGGTCGGCCAGGATTTCGGTTTCGAAATCGACCGCCACGAAGCGCAGCCACGACGGTATTGGAATGGCGGCCTGGGACAGGCGGGCGCGTTTCCAGGCCTGGGTTGCCGGATGGTCCACTTCGTAGATCGTCATGGCCGCGCCGCGGGGGCTTCGATACGCCTGGGTATCGAGGCCGGCGCCGAGCACGACGAGCTGGCCGACACCGGCGGCGGCCGCGGCGGCGACCGCATCCTCGGCGATGCGATGCCGGGCCGCGATGAAGAACCGCATGGGGCGCCGTCCGGGATGCGCCTCGGCATCGGCCACGAGGGCAGCCGGGTCGGCGGCCAGAATGGGCACCGCCAGCGGGTCGGTAAAGATGTCGCCGTGTTCGATCAATTGATGCACGGCGCGGTGCGTGGCCGCGGCGAGCGCGGTGCGGCTGGGTTCGCCGGGCATCATGTCGTGGCGCTCCGGTGCGGCACGGCCAATTTTGGCACGTGCAGGCGGGGTACCTCGATGGCGGGGCAGCGGTCCATCACAACCGTCAGGCCGGCCGCGCGGGCGGCGGCGGCGGCCTGGTGGTTGACCACGCCGAGCTGCAGCCAGACGATTCGAGCGCCGAGACGCGCGGCTTCGTCGATCACCGGGCCGACGCTGTCGGCGGCGCGGAAGACGTCCACCATGTCGAGCGGAGCGGCTTCGGCCAGGCTCGCAACCACCGTTTGGCCGTGGATGGTTTGGCCGGCGAGGCCGGGATTGACGGGCGTGACCGCGTAGCCGTGGGCGAGCAGCATGCGCATGACGCCGTGGCTGGGGCGCTCGGGTCTGGCACTGGCGCCGACCAGGGCGATACGGCGGGTGGTGCGCAGGATGCCGGCGATTTCGGCGTCGGTGAGACCGTCGATTTGACGGGAGGGAGGCATGGCGGGTGGTGTCCTTTGCGTGTTCGGTTTAGGCGGGCGGCATGCGTCCGCTGCTCATGGCCCTATGTGCCGCCATCTTGCTCCTCGCGTGGTATTTGCCCAATCGGCCGGTGGACCCGACGGGCGGGGGGGGCACGGGGGCCGCGGAAAAGGTCGCGTCGCTGTCCTTCGATGCGTATGGTCCGAACGAGGCGCCGCTGACCGACCGGTTTCCGACCGAAGCGGAGGCCGATGCGCATATGGCGCTGGTAGCGCGGGCGGCCAACGCCGTGCGCACCTATGCGGCGGTGGAAGGCCATTTCGACACCGCGGCGCTGGCGCAAAAATATGGGTTGAAAGTCTGGCAAGGCATTTGGCTCGGCGGCGACCGGGCGAAGAACGAAGCGGAAATTGCCCACGCCGTGGCGCTGGCGCATAAATATCCCGACACCATCACGCGCGTTGTCGTCGGCAACGAAGTGCTGTTGCGGCGCGATCTGCCGGTGGCGGAACTGATTGCGTATATCGATCGCGTGAAAGCGGCGGTGCGTCAGCCGGTGGCGTATGCGGATGTTTGGGAATTCTGGATGCAATTCCCGCAAGTGGCGCCGCATGTGGACATCATGCTGATCCATTTGCTGCCGTATTGGGAGGATGTGCCCACCGGCATCGATCGCGCGGTGGCGCATGTTGGCGATATTTATGCGCGGATGCGCGCGGCGTTTCCCGGCAAGCAGATTGCGATCGGGGAGACCGGCTGGCCGAGCCGCGGGCGCGCGCGCGCGGATGCGGTGCCGAGTGCGGTGAACGAAACCATTTTCTTGCGGCGGTTTCTGGCGCTCGCGCGGGCGCAGCATTTCGATTATAATTTCATCGAGGCGTTCGACCAGATCTGGAAATATCGGAGCGAGGGAATTGTTGGCGCGAGCTGGGGGGTTTTCGATGCTTACCAGGGGCTGCCGGCTTGGGTGAGTTCCGGTGCGCGGGTGGCGGAGGGCCCTCACCTCCCCACCGCTGCGCGGCGGGCCGCTTCCTCTCCCGCAAGGGCGGGAGAGGAGATCGTTGGCGGCGGACGGGATATTCAGCCGGTGGTACGGATGAAGATTCCGTTGTCGGGCAGCGTATCGAATGATCCGGATTGGCCCGCGCATGCGGTGGCGTCGATCGCTGTCGGGCTTGTGCTGTGCGGCGTGGGATTGTGGCGGGGGGCGGTGTTGCCGGCGGGGCGGCGCCATATGATTGTTGCGGCGGGGATGGCGCTGGGGGGCGGGCTGG
>CAJCIS010000029.1 GCA_903970435.1 Acidobacteriota bacterium | reverse complement strand
GCCGCCGGCGTCTTATGCGCTGCGCGGCACAAAACTTTTGTGCCGCGCAGCGCATCGGACGCCGGCGGCACGCCGGTCGGGGTCGAGGGGGCAAAGCCCCCCGCCTTCCTTGATGTGTCAAACTCAACGCGGATCGGTATTACATGTCGCCGTGAACGCAGGCGGCGGGCCTGGCGAAACTGGTAAACGCACGAGACTTAAAATCTCGGGTCCTTCGGGATTTACGGGTTCGACCCCCGTGGCCCGCACCAAGCCCTTATAAATCAAAAGTTTTTTGGTTCTTTTTTTCAAAAAAGAACGACTTCCTTCTTCGCCTATGGTCTGAGCCTCCGGCAGGCCCTAGCTAGGGCCCTCTCGCGACGGAAAATATGACATGCGTCCCTCCGGCCGCGCCGCTGATGCGCTGCGCACACTTTCGATCGAGCCAGGCTTTTCCCACCACGCGGAAGGCAGCGTTCTGATCCGTGCCGGCGGCACGGAGGTTCTGTGCACCGCGAGTGTGGAGTCCCGCGTCCCGCCTTTCCTGCGTAACCAGGGCCTCGGGTGGGTGACGGCCGAATACGGCATGCTGCCCCGCGCCACCCATACGCGCGGCGATCGCGAGGCGGCGCGCGGCAAGCAGAGTGGGCGCACGCAGGAAATCCAGCGCCTGATCGGACGCAGCCTGCGCGCCGTGGTGGATCGCCGCGCCATGGGGGAGATGTGCATCACGGTGGATTGCGACGTCCTGAACGCCGACGGCGGCACAAGGTGCGCCAGCATTACCGGCGGGTATGTGGCGCTGGCGCTCGCGTTTCGCAAACTCGTTGCCAACAAGGTGCTGGCCGCGGTGCCGCTGGTGGGTCAGGTCGCCGCGGTGTCGTGTGGTCTGGTGGGCGGGCAGGCGGTGCTGGACCTGGATTATGTCGAGGATAGCGGCGCCGAGGCGGACGCCAATTTTGTGCTGACCGGCGCCGGCGGCATTGTGGAAATTCAGGGCACCGCCGAACAGCACGCCTTTTCGGAAGCGCAGTTCCTGGAGCTTCTGGCGCTGGCCAAGGCGGGGACGGCGCAGCTTTTCGCCGCCCAGCGTGCCGCGCTGGGGGACTGACCGATGCGGGCCTTGCCGCGCGGGGAGCGTCTGCTGCTGGCGAGCCACAATGCCGGCAAGCTGCGTGAAATCGCGGACCTGATGACCCCGCTGGGGGTTGAGACCATCTCGGCCGGCGCCCTCGGATTGCCGGAGCCGGAGGAGACCGCGCCGGATTTCGCCGGCAACGCGGCGCTGAAGGCGCGCACGGCGGCGCAGGCATCCGGCCTGCCGGCGCTGGCCGACGATAGCGGGTTTTCGCTGGCGGCCCTGGGCGGCGATCCGGGCGTTCTGTCGGCACGGTGGGCGGGGCCGGGCAAGGATTTTGGCGCCGCTATGCTGCGTGTGCACGAAGAACTGGGCGATAACCCGGACCGGCGGGCCTGGTTCAGTTGCGCGCTATGCCTGGCGTGGCCGGACGGCGAGACGGCCACGTTTCTCGGCCGCGTCGAGGGCACGTTCGTTTGGCCGCCGCGCGGAACGAACGGCTTTGGCTACGACCCGGTGTTCGTTCCGCTGGGCGGGACACGCACGTTCGGCGAGATGGCGCCGGCGGACAAGCACGCGGGCAGTCACCGGGCGCGGGCTATGGCGCAGTTGATGGCTTGGATTGGGTCCAGCAAGGAAGTATTTCTTTTTTGAAAAAAAGAAACAAAAAACTTTTACTATATTGAAGGTGCAATCACATTGATTGTTGTCTTTCCTTCAAAAGACAAAAGTTTTTTGGTTCTTTTTTTCAAAAAAGAACTACTTCCTTTCACACCACACGCGTAGCCGCCTCCAACCCCAGTGCCTGCGCAAGTCGATCGAGCCGGCGCGTGACACTTTCACCGGCGAACACGCCGCTCCCCTCCTTCAGCGTCAAGGTCAGCCGCGTCGCGTCGCGCGCAATCGACGTGCCGGCCAGCAGCTCCGGCGTGCCGCCGGAGAGGGTGTAGGCGAGGCGGAGGGCGGTGCCGAGCACCTCCGCCCGGCGCAGGCTGCCAATGTCCAGCAGCATGCGCGCGGTGTCGAGAAATCCCATGTCCGGTTCCGCATCGTAACGTAGCGCCAGGGTGAGGGCCAGGAAGGCGCGGGCGTGGTGGTCCAGCGCCACGGCCGGCTGGCGCAGCACGCGGAAGAAGGCCTGCTCGGCGCGGTATTCCGGATGGTCGTGGCTGCCGATATCGCTCATCCAGCAGGCGGCCTCGCGCAGGCGGGTGGCCTCTTGTGTTTCGGTATCGAACAAAGGTGCCGTCCAATCGCACAAATCGGGCGGCAGGGTGGGGCTGCGGCCGTAGCGGACGGCCATTTCCTGGCCTGCGGCGAGCAGCGGGGGCGCAGCCTGGGCGTCGGCCGAGACCAAGCGCATGAACCAGCCCTCGCGCAAGCCGTTGGCCGAGAACACGACGCGCTTGGCGCCGGTGGCGCGCAGCAGGCGGCGCAGCACCACGGCGGCGAAGGGCATATCATCCACCCGGCGGCGGCTGATGCCGGGCAAGCGCTCCAGCTGCCGCCGGTTGGCGCCGCCGATGACGCCGGCGAGATCGCGCGCCTCCTCCCGGTCGACGGTGTAATGATGCACGATGGAAAGCGGGTAGCCAGTCTGTTCCATGTGGATGCGGGCCAGCGCGCGCCAGGCGCCGCCCACCAGATACAGGTCGCGGCCGACGCCCTGCGCCAGCCAAGGCACCTGTTCCAGCGCGGACTCGGCAATCGCGCGCGCGCGGATCGGATCGCCTTGCGCGCGGTCGGCCAGGCGCAGCACGCCAAGCGGCAGGGTGGTGGCGGCTTCCACGAGGCCGGCGCGCAAATGCACCACCTCCATCGAACCGCCGCCAATGTCGGACAGAATGCCGTCGGCTTGCGGAATGCCGCATAACAGGCCGGCGGCGGACAGGCGCGCTTCCTGGTCGCCGGTGAGGATGCGCACCTCGACACCAGGCAGGGCACGGCGCACCTGCTGCATGAAATCGGGGCCGTTGCTGGCGTCGCGCACCGCGGCGGTGGCCAGTATTTCGAACGGGTCGGCGTGCATGGCGCGCACCAGGGCGTGATAGCGGCAGAGCACCGTGAGGGCCTGGTCCAGTCCCTCCTCGTTGAGGCGTCCGGTCTGGTGCAGGCCGCGGCCGAGGCGGAGGACGGCCTTTTCGTTGAAGATGATCGCGGGATTGCGGCCGCGGCCCTCGAATATCACCAGGCGCACAGAGTTCGAGCCGAGGTCGACGACCGCGGCACGGGAGGGTTCCGGAAGGGCGGGGGGGTGCATGCGCGGTGGCATGTACGGGCGGGCACGCCGACGCGCAAGAAGCGGGCGGGCGTGATGACGGCATAGCCTGGGCGCTGCCGTGCACGGTGCAGGCAAGCAACAAATGCCGCAACCGAACGCTCCGCGCGGCGAACCGCAAAGGTCTGGGCGCGTTGTGGGCTCCGGCGGCAGGTGAACCATGAACATGATCGAGGAGGCGGCGCGCACCGCTGACGGACTTGCGCTGTTCCTGGACATGGATGGCACGCTGATCGATTTCGCGGCGACGCCGGACGCGGTGCAGGTGCCCGCCGATTTGGTGCCTGCCTTGGAAGGCGCGGCACGGCGGCTGGATGGTGCGCTGGCGTTGCTGAGTGGCCGCTCGATCGCCGAACTTGACCGGTTGACCGCGCCGTTGGCGCTGCCCGCCAGCGGACTGCATGGCGGCGAAATCCGCGCGGGCTTCGGCGGCCCGGTGGAGGTTGTGGCCCATGCTGGCTTGCCGGCGCGGTTACGGCCGGATCTGGCGGACCTGCTCGCAACATTCCCCGCCGCGATGGTGGAGGACAAAGGGTTGAGCGTCGCGGTGCACTACCGCCGGGCGCCGGAGCTGCGGGCGGAACTGGGTAACGCCTTGCTACGTTATGTAACTGGCGGGGAGGCGACGGGCGTGGAGTTGAGGGCGGGTGAGCTTGTGTACGAACTCAAACCCGCCGGCTTCGACAAGGGCCGGTCCTTGCGGCATTTCATGGGCCGGGCACCCTTCGCCGGCCGCCGGCCGGTGTTCGTGTCCGACCATCCCATCGACCAGGCCGGATTTGATGCGGCGGACGCATTGGGCGGATTTGGTATTTCGGTCGGGCGGCAGATGCCGGGTGTGGCGTGCAGCCTGCCCAATCCCACTGCCGTGCGCGCCTGGCTGCGCCGGTTGGGGGGGGATGCATGGCGCGTCGCCTGATCCTGGTTTCCAACCGTGTGGCTGTCCCGGATACCGAAGGCGCGCGGCGGGCCGGCGGCCTGACGGTTGCCATTCACGCGGCGCAGAAATTGCGCGACAATGTGTGGTTCGGCTGGAGCGGCGAGGTGTGCGAGTGCGAAACGCCGCCGCCGCCCACTGTCATTACGCGCGAACGGCGCAGCTTCATATTGCAGGACCTGCCGGCCACCGACTACCAGGAATATTACAACGGTTTTGCCAACCGCGTGTTGTGGCCGATCTTTCATTACCGCGTCGATCTGGCGGAATTCAATACGGTGGAGCTCGGCGGCTATCTGCGCGTCAACCGGCTGTTTGCCGATGCGCTGTCCAGCGTCGTGCAGCCCGACGACGTGGTGTGGGTGCATGACTATCACCTGCTGACATTTGCGCGCGAGTTGCGTGCGCTGGGCGTCGATTCGCCCATCGGATTTTTCCTGCATATTCCATGTCCGCCGCCGGACATTCTGCTGACCCTGCCGCAGCACGCCGATACGCTGGGCGCGCTGATGCAGTACGATCTGGTGGGCCTGCAGACCGAACGCGACGCGGCGAATCTGGGGAATTACTTCGAGCAGTCGCTGGGCGCGATACGCCGTGGCAACGGCGTGTTCGAGCGTGACGGGCGGCGCGTCCAGCTGCGCGCCTTTCCGGTCGGGATTGCCACGAACGTGTATGCGCGGGCGGCCAAATGTGCGGCGCGCACCCAGAATGTCGCGGAATTGCGCGACAGCCTGGGGGACAAGCGCCTGATCATGGGGGTGGACCGGCTGGACTACACCAAGGGCATTCCGCAGCGCATCCAGGCCTTTGGGCATTTTCTCGATCGGTATCCGGAATGGCATGAGAAGGTGACATTGCTGCAAGTGACACCGAAAAGCCGCACCGAGGTGCGGGAATATGCCGACCTCGAGCATGAGGTATCGGCGCTGGTGGGTACCATCAACGGCGCGCATGCGGCACCGGCGTGGACTCCGATCCGATATCTGAACCGTTCGTTCTCCCGAGGTATGTTGGCAGGCATGTATCGGGTGGCCCATGTGGGGCTGGTGACACCGTTGCGGGACGGGATGAATTTGGTTGCCAAGGAATATGTCGCCGCGCAAGACCCGGATGATCCCGGCGTGCTGATCCTGTCGCAGTTCGCCGGGGCGTCGGAGGGCATGGAGGGGGCGTTGATCGTCAACCCGCACGAACCGGACGCGGTATCGGACGCCATTCGCACGGCACTCAATATGCCGCTTGCGGAACGGCAGGCGCGGTGGCAGGCGATGTTCGCCTATTTGCAGGAAAACGATATCGACAGATGGGCGGAGGATTTTCTCAGCGCGCTGATGGGCACGCGGCACTCGGGAGGATTTCGGGAGGGGATCTGGCGGCTGTTCTCGGGGGGGGCGGCGGCGGCGTT
>CAJCIS010000028.1 GCA_903970435.1 Acidobacteriota bacterium | reverse complement strand
GAAACCCCCCGCCCGCCGGGCGCAATGGCGCCTCATGCAAACGTGATCGGCCTCACAAGGTTTGTGTCAAGACGCCAGCAAGTCTCACGGGCAAAGACTGGCCGCGGCAAAAATCGTTGTTCCGCCTCAACCTTGCCGCCCGCCGACTCGACTACATCCCACCAGAAGAGGGGCGGCAAAGGGAGTCCCCATGAGCATGGCCGCGGCAGGTCCGCCCGACTCCATCCTCGCCGGATGGGAGAAAGACTGGGGGCTGGCGGGTTTCACGCCGCACGGCTTCTGCCTGGCCTGGCAACCGGGCCTGATCTGGCTGCATGCCGTCTCCGATGTTCTGACGGCGGCCGCCTACTACGCCATCCCCGCCGCCATTTTCGTCCTCCTGTCACGCCGCCGGGATGTGCCATTCCGTCCCGTGATCCTGCTGTTCGCCGTCTTCATCACGGCCTGCGGCACCACCCACCTGATGAGCGCCGTGACGCTGTGGGTGCCGCTCTACTGGCTGGAAGGCACCATCAAGGCCATCACCGCCGCGCTCTCCGTCGTCACCGCCATCCTGCTCTGGCCGCTGCTGCCCCGGCTCCTCCACATGCCGTCGGCCGCCGAAATGCGCCGCCTGAACATCCGGCTGGAGGCGCAGATCGCCGAACGCGACATGGCCAATCTGCGGCTGAACGAAAGCCGCCAGACATTGCGCCGCCTCTACGCCCGCACGCCGGCGCCGCTGCACGCCATGGACCGCGACGGCACCTTGCTGGAAGTCAGCGACCGCTGGCTGGACCTGTTCTGCTATCACCGCCAGGACGTCATCGGCCGCAAGATGCGCGACTTCTACGTCCCCGAGCAGGGCGATGTCGCGGAAGACCACCTCCAGGCGCTGCGTGCCGGCGGCGGCGAACGGCGCACCGAACGCCGCATCTGGCGCGGCGACGGCGAAATCCGCGACGTCGAGGCGACCTACGAGCTCGAGCATGACAGCCTCGGCCGCCTCGAACGCATCCTCGTGGCGCTCACCGACGTCACCAGCCGCAAGCGCGCCGAGGCGGCCCTGCGCGCCAGCGAGGAACGCCTGCGCCAATCGCAGAAGATGGAGGCGGTCGGCCAGCTCACCGGCGGCATTGCACATGATTTCAACAATTTGCTCACCACCATCATGGGCTCGCTGGAAATGCTGGCGCGGCAGAGCGGTCTCGATGCCCGCGGCGAGCGCCTGACGCGCAACGCCCTGGAAGGCGCGCAGCGCGCCGCCCGGCTGACCAGCCAACTGTTATCCTTCTCCCGCCGCCAGCGCCTGTCGCCCGAATCGCTGGTGCCGGCGGAAATCCTGATGGGCATCCGCGACCTGTTGCAGCGCACCGCCGGCGCGCACATCACCCTCACCCTGCCCGCGCCCAGCGCCGCGCAATGGCCGGTGCTGGCCGACCAGAACCAGCTCGAGGTCGCGCTCGTGAACCTCGTCATCAACGCACGCGACGCCATCGCCGGCGACAGCCGGCGCGACCGGTCGGAAAGCCCACGCCCGGGGAGCCCGCGGCCGGGCGAGATATCGGTGCGCTTTGCCAACTACACCCTGGCGGCGGCCGACATCGCCGCGCTCGGCCAGGATCACCTCGCGGCCGGCGATTTCGTCGGCATATCGGTCACCGACACCGGGCACGGCATGACGCCGGACGTGCTGGCCCGCGCCTTCGAGCCCTTCTTCACCACCAAGGCGACCGGCGCCGGCACCGGGCTCGGCCTGTCGCAAACCTACGGCTTCGCCACCCAAAGCGGCGGCGCGGTGCGGCTCGACAGCACGCCGGGCCTCGGCACCACGGTGGAACTGCTGCTGCCGCGCGCCGCCTATTGCGACGTCCAAAAGGCGCCCGGCGCGCCCGTACCCTGCGTCAATGGCCACGGCGAAACCGTGCTGCTGGTGGAGGACGATACCTTGCTGCGCCAAACCGTGGCCGACGGCCTGCGCCAGCGCGGCTACCGGGTCATCGAGGCGGCCGACGGCAACGCGGCGCTCGCCGCCCTGGACCGCGGCGGCCACGTCGATTTTCTGTTCACCGACGTCATGATGCCCGGCGGCCTGAACGGCGTCGCCGTCGCCCGCGCCGCGCGCGGCCTGCGGGCCGACCTGAAAATCATGTTCGCCACCGGCTACAGCGACCGCCAGGTGCTGGCCGAATGGCCGGAAACGCTCGATCTGGTGCAGAAGCCCTACAGCCTGGAAACGCTGGCCACCCGAATCGCCGCGCGGCTGCATCAGGAAGCAGTTCTCCTTTAAAATTCACGGTACGCGTCCCATCCAAATTCGACAGCGTAAGCCAACAGCCAAAAGTTTTTTGGTTCTTTTTTTCAAAAAAGAACTGCTTCCTTCCGTCCTCCGACTCCCAAAACCTTTTTACAACCTATGCGCGAAAAACTTCTTGCATGGCACAACTTTAGGTGCAATTAATGGGTTGTGGGCAGGTTGTTAACGGTCGCACCTCCGAACTGCGCCCCTCGGCAGTGCCAGGCTGAAACCTGCCCACAGCCCCAGGTTGTAGAGCATGGTAAACTAAGGGGGGCCGGGAAACCGGCTCCCCCTTTCTTTTGAGCACCCGGCCTACAACAGCGGCTGAAAGACCCCGTCCGGGCCCAGAAACTCCAGCACGCCCGTGGCGATTCCGTAATAGGCGCCTTGCAGCCGCAACCGCCCGTCCAACACGGCGGCGGCCACCCAGGGAAACGTCATCAGGTTCTCCAGCGAGACCTTCACCGTCTCATGCTCGCACATCGTCTGCCGCTCGGCCGCCGTGGCGCCGGTTTGCCTGACCCGCGCGCGGGCCCGCGCCGCAATCTGCATCCACGGCATGACGAAATCGGTGAGCGCGCCCGCCTCGTCGGCCATCAGCGCCTGCACGCCGCCGCACTGCGCGTGGCCCATCACCATGATGGTGGAGATGCCCAGCCCTTTCACCGCGAATTCCAGCGCCGCGCTGGTGCCGTGATACGCCGCGTCCGGCTGGTAGGGCGGCACCAGGTTGGCGACATTTCGCACCACGAACAGGGCCCCCGGGGCCGCGTCGAAGATGGCGGACGGGTCGAGCCGGCTATCGGCGCACGCAATCACCACCGCGAGCGGTCGTTGTCCGCGCGCGGCCAGGTCCTCCAGCAGCAGCCGCCGGTCCGGCCAGGTGCTGCCGCGGAAGCGCCGGTAGCCGGCAACCAGTTCGTCGAGCGCCTGGGTCACGCCCGCGCCGCCGTCTCATCGGCGGCCACGTCCCGCCAGTATGCCAGCGTCCCGGCCAGGGTTTGCGCCCACATCACCTTTGGCGCCCAGCCCAGCGCCGCCCGCGCCGCATCCGCCGCGCAACGCACGCGCACCACGTCCACCGGGCGCAGCGCCGCGGCCGTTTCCTCGATCGTCGCCTCCACACAAGCCGCCGCCAGAAGATCGGCCAGCACGTCGCCCAGCCGCCGCGGCATGCCGCTCGCGAGGTTGAACACCGCGCCCACCGGCAACGACTCGGCGCAGTCTACCACCCGGACATAGGCGGCGCACACATCGGCCACGTCGAGGAAGTCGCGCCAGCGGTCCAGCGCGCCGGTGGTGATCACCGGCGCCTGCCGCCCGGCCGCCACCAGGGCGACCTGCCGGGCGAAAGCCGCCACCGCAAAGCGCGGCGACTGCCCCGGCCCCACATGGTTGACCGGACGCAGCCGCACGACGCGCAGGCCGCGCAGCGCCATTTCGCCCAGCGCCACATCGACCGCGGCTTTCGACGCCGCATAGGGGTTGGCCGGCCGCAGCGCCGCGGATTCGTCCAATGTCAGCCCGGACTGGAAACTGAGACCGTAGCAATCGGCACTCCCGGCATGGACCAGCACGCACGCCGGCACATGCAAGAGGATCGCCGCCGCCAGCGTGCGCGTACCCTCCACATTGGCGCGCCACACCGCGTCGCCCGCGCCGAACGATGCCGCCACGTCGGAGAAGGCCGCCAGATGAACGCACGCGTCGGGCCGCATATCCCGCACCACGGCCGCGATACTGCCCTGGTCCAGCAGGTCCATCGGCACCACCGCGTCGGTGTGCGGCAAGCCGTCCGGCGGCAGGTCGGCGACACGCGCGGCGCCGGTAATCGCCGCGTCCGGCCAGGCGTCGCGGGCGGCGGCCAGGAAATGCCGGCCGACGAAGCCCGCGGCGCCGGTGATCAGTACCCGCGCGGGTGTCATACCAAGGAAGGCCAGAGGGTTTCACCCCCTGGACCCAAGTCGTGCGCAGCACGCAGACGCGTGACCGGCGTGCCGCCGGCGCCACAAGCGCTGCGCGGCACAAAATTCTTGTGCCGCGCAGCGGGGCAAAGCCCCCCGCCTTGTCTCACCCGGCCGCCCTGCGCGCGCGCAGGCGCTCGATGTCGGCGTCGACCATTTCCCCGATCATCGCCTCCAGCGAGATTTTCGGCACCCAGCCGAGCACGGTCCGCGCGCGGCTGGCGTCGCCCTGCAGACGGTCGACCTCGGCGGGCCGGAACAAAGCCGGATCGACCACGACATGGTCGCGCCAGTTCAGCCCCGCGTGGGCAAACGCCATGGCGCACATATCCTGCACCGAGGTCGTCCGGCCGGTGGCGACGACATAATCGGCGGGCTTGTCCTGTTGCAGCATCAGCCACATGGCCCGCACATAATCGCGTGCATGACCCCAGTCACGCATCGGCTCCATGTTGCCCATGCGCAATTCGCGCGCCAGGCCGAGCTTGATCCGGGCCACCGCGTCGGTCACCTTGCGGGTGACGAACTCTATGCCGCGCAACGGACTTTCGTGATTGAACAGAATGCCGCTGCTGGCATGCATGCCGAAACTTTCCCGGTAATTCACCGTAATCCAGTGGCCATACAGTTTCGCCACCGCATAGGGGCTGCGCGGATAGAACGGCGTGTCCTCGTTTTGCGGAGAGATTTTCGAGCCGCCGTACATTTCGGATGACGACGCCTGGTAGAACCGCGCCTTGGGTGCGGCACGCCGCACCGCCTCCAGCATATTGAGCACGCCGCCGGCGGTGACATCGGTCGTGACATAAGGCTGCTGCCACGACGTCTTCACAAAACTCTGCGCGCCGAGATTATACACCTCGTCCGGCCTGGCCTCGGCCATGGCGTCGAGCAGGCTCGGCAGATCGATCAGGTTGGCGCCGATCAGCCGCACCCGCTCGGCAATACCCAGCCAGCGCAACCGCTCGCCGATGACCTCGGCCGACGCCGAACGCCGCATGACGCCGAACACCTCGTAGCCCTCGTCGAGCAGGAGCTGCGAAAGATAGGCACCATCCTGTCCGGTAATGCCTGTAATGAGGGCGCGCCGCTTCGTCGTCATGGGGCAGGGTGTAGGCGAAGAAGTGGCCCAAAGGAAGGCGAGGAAGGCCGTTCTTTTTTGAAAAAAAGAACCAAAAAACTTTTGCTCTTACAGTTGATACACCAACAATCCGTAGCCCGGATGAAATCCGCCGGAAATCATGCTTCGCCTGCGCGAAACAGCAACATCAAATTATCAACCGGCATCACAACGATCTCCGGTGTCGCGAAACCCGACCTGCCGGCCAGTTCCGCGACCGCTTCCACCTCACGGAGCCCCCAGGCCGGGTTGCGGCTGCGCAGGTCGGCGTCGAATGCGGCGTTGCCCGGCTCCATCGGCCGGCCTGCACGCCGGTACGGACCGTACAGCGCCAGCAGCCCGCCCGGCGGGAGGACGCGCGAAGCCCCCGCGAAAAGCCCCTCGGCCGCTTCCCACGGCGCAATATGGATCATGTTGATGCACAGCACCGCGTCCGCGTGCGCGATTGGCCAGGGCGCAGCGGCGGCATCCAGCGGGAGCGCCGGCAGCACGTTGGCAAGATCCGCGGCCCAGGCATCGATGCTGGCACGGTGTTCCGCCATCGGATCGGTTGGCTGCCAGCGCAATTCCGGCAATGCGGCAGCGAAATGAGCCACGTGCTCGCCGCTGCCGCTGGCGATTTCCAGCACGAGCCCCGCCGGCGGCAAATACCGCAGCAGCACGCCAAGCAGAGCCCCCCGATTGCGCAACGCGGCAGGCGAAAACAACCTGAGTTGGTCCCCCCTCATGGCAAAAGTTTTTTGTTGCTTTTTTTCAAAAAAGAAATACTTCCTTCCCTCTGTCTAAACGTCCCGATTCCCCAACATAATCGCCAGGTCATCGAATCTCTCCCAATCCCCCCGCCAACGCAGCAAAGCCGAATTAAGCCCAATCTTCCCCGCCACCAGCCAGGCCGAAGGCAAAAACCGCGCGGCGTCCGCAAGTTCGATCACCCGCGTGCCCGCGGCGCAGAACGCCAGCCCCGCCAGGTCCGCCCCGGTCGCGCCCACCACCCACGCCGCCCGCGCGAACGCCGCCATTTGCCCCAGCGGTGACAAATTGCCCAGATCGACCGCCTCGAATCCGCGCTCCTGCATACCAACCAAGGTTGCCGATGGCGTGGCATCCCCCAGGCCATGGACGAACATGCGCCGCGTGCCGCCGCCGCCCGCCAGAAGCTGCACCCGATCGCGAAACGGCACCAGCACCTCGGCCGGCAATTGCGCGGTGTTCTCCTGCCCGAGCCA
>CAJCIS010000027.1 GCA_903970435.1 Acidobacteriota bacterium | reverse complement strand
ACATCGCCGGCGTGCACGTCCTGGCCTTCGTGAAACCTCACCGATACCAGGGGGCCGTCCACCATCGGGCGGATGTTGACCGTGGCCAAGGGCTGCACGGTGCCGATGCCGTCTACATATTCGGGGACGTCGGCCACGGTGGCGCGGGCGGTCATGACGGGCACCAGCGCCTCTTTTTGCGCTTCCTGGGCGGCGTCCCTGGCGTGCTTCTGATGGGTGCGCCAGGTCGCCAGGCCAATGATGACGGCCAGTCCTATGGCGACTGCCATGAAGAACCGTTTCATGTGGCGGACCCACGTAAGGAAGACGAAATATTTCTTTCTTGAAAAAAAGAAACAAAAAACTTTTTCATGTTGGAAGCTCCCAGCCGCCGCCCAGCGCTTTGTACAATGACACCAGAGCTAAAAACCTCGAGAGGCGGACCTGGGCCAGGGTGTCCTGGTCGTTGAACAACGTGGTTTCGGTGTTCAACACCGTTACGATGTTGACGGTGCCTACCTGCAATTGCGCTCTGACGATGTCGGCGGAACGCTGCGCCGTTCTGACCGCTTCCGATTCCAGCGACTCCTGGTTGGCGTCGAAACTTTGCTGCGTCAGCGCGGTCTCCACGTCGCTCAGCGCCTGCAGCACAGCCTTCACGTAGTCGGCGGCGAGCTCGCGGTAACGGCCCTTCGCCTCGCCCAACGTGCCGGATTTCAGGCCGTTGTCGAAAATAGTCTGGGTCAGCTGACTGATCAGGCTGGCCACCACGGTGCCGGGGCCGGTGATGGTGGACAGCGCCAGGCTGGAGACGCCGCCGCTGGCCGTCAGCGTCAGGCTCGGAAAGAAATTGGCGAAATCCTGCCGCACCGTCTGGTTCTGCGATACCAGTTGCGCCTCGGCGTTCGCCACGTCCGGGCGGCGGCGCAGTATGTCCGCGGGTATGCCGGGGGTGACGGGCGGAAGTTTCAGATCCAGCAGCCGCGCGGGGCCCAGTGTTATGCGCTCCGGCGGAATACCGACCAGGATCGCAAGGGCAATCACCTGCTGGCGGTAGTCGCTCTCGAACGCCGGAAGCTGCGCGCGGTAGCCGGCGACCAACGCCTCCTGCTGGCTGACATCCAGGGCGTCGGCGGTGCCGTATTGCAGCTCGGCCCGATAGGCGTCCAGAATGTGCGCGGCGGCGGTGAGATTGTGCTGCGCGATGGCCAGCCGCTCGCGGTAGCTCAGCGCCTGGAAATAGGTGGTGGCGATGGCGCTGAGGGTGGTGAGCCGCACCGTCTGCTGGTCGTACCGGCTGGCCAGTGAAGCCGCCTGCGCCGCGCGGAAGGCGTCGCGGTTCATGCCCCAGAAATCGACCTCGTAGCTGGCGTTGAGCTCAGCGCTGTACGTGCGGGTCTCGGTGTAATGCGGCTCATTCAGCGTGAAGCCGGCGGGCAGTCCGGCGAGTAGGCTGCTGCTGCTGCTGTTGCCGGTGCGCTGGTAGCTCTGCGTCGCCGTGCCGGTAATTCCGGGCAGCAGCGGGCTGCCGGCGACGCGGGTGGCCTGGTCGGCCTGAACAACCCGGGCGATCGCGGCCTGAATATCCGGGCTGCCCTGTTCCGCCAGCGCAATCAGGCGGTTCAGGTCGGGCGCGCCGAAGCCGCGCCACCAGTCGGGCGGCGGCGGCGTAGGCGCCGGCACCGGTTGCGGCGCGGTGTAAGCGGTGGGGATGTCCAGCTTCGGCCGGTGATAGGTGGGGCCGACCCCGCAGGCCGCGAGCGCGCAGGCGAGCAGCAGGGCGCCGTGGCGGCGGACATTCATGCGGGGGACATTTTTTCGCGCGAGGGTTCCGATGACGGCGGCAATCTAGGGTGTGTGACGTATGCCGCAATGCCGAAAGGATGCGCGTTACGGTTTAGATAGGTTGCGCCCTGATTTCATCGATGAGGCCCCAGGCGAGGGCGTCGCGCGCGCTGAGGCGGCGGCCGGACAGGACCAGCCACGTGGTGCGATGGCGGCCGATCCGCCGCACGAATCCGGCAGTACCGCCGGAGCCGGGGATCAGCCCCATGCGGAGTTCCGGCAACTGAAAGAACGTGCGTGGATGGGCGGCGACGTGGCCGCATAGTGCCGCCAATTCGGCCCCGGCGCCAATGCAGGCGCCATGGACCAGCACGTGTACCCTTGCCGCGACAGGTGCGAGCGCGAAGGCCGGGCCGCGCACCACCCGCACGGCGTGGGCGGTCGCCTGGTCCGGCGCCGTGCCGAATTCATGCAGGGCGCCCCCGGCCGAGAAGCACCTGCCGATGGCGCTGAGGTTGATGCGGGTGATGTCCGGGTCCGCGGTTGCGAGCCGCAGGGCCTCGGTCAGCGCGTCGCGAAGTTCGATGTCGATACTGTTGTGGGTGGCGGGGCGGTTGAGGGTGAGGGCGAGGATCGGTCCGTCGCGCTCGATGAGCAGCGGCGGGCCGGGCTGCGCGGCGGCGGGGGCGCGCTGGGGTTGGGTCGTACGCCAGGCGCGGTTTTCCACGCCGTTCTGCAGGGTGGCGTAGGCGAAGCTTTCGAGCGTGAGCGCCTGGTGCAGCGGAAGTGCACGGGTGGCGCGCAGCACCTGCACGAGGGTGGTCGCCGCGATGGGCGCCCGCGCGATGGCGCGCAGGAGGGGTGCCGCGGCCGCTTCGTCCGGCACGATCGTATCGCAGGCCGCGGCAAAGGGATCTGTCCGGTCGCTGTGGCCGATGCCGATGACGGGGCAGGGTGCGCGGCACAGCCAGCCGGGCGGCTCGGATGGCTGCGTTGAAAGGCGGATGACGAGGTAGGGCTGTCCGAACGGCCCAAGGTCGCCGGGATCGTAAATCGGTTCCAGCTTCCCGGTGGCCATGTTCCCGTCCTACAAGCCCCCCGGGTGGTTAGGAAAGTGGCGCCGTTGAACGCAAAATCGCGGGAGTTTTTTGTTTCTTTTTTTCAAAAAAGAAATACTTCCTTCCTTTCTGTCGTCGCTGCCGCGCTCATTCTCCCCCCCACCGCATTCTGCAACGTCGCCGACCGCCCCGCGCGCGGCGCCGGCACGTTCTTTGTGGATGAAGTTCATGCGGCGAATTTCATCGTGCAGCGGGCGTGGCATGGCGACGAGATCGATGCGAATTCGGTGCCGGGTCGCGCGCCGTGCTGGCAGGCTGGAAAAAATGGATTACGCAGGTGACGTTGGTGCGGCATCGTTTAAGCAAAAGTTAAGGAAGCCGTTCTTTTTTGAAAAAAAGAACCAAAAAACTTTTACTCTTGGCGCACCACAGGCGGCACCTTGTAGTTTCCCGAAAGAAGCGACGCGTCGGGCTCGTATGTGCGCAGGATCAGGACGAACGGGCCGGCCGGCGGCGGCAACCAGTTTGCCCGGCCGGCAGGTTCAGTCTTTGAAATGACGATCCGCAATGCGCCGGTCGCGTCATACACCAGATCGGGCGTGCGGTCGTTGATCGTGTAGCGGTTCAGCTTGTTAGGTACCAGCAACAGGTCGCCGCCGTCATAAAGGATCAAAGACCAGAATGACTTGGCTGGCGGCAATCCGTTTTTCGGGAAGGTGATGGTATAAACGTGGCTTCCCTCCAGCGGCGCGCCGGCGCTATCCGTTGTCGCCGCGAAATACAGCGCCTCCTCGGCGATATGCGCGCCGGGTCCAATGGTGTTCAGCGCCGCCCGCACCAACGGGTCGGCGTTGAAGCGCCGTATATGGTAGTTCACCCGCCAGCCATCATCCATGTCGGTGACATGCACGGCCTTTATGCGCGCCAGGGCGCCGTTCAACGCCTGCTGCTGGTCGTCCGCCGACAATGTCGTGTGGACCTCGAATCCGTCCCCCAGATGAAGCGGCGCGAGTTTCCGGAACGCGGACGCCTCCTCCCCAAGCGGTGGGTAGCGCCGGACCAGCGCGTCCAATTCGGCAAAAAAAGCCGCGCCGTCGCCCTGCACCTTCAACGTCGGAAACACGCTGAGCGCGTCGTGCAACACGATGCCGCGTTGCAGCCCTGACGGATAGGCGGAAAGCGGGGCCAACGCATAGGAAGTTTGCAGCGCCTGCGCCGCCGGCAAGTCGGCCGCGCCCTTCACCAGGGTTCGCGTCAGCGCCAGCACGAGCGTGGTGGGCGAGGCGACGCGTTTGGCGCCCTTCGGCAACGTTCCGATCCAATCCGGCCCGGTCACCACATAAAGCCCCGGTCCCGCGCTGGTGGCGCTGTTGCCGGCATATCCCAGGATCGTTTCGTAAGCGTCAATAAACTGCACGGAATAATAGCGGTCGCCGCCATCGGGCACCTGCACCGCCACCGGCCCCGCCGACAGGTCGAGCCAGGCGAAGCCGTAAATCGTATCGACGTTCGGTCCCGCCAGCTTCAGCGAAGGTGTCGCGAGGTCCTGGTTCAGGTAGAACCGGTTGACCTCGAGCCCGCGCGCCTTGGCGCGTGCGAGGTAGCGGCCGGTGCGCACCAGCGGCAGTCCCCAGATCGCCGCATCCTCGGCGAGGCCGATGTCCGTCCCGCGCCGGCCGGCGGCCAGCGCCGGCAGCGCCGGCAGCGCGAATACACAGCCGGCGCCGGACAGCGCTGCCCGACGGCGGATCGGTTGCGGGGCAGGGGAAAGACTCATCGATTCACCTTTCGAGGGTACGCCATCGCCAAGATAATGGGCTGACTATCACGCGATACAACGTCCGTCAAACGTAGTACGTTTAATACACGATTGCTTTCCGTGTATTTGCGCCGCAACCGCCGGAAAAATTTTCGGGGCGGTGTCGATTTGCGCAAATCCGGATCGTCGTTCCGGTACAAGGCCGGCGGGCGGCCCTCACAAGGAGACAGAACGATGCGTGTGGTGGTGTTCGTGAAGTCCACCGATTATGCCGAACAGGGCCATGTCGCCACGCCCGCCATCATGGCGGCGATGGGCAGTTATAATGAGGCACTCGCGAAGGCCGGCCTCATCCTCGTCGAGGGGCACGGGCTTAAGCCATCCTCGCAGGGCAAGCGGATTGCGTTCGACGGGGCCGGCCGCACCGTCATCGACGGGCCCTTCGCCGAAGCCCGCGAGTTGGTCGCCGGCTTCTGGGTGTGGGAGGTCAAGGACATGGACGAGGCGGTCGCCTGGGTGAAACGCTGCCCCAATCCCATGCCGGGGCCAAGCGAGATCGAAATCCGGCCGCTGTACGAAATGGATGACCTGCCATGACCGTTACCATTACCGCCTTCGAGCGGTCGCCCGACGGCGGCCGCGGTCTGGCGCGCGATACGCGCGTGCGCTGGGCGCTGGAAGAAGTGGGCCAGCCTTACGCGGTGCGTCTCGTTTCGTTCACGGCAATGAAGGAACCCGCGCATCTGGCGCTGCATCCGTTCGGCCAAATTCCCACCTATGAGGACGGCGATCTCGCTTTGTTCGAGACCGGATCGATTGTGTTCCACATTGCGGAGCGCCATGCGGGCCTGCTGCCGCAGGACGCCAATGCCCGGGCGCGCGCGATCACATGGATGTTCGCCGCGCTCAGCACGGTGGAACCACCGATCCTTGACCTGGTAACCGCCAGGATCGTGGAAGGCGATAAGCCCTGGACCCAGGAGCGCCTGCCGCTGGTACGGGATCGCATCCGTGGCCGGCTACGCCCCCTGTCCACCCGCCTGGGCGACGCCGACTGGCTCGATGGCGGGTTCAGCGCCGGCGACCTGATGATGGTGTCGGTGCTGTTGAGGTTGCGCATATCGGGCCTTCTGGACGAATTCCCGGATCTTGCCGCCTATGTCGCCCGCGGCGAAGCGCGGCCCGCCTACAAGCGCGCGTTCGATGCGCAATGGGCGGTGAACACCCGGGCGGGCTGATAATCTGAAGGTCAAAAGTTTTTTGGTTCTTCTTTTCAAACAAGAACGGCTTCCTTTGACCCTCGACGATGTCGATTTTCCAAATCCCCGCTCGTCGTTCGAATGCAGGCCATCGAGGCAGGCTCAATCAAGGAGATAGACGATGCGTGTGATGGTGATCGTAAAGGCGACCGAGGACACCGAAAAGGGCACGCCGCCCACACCCGAGGCGATGGAGGCGATGCACAAATATGGCGAGGCCATGGAAGAGGCCGGCATCGTCCTCGTCGACGGAGCCGGCCTTTTGAACTCTTCGCACGGCAAGCGGATGGCATTCGAGGGCGGCAGGCTCACGGTCATCGACGGGCCGTTCGCCGAAACCCGCGAACTGATCGCCGGCTACTCGGTGTGGGAGGTCAAGGACATGGACGAGGCGATCGCCTGGGCAAAGCGCTGGCCCGCGCCCGCGTCGGGGCGGAGCGAGATCGAAATCCGGCCGCTGTTCGAATGGCAACCGACCGACGAAACGTTTGCAGAGAAGGTCTTGTGATGCGGTAGCGCCGCTTGCCTCTGCGATGCGGCTGGCCGACAAGGCGGCATGGGTGCAGGCGAAACGCGCCAGGCGATTGAAGCGACCTTTCGCATTGAACGGGCCAGGCTGATCGCCGGCCTGGCCCGGCTGGTGCGCACGATCGACGGTGCCGAGGAACTGGCGCAGGACGCCCTGGTCGTTGCCCTTTCCGAGTGGCCCAGGACCGGCGTTCCGGCCAATCCGGGCGCCTGGCTGATGACAACGGCCAAACGCCGCGGCATCGATGCGATCCGTCGCGACAAGGTGCGCGCACGCGTCCATGGCGAAATCGCGCGCGAGCTCGACGGCGCATTCGACGACACGGCCGAAACGATCGAACTGGCCATGAACGACGATCTTGGCGACGAATTGCTGGGCCTGATCTTCACGGCCTGCCACCCCGTGCTTTCGGCCAACGCCCGCACGGCGCTCACGCTGCGCGTCATCGGCGGCCTGACGACGGACGAGATCGCGCGGGCGTTCCTGGCGAGCGAGGCGACGATTGCGCAGCGTATCGTTCGCGCAAAGCAGACGATCGGCAAGGCCGGGCTCGGCTTCGAGGTGCCGCGGGGCGCCGCGCGGGCGGCGCGGCTGCCCTCGGTGCTGGAGGTCGTCTATCTCATCTTCAACGAAGGCTATGCGGCCACTTCGGGTGACGACCTGATCCGGCCCGGCCTGTGCCGGGAGGCGCAACGGCTGGGCCGCATGCTGGCGCGGCTGATGCCCGATGACGACTCCGGAACGGCGGAAGTGTTCGGCCTGCTGGCGTTGATGGAAATTCAGGCGTCGCGGCTGCCGGCGCGCATTGGGCCGGACGGTGCCCTTGTGCCGCTGACCGAGCAGAACCGCGCCCGCTGGGACCAGCTGTTGATCCGCCGCGGCCTTGCCGCGCTGGCCCGCGCCGAAGCGCTGGGGGGAGAGGGTCCGTATGCGTTGCAAGCCGCGCTTGCGGCCTGCCATGCGCGCGCGCGCCGCGCGGCGGATACCGACTGGCCGCGCATCGCCGCGCTGTACGACCGGCTGCGCGCGGTGATGCCCTCGCCGGTGGTCGAACTCAATCGCGCCATTGCGCACAGTATGGCGTTCGGACCCGAAACGGGCCTGGTTCTGCTGGGCGGAATTGCCGGCGCCGCGGCCCTGCGCAACTACGCGCCGTTGCCGGCGGCGCGGGGCGATTTTCTATTTCGGTGCGGCCGGCTGGCGGAGGCCCGCGCGGAATTCGAGGCGGCGGCGAAGCTCACCCGCAACGCGCGGGAAGCAGCCTTTCTGCTTGCCCGCGCCGGCGCTTGCGGTTGATTGGCCCGCGAGACAGGAAGAAAGCAGTTCTTTTTTGAAAAAAAGAACCAAAAAACTTTTATCTGTTACGTGTCAACGGCAACGGACAAAGGAACTGCTTCCTGTCTTCAGTTTGAGCTTGCGTGCTTCGTCACCATCTCGAACTCTTCCTGGATCGACTTGCTGTTCTTGGTGCGGTGGATCCTGCCGCTCCAAACATCGTCCCAGGTAATCAGCGGGTACAATTGATGGCTCTGCGCCTGCTGCTCGAACAGGGCGCGCAGCTGGGTGAGCTTGTCCGGGTATTTCTGGGCCAGATCGAGGCGCTCCGTGTAGTCATCGTTCAGGTTGTACAGCTGCCAGCCATTCTCATCGAACGGCTTGTTGGTGGTGGTGAGGCCGTTGACATGGTTGTTGGGGTAAGCCAGCGACGCTTTCCATCCGTCCTGGTAGATCGCGCGGGACCCGAAGATGTAATAATATTGCACGCGGTGGCGCGACGGCGCGGCGGCGTCATCGATCGTATAGGCCAGCGACGTGCCTTGCACCGGTTGCTGGTGGATTTCCCGGATGGCCTCCGGTGCCTTTAGGCCCAGAATATCCAGCGTCGTGGGCAGAATATCGATGACGTGACCGTACTGGGTACGGATCGCGCCGCCCTGTTTGATCCGCTGCGGATACAGAATGATCAGCGGATTGCGCGTGCCGCCCTCGCTGTTGGCGTCCGATTTCCAGAAGCGGAACGGTGTGTTGGCCGCCTGCGCCCAGCCCAGCGGATAATTACCCTCGGTGGCGTCGGGGGTGCCGATTTCGTTGATCTTGGCGAGGTTATATTTGATGTTGTCCTGCTCGCTCAGCGGCTTGGCGACGAGGCTGCGATCGATGTCGCCGTTCAAGGTGCCTTCCTTGCTGGCGCCATTATCGCCGATGATGACGAAGAACAGCGTATTGTCGAACTGGTGGATCTTCTTGAGATGGTCGACCAGGAGACCGATTTCATGGTCGGTATAGGTCAGATAGCCGGCATAGACTTCCATGAAACGCGCATAGAGCTTGCGCTCCTGGGGCGAGAGCGCGGTCCAGGCCTTGATGTCCGGATTGCGATCGGGCAGCACGGCATTGGCGGGGATGATTCCCAGTTGCTTTTGCCGGGCGAAGACTTTTTCGCGATAGGCGTCCCAGCCTTCATCGAATTTGCCCTTGTATGGATCGCTCCACACCGCGGCGACCTGGTGCGGCGCGTGCGTGGCGCCGGGTGCGTAATACAGGAAGAAGGGCTTGCCGCGCGCTACCTTTTCCTGGCGGTCGATATAGCTGATGGCCTTGTCGGTGATCTGCTCGTTCAGGTGCCTCCCGTCCGGCTTCACGCGGCCCTGGTCTTCCACCAGGTCGGGCTTGTATTGATCGGTCTGGGAGCTGAGAAAGCCGAAGAAATGGTCGAAGCCCTTGCCCGTCGGCCAATGGTCGAAGGGGCCGGCGTCGGTTGCCTCTTCATCGGGTGTGAGGCCGTATTTGCCGACCGCGAAGGTATTATAGCCGTCAGCGCGGAGGATTTCGGCAATTGTTCCGTCTTCCGATGGTATGCGTCCGTCCCAGCCTGGAAATCCGGCCGAGAGGACGGTGTGCGAAAATCCCGCCTCATGGACGGACGAGCTGTTTCTTCCGGTCAGCAATGCGGACCGCGTCGGCGCGCAAATCGCGGTGGTGTGGAAGTTGGTATAGCGCAGGCCCTGCTGCGCGAGCTGATCCATCGTCGGCGTCCTGATGCCGCCGCCGAATGCACTGGAGGCGCCAAAGCCCACGTCGTCGAGCAAAATCCACACGACGTTGGGAGAGCCGGCCGGCGGGTGGACCGGCTCCGGCCACCATTCCCTGGATTCCGCCAATGTGCGGCCGACTTTGCCCTGATAGGGAACCGGCTGCGCGTACGCCGGGCCGATCGAGGCGAGCAGGGCGGCCAGGGCCGCGCTGCGCAGCAAGACGCGGCGCTTCGATAGCGGTTTGCGGCTCAAATCCAAGATGAAATCCGACAATTCACCGAACTCCCAGGCTGTTCATTCCGGCCACGATCGAACCGCATGCGCGCGCCGTTGCGGCCGATGCGGCCGATGCGGCCGATGCGGGATGTCTGCCGTCATGCATATCCTACTAGTTCAGTGGGGAATGGCGAGTCAATGGGGGCGTGTGAGCGGCTTACGTAACGTTAGAGCGGCTTCAGTCTGACTGGAAAATCGGCAGCCTCCGTCAGGCCGCTCCAGCTCTTTGTTTGAGCGACATTTTCATCAGCCCTCAGTGTCTGTCCGGGAAGAAGGACGTTCTTTTCTGAAGAAAAGAACCAAAAGACTTTTGTTCCTGCGCCTGCGGAAAGGTCGAGGCGATGGACGGAACGTTGGGATTGCATCAAAAGATAAAAGTCTTTTGGTTCTTTTCTTCAGAAAAGAACGTGCTTCCTTAAGCCTTTGTTTTTGCTGACCTACTTTTGGGACGGACTCTCAGGCCGCCGGCTCGATAGGCACGATTCCAGTCAGGCTGATAATGCTCTAGTGCCGCGGCATCGTTGCTATTACGGAAAGGGTTGCCGGCTCGCAACCCTTTCCGGTTACGGATTTATTGCGCGGCCCGCGCGGCCCGGTGAGAGGCGGTTTTTGGCGGGTGGTGCGTGACAAGGTGGGCGCGTCTTGCATGTGCGGGCACCCGGCGGCGGACCCGGGATTGGGGTTGGGCGGTGTGTAGCACGATCGCCCTAAATAGGTATATAGTCTGTTTCAGGAAAACTAGCACTTCCTTGGGTGTGTGTGCAGCCGGCGGTGGGCGCCATCCGGCCGGGTGGAGGACCGCCCGGCCGGCGGATGGGCGCCGCCAAGGGGTGGGGCGTGGCATCCTTCCGGCTGGCCTTGCCGGTATGGAGGTAACAATTATGGAGGTAACAATTGCGCGCGTCCCATTTCCAAGGCGGAAACGGTGGCGTATCGTGTCACCAGGGGGGAAACCTGGGGTTAAGAAGCCCCCAATGGGACACACTCACATGAAATCATCAGCTGCCGCTCTGCTTGCGACTGCCGGCTTGACCGCTGCCATGACCCTGGGCGCCGCCCCGGCGCTGGCCGGTTATCCGGGTTATTACCTGGCGACCTTTACCTACCCGGAGGGCAATTTCCAGCATTGTTTTCAACTCACGCGAACCGACCAATATCAAGGCTATAACTACAGCGGCACCTGGGTGGATACCGATTACCCGGACACGCAAGGCACGTGGGTGGTGTTCAAGAAAACGATTCACCTGGCCGGCTATGTCGACGGCGGCGGCTACCTCACCGCGGACGGCAAAGTCGGCGACAACACGTTGTCCAACGCCACGTTCGACTATTTCGACTCGTCGGGCATCTATTTCTCCGCCGGGTCACTGACCGAGGAGAATGACGCCAACTGCTCCAGCCCGCGCCGTAACCCCTGATCGTCTGGCGGGCCGGCGACGCGTTTTGTGAGTCGCCGGCCCGCTTGGGTTGTGCTAGGAAGGAAGCGGTTCTTTTTTGAAAAAAAGAACCAAAAAACTTTTACTATTTTGATGTCGTATCGATTTGTCGGGCTAGCCATGATCGAAAGTCTTTTGTTTCTTTTT
>CAJCIS010000026.1 GCA_903970435.1 Acidobacteriota bacterium | reverse complement strand
GCTCGCCACCGGCTTTTCGATATAGGCGTCGGCCGGCCGATACGGCGTGCCGGCGGCTTCCGCCTCCGCCGCCGCGTCCGGCGTCATGCCGTGCATGCGGACGTAACCGCCGAGGGGCAGGATGGATATGCGCCATTCGGTGCCGCGCCGGTCCACCCAGCTTTTCAGCGCGGGCCCGAAACCGAGCGAAAACACCTCGACATGCACGCCGCACCAGCGCGCGGCCAGGTAGTGGCCGAACTCGTGCACGGACACCAGAACGCCGAGCACCAGGGCGAAACTGGCCGCCGTGTGGGCGAGGTGAATAAGGTGGTTCATTCCGCTCTAAAACCCTTCCGCTCGCCCGAACCGCGTGTTCCGGCTGGGTCATGGCATTTGCCCCGCCAACAGCGATAAGACAAAAGTTTTTTGTTTCTTTTTTTCAAAAAAGAAATACGTCCTTCCCTATCACGCCGCGCGCGACAACTCCATTGCTTCGGCGCAGCGCCGCGCCTCCTCATCCAGCGCCAGGACCTGCTCCAGCGTGTCGGCCGGGCGCCTTCCCATGCGGTCCAGCACCGAGGCCACCATCGATGCGATGTCGAGGAAGCCTATGCGCCGCGCGAGGAACGATGCCACGGCCACTTCGTTGGCGGCATTCAGTATCGTTGGGGCGCCGGCACCGTCTTGCAAGGCCTGGCGGGCCAGGCGGAGCGCGGGGAATTTGGCTTCGTCGGGCGGCAGAAACTCCAGGGTGCGCGCCTGCGCCAGATCCAGCCGCGGGGCGTGCGTCAGCAGCCGCTCGGGCCACCCCAGCGTGTGCGCGATGGGAATGCGCATGTCGGGCGCGCCGAGCTGGGCCAGAATGCTGCCGTCGGAAAAATGCACCATGCCGTGAACGATCGATTGCGGATGCAC
The DNA here is from genome assembly GCA_903970435.1 of Acidobacteriota bacterium. GTDB lineage: Bacteria > Pseudomonadota > Alphaproteobacteria > Acetobacterales > Acetobacteraceae > CAJCIS01. The sequence goes on along the minus strand of CAJCIS010000026.1, from coordinate 1,695 downwards.
CAGAACATCGATCTGCGCCGAGGTCAGGCCGAACAGCCGCGCCGCCTCGATGACCTCGAGGCCCTTGTTGAACAGGGTCGCCGAATCGATGCTGATTTTGGCGCCCATGCTCCAGACCGGGTGGCGCAACGCGGCCTCGGGTGCGGCGCGTTCCATTTCCTCGTGGGTCGCAAGGCGGAACGGGCCGCCGCTGGCGGTGAGCGTGATTTTCTCCACGCCGCGTTCCGGGTTGCCGGCCTTGGCCTGGAAGATCGCATTGTGCTCGGAGTCGACCGGCAGCAGCGTGGCGCCGGCGGCGGCGACGGCGCGCAGCATGACATCGCCGGCCGAGACCAGCGCTTCCTTGTTGGCCAGGGCGACGGTGCGGCCGCCTTCGGCGGCGGCCAGGGTGGAGGCGAGGCCCGCCACGCCGGTAATCGCCGCCATGGTGTAGTCGGCGCCGAGCCGCGCGGCGGCGAGCACGGCGTCGGGCCCGCATTCCACGCGGGTGGCGGTGCCGGCCAGGGCGGCCTGGAGGTCGGCGTGCTGCGCGGCGTCGGCGCACACCGCCCATTCGGCGTTTAGCCGGCGCGCCTGGGCCGCGAGCCGGGCCGCGTTACTGTTGCCGACGAGGGCGAGCACGCGAAACCGCTCGGGGGCTGCGGCCAACAGATCGACGGTGCTGACCCCGATGCTGCCGGTGCTGCCCAGAATCGTAACAGACTTCATGCTGACCGTTTTCACTGCCACATCGTGGCTCCCTGCCAGAAGATCTGCCACGCCAGGGCGGCGGGGGCCGCGGCCAGCAGCCCGTCGATGCGATCGAGAACGCCGCCGTGGCCGGGAATGATCCCGCCCGAATCCTTGCGTCCGAACCGGCGCTTCATGGCACTTTCCAGCAGGTCCCCCGCCTGGGCGAGCACGGCGAACAGGGTGGCGAGCCCTTCGGCGCGGAATTGGCCGGCCTGGCTGGTGCCGTACCACAGGGCGACGCCGAGGCCGGCGAAGACTGCGCACACCAAGCCGCCGCCGGCGCCGGCCCAGGTCTTGCCGGGCGAGAGCCGCGGCGCCATGCGGCGGCCGCCGATCAGGCGGCCGGCGGCATAGGCGCCGATATCGTTCGCCCATACGACCAGCAGCAGGAATATCAGGTTGGGCAATCCGCCGGTGCGTTCGCGCAGCAGCAGCATGCACACCCAGCCGACGCCGACATAGACGACGCCGAGCCCCAGCACGCGGCGCCACCAGGCCAGGCCGTTGGCGATTGCGAGCACCACCAGGGCCGGCGCCCAGGGCAGGCCGGTGGCGAGGTAGGCGGCTTCGGCCGCCGGGACGGCGACGATGGTAATGGCGAAGGGGGAGCTGGTTTGCTTGAGGCCGTTGAGCAGCGCCCATTCGACGATGGCGACGGTGGCGGCGAGGGCGGCCAGGGCTTGCCACCAGAGACCGCCCTGCCAGGCGGCGCCGAGGACGAGGGGGCCGAGGGCGAGGGCGCTGGCGAGGCGGGGGAGGAGGTCGCGCCAGGGGGAGGGGGCTTTGGCCATTAGAAGAAGAAGGCCTGCTTCTTCATCTGTCTGGGCGCGCCCCATAGCGCCGTTCCCGCTGCGCAAAATCCGCCAACGCACTGTCGAAATGCACCTGCGAGAAATCCGGCCATAACACCTCAGGAAACAAAAACTCCGCATACGCGGACTGCCACAACAGAAAATTCGAAAC
>CAJCIS010000025.1 GCA_903970435.1 Acidobacteriota bacterium | reverse complement strand
GGGCAGGCATTGGCGCGCCGGCCGGACCCGATCGTTTGGGAAGAGCCTGACGCGATCGCCGCCACGGCAACCGAGGCCGTGGGCGCTTCGCTGCCGCATTGAGGCAGGAAGGAAGGCCAGGGGCTCTGCTCCTGGACCCCCGTGCCGCGCAGCGCTTGAGACGCCGGCGGCACGCCGGTCGGGGGTCCAGGGGGTGAAACCCCCTGGTCTTCTTCGAAGAATCAGTCTCAACACGGGTATTAAAGACCCGACGCCAGTTGCGCCTCGATCAACGCAAGCATCTGGTTGGTAGGTGGCGTGCCGTAGGCGCGATGATAAATCATTTTAAATTCGTCGAGCACGCCTCGCTCGGAATGGGACGGTGAAAGCCGCTTCGCTCGCAGAGTGCCGTCAGATCGAAAGTATCGAAGGTGCTCAGTAACCGGCTCGGCGTCGCCTCCAAGCGTAAAGCCGGAGACAAGCATAAGCGGCCAGTCATCGATAAGAACGAGCGGAAAGTGAGGTAACGATCGCAGCGCAAGCGGGGCTTGCAGAGACGTCCCACCGAGGCGCATCCTCGGCTGGTAGCCCGGATCGAGCGGAACCTCGAACAAGACACGCAGAACCAAAAACAACCCCTCGTTCGGATCGACTGTCAGGTCTTGCCCGGCCAAATAACAATCGATGACCTCCAAAGCGCGATTTTTTCCGAGCGGAAGAAGCGCGTTGACGGCCTCTATAACCCGCTGCGGGTGATAGCGCGCGAAGTCGCCGCTTGCCGCAGCGCAGAGAACGCCGTCGAACTCGCGTTTACAACTTGCCATTAATTCGCCCCTCCCGTGTGCGACTTATCAACATTGGGTGAGCGTTAAATTTCACCGTCGCAGGCAACGATGCTCAATTCGTCGACATGAGCCTCGGGGCGGATTTGCTAGCGTTCCGGCCGCAGCGAGTTTGCATTTTCAAGACGTAAAACACCCAGGCAGGAGCGGCTCGCCGTTGGACGCCCACGCGCCGTTTGCTGCCCGAGAGAGCAGCGGCGCGCCAATACCGGCTGGCGCACTCACCGATGAGAGGAGCGAGCCCGCGTTAGCGACACCACCCGATGTGAAACCGGAACTCGCGGGATCCTTAGCAGTCCAGTGGACTAAACCGCTCATCGACCAGTTTCCCGCTGATCCTGCGCCGAGAGACGGGCGCTCCCAGCGATCGCGGTTCCCAGTTGCCCCCAAGCTTCCGGTTATGTTTCCATCGGCGCCAACCTGCCACGCTTCGTAGTAAGAAGGCGTCACGCCCACGCTGGCGTTCGTGATAGGCGAGCCATTCGCAAGCTTCCCTGAATAAGTGTTGGTGATTTTCTGAACGATCCAACCGTTAGTGCCGTTCGTATTCCAGCTGACCCACCATTTGAATTGACCGTTGTCCGTCCAATTGGGAGCAGACAGCTCCGTTGTCGAAATGGTGGTTGCATCCCCACCCAAAACCTTAGCCTGACCTTGAGGCGCCGCCCCGCCTTTGTCACCATTTCCGCCAAGCACGGCGCCTTCCGCTGCAACAACTTTGTCGCCGGCTGCAAGCTGGGTAAGCGTTGGTTGGCCGCCACCGGAAGGCGCCGGGAAACCATGCTGGGCGTGTCGTTCCGGTGGAAATATTGAAATCTTGCCGAAATCCCACAGGGCCCCGCGTGGCTTGCTTCCGGCGGTTGCGCGCGCTCTGGCGGCCGGGTGCTCGTTGTCATTGCCTGGCGCATGCCCCCCCGATCTTAACGCTTGCGGCGGAAGCCGTTGCGTTGCCCGATTTTCGACCGCGGGTTGAAGGGACAGCGCATGGCCGACAGGTTCGTGGCCGGGTCGATTCCGCACAAGCGCCGGGCGGCGAGATGCTAGTCTGCTGGTCGAACCTTCGAATGGATTGGTCTGCCGATTACAAGTCTTTGGAGCAAACATTAAGGCTCCTCCCCGGAGTCGCCAAGCGGTACAGCGAGTTGGCTTCCGGCACACGAATATACGTTGGTCATTTCTGAATCTGCAAGAAAAACAGCGCGCCCCTGTCAATTGAATTGGGAGTGCCCGATTGCACGGTGGGGCCAATCCCGAGTTGCGCACCCAGGGTGAACCAGTCTTTGGGCTGCCAGGTGAATTGCGTGCCAACGCTGAGCGCCACCTGCGGTGCGCCGGCACTGACGTTGCTTCCGGCCGTGAGTTGACCCCAAAAGCTTAGCTGCAGGTTCGCCGGCAACGCGATGACGAATGACTCCTGGAAGCCGCCGACCACGGTCCATTGCTTGGTCGTCATACTGTACTGAACCTGCGCGAATAACTGGCGTTCCTGACCACTTTTCTTGTCGGCATGGTACTGTCGGGTGTAGGCGGCCATGGCCTGAAACAACCACTCGTGCAGCGCGTCGTGCGGGCCGGCGGGCGTGGTATAATAGTGCGATACGTCGCCGACGCCGGCTTGCAGGCTGACCTGCGTGCCGCCCGGGCTGGCCGGCGGCTTGCCCGCGTCCGGTTTCGCCGGGTCGGCCGCCGATGGTGCCGGTGTATCGGTCTTGGGCGTGTCGGTTTTGGGTGTATCCGTCTTGGGCGTGTCGGTCTTGGGCGTGTCGGTTTTGGGCGTGTCGGTTTTGGGCGTGCTAGCGCTGGTTATGTCTGGCGCCGGCGCGGGAGCGGCACCCACCGGCCGGATCACGACGCTTCGCCGATCGGCGGCGTTCCCGGCGGTGGCTCCGTGATTGACCAAGTGCGTCATGCGGCTTTCCGCAATCCCTGCCGCCATCAGCCACGATTTCGCCTTCAGAGCGCGTGCGCAAGCAAGATTGGAATTGAACGCTTCGGGTCCGTCGACGCTCGCGTAGCCGTGAATCTCGATGGTCGAGGCCGCCGGAATAGTCTGCGCGTAATCGAGCAGCCCGGCATCCGCGCCGCCCGTCCAGTCGTCGCAATTCACACTGAAACGGAACACGGCGCCGTCGACAAAGGCTTTGTCGCCTGCGCCGCACCCGGCCGGCGAACCAATAGCCTCCGGGCCGCAGGCCCTGCGGATCGTCGCGGCGCTATCAATCGCGCCGCCGCCATCCTGCTGGACAACGTGCGCCAATTCATGGGCCAGGAGGCGCCGCCCCTGCGGATCACCGGGGGCGAATGCCCCGTGGGCAAACGCAATCCGGGAACCCGCGGCCCAGGCGCGGGCGCCGATCTCCCGTGCCGAGCGGTCGGCGACGGCGTCGTCGTGGACGCGGACTCCTGAAAAATCATGGCCAAAGCGCGGTTCGAAAAAGGCGCGCTCCGGCGCGCCGAGCGGGCGGCCGCCCGTGCGGAGAACCTCCGCCACACGCGCCGGTGCCGCGCCGCCACCCACCTGTCCGCCAGCTTGTTGCCTGCGGACCGTGCCGGCCTCGTCATCCTGGCAACCGGCGCATTGCCGGCGGACCAGCGTTGGCGCAGCGGTGCCGGGAAGCTCATTGTCGCGCATGCGCATCACCCGGTCGGCGACGCGGTCTGCATTGTGTTCCAGCGGATCGTCGACGCGCCCAATTTCGAGCTTCGACTGCAGGACGCCAGGCCAGGAAGAAACCGGGGAAGCTATCCGCGGGCGGACTGCCTGGTCAGGCGGAAATAAGGGGATCCTGCTGAAATTCCATGCGAGGCCAGGGTTTTCCCCTTGCAAGGTTGCCCTGGGCATCGCTGACGCGGGTTGCGGTTTGCGGCCCTGACGATCGGGGGTCGTTGCGCAGGGTTTTGCGACCTTTGGAGCAAACATGGATGCAGCCTCTGTGGTCGTTCGCGGCTGAGAAAAAAAGCCGTTCTTTTCTGAAGAAAAGAACCAAAAGACTTTTCTCTTGATGCAATCCCTGGCCTTCTCGGATAAATCCGCAACCTTTCTGCGAGCCCAAGAGTAAAAGTTTTTTGTTTCTTTTTTTCAAAAAAGAAATACTTCCTTACGCGCGCATAAGCTTCAACCTGCCGCGCGTGGCGTTCGCATCATCATTCTGTTCCGGCGAAAGGCGTTTGCGAATTCCCTCCGCGGTGCCCGCAATGTGGCTTCGCATCAGAATCTCCGCCCTGTACCCTTCCTTCGCGCGTATCGCGTGCAGGATGGCGTGATGCTGCGCGTGCAGCGTGCGGAGCTGAAACAGCCCTTCAACGTCGCCCTCCTCATACCAGTGCGCGACCCGGCTGGAGGAATAGGGGATGTTGGTTGCGATACTGAGCGCCTGGCCCAGCGCCATGTTGCCCGACGCCTCGACAATGAATCGGTGAAACTTGTCGTTCACTTCACGCAACGGCGCCCGGACATCCCGGCTGAGGCCCTTCGTCGCCAGGATATGATCGCTTTCTTGCAACAGGGCGCTGATCTTGTCGAACGTTTCGTCATCGATGCCGCGTTCCGCGGCAAGCCGGCAGGCAACGCCTTCCAGCGCCTCGCGCACCACGTAGGCGTCCATGATGTACGAGAGGGTGAAGGTGCGGACGACATACCCGCGGTTCGGGCGATATTCGACAAGCCCATCTTCCGCGAGCACGATGAGCGCTTCGCGTATCGGCGTGCGCGACACCTCGAGCTGGTCGCTCAGCTGTATTTCCAGCAGCCGGTCGCCGCCGGCGAGTTCACCGGACAGGATCATTTCCCGCAATCGGTCGACCACCATATGCTGCCGGACGAGCGCGGTTGGCATGGCTTGCGTGGGCTTGGGCATGCTCAACCTATCGCAGATCGCTCCGGTTTTCGCCAGTGTTGAATTGGACAAAATCATAACCACGCGCTTCCCGGAAGGGGGCCCTTCATCCGATCGTGTGAGGTTTGGGCGGCCGGGACCGGCGCCGCCGGTCTGCAAGGCGCCTCGGCGCACGGGCATTGGCGGCGCGGCAACCCGCGTGCGGGACGTTTCCACGCCCGATCCTGCCAGCATCATGCCGGCACGAAGACACCCTTGCCCCGTTCCTGCTTGTCGAATTCGAGAAAAGCACGCTGCGCATCCTGCAACGGCCAGCGATCCGTGAAGAGCGCGTCGAGATTGAGGCCGCGTTCGGCAACGAACGCGGCGCATGCCCTCTGGCCGGTGAAGGACATTGTCCACGATGTGAGAATCGTCAGCTGCTTTCGCAAGACTTCATAGACGTCGAATGTCACGCGGGCGCCGACACCGACGAAGCAGGCCACCCCCCATGGCCGCAGGCACGCGAGCGTCTGTGCGCACGCGGTATCATTTCCCGATGTCTCGAGCGCCATGTCGACGCCCTTGCCCTGGGTGAGGTCCCGGATCCGGGCGACCGCGTCGGTGTCGCGCGGATCGATCGTCTGCCAGGCGCCGAAAGCCGTCGCGGCCTCCAGCCGGTTCGGCGCGACGTCGAGCGCGATGACGCGGGCCCCCTGGGCTGCGGCCAGCAGGGTCGCAGAGGCGCCGACAGGGCCTTGGCCGAAAATCGCGACCGTATTGCGCCCGGTGAGTTGCATCCGTTCCAGCGCGCCCCAGGCGGTGCCGGTGCCGCATCCGATCGCGGCACCGGCCGCAAAGCTCAGGCGCTCGTCGAGCGGAATGAGCGTGTCGGCGGGGACCTTCATGAAGGGCGCGTGCGACCCGTGCGCGTTCCTTCCATAAAGATGCATGACGCCCCCGGTGCACATTTGCGGCCAGCCGGTGCGGCATTCGTTACAAATTGTACAGCCGTGATAGTGATGTATCATCATGCGCGCACCTTCGCGCGCCATGGCCGGGGAAACGCCCGGCCCGACCGCGACGACGGTGCCGGCCGGTTCATGGCCCGCGATGATGGCGGGCCCGCTTTCCGGTGCGGCGCGGAAGCGGTGCAAGTCGGTGCCGCACATGCCCGAAGCCTGGATGGCGACCACCACCTCGCCCGGCCCGGGCGCCGGATCCTCGAAATGCGCGAGCTGAACGGTGCGATTTCCCGTAATGACGATGCCTTTCACCGCGCGCTCCTGTGTTCCGCCGCCACGAAAAAGGCCGGGCGATGCGGCGCGCCCTTGACTGCATACATTTTAGACCTTAGCGAGGCGGACGTCGAGGGGCCGTCGGGCGGAAAGCGGGCAAAAAATGAAATCGAAGGTTTGGCAAGGAAGGATGTTCTTTTCTGAAGAAAAGAACCAAAAGACTTTTACTGTTGGTGCAATCCCGTACTTGTCAGCCAAGGCCCGAACCTTTGTGCAGGCGCAGGAGCAAAAGTCTTTTGGTTCCTTGCTTCAGAAAAGAACATCCTTCCTTCGATGACTTTGGCCGGTACGACGGCGATTGTTTCCGGCGGCAGCGGGGCGATTGGGGGTGCCATTGCCGCAAGACTCGCAGCCGGAAGCTGTGATGTCGCACTGATTGACCGAACGCCGGCCCCTGCCGCCGTCGCAGCAATTCAGTCCGCCGGGCGCCGTGCGTTCGAATTTTCCGCCGATCTCGCTGACGCCGGCGAAACAAGGCATGCGATCGAACAGGCGGTGCGCGCGCTCGGTGGCCTGGCGATTCTGGTAAACGCCGCCGGTGTCACCTCGTTCGGTTCGGCCGCCGAATTGGAGGCGCCGGAATGGGACCGCGTCATGAGCATCAATTTGCGAGGCGTCTTCATCTGCTGCCAGGCGGCGCTCGGGCCGATGAAACAGCACGGCGGCCGCATCATCAATATCGGTTCGGTGCTGGGAAAGAATGGTGGCAACGCAAGGCCCTGGCTGGACCCGTCCGAACAGGAGAGCTCGGGCAACGTCGCCTACGGCGTCTCGAAAGCCGGTGTGCACATGCTGACCCTATATTTGGCCCGCGAGTTCGCCCGCTTCGGCATCACCGTGAATGCAGTGGCGCCCGGCCCGATTATTTCGGGTATGACGCGCACATTCCCGGAAAATCTGCGGGCCCTGATTCCCGCGGGCCGCATGGGCCGGCCCGAGGAAGTTGCCGACGCGGTTGCGTTTCTGGCTGCCGCGGGAAGTTCTTACATCACCGGTGAAATACTCGATGTAAACGGCGGAATTTGGTCCGACTAACCTTGGAGGCATTATCGTGACGCAGAACACCGCATTGCTTCTGCTGGACTTGCAGAATGAGATGGTTGACCCGAGTGGCAAGATTGGCTCCGGCGGACTGGCGAAGATTGTCGCCGAGCGGGACGTATTGGGCAACGCATCCCGGGCCCTGAACTGGGCCAGAGCGGCCGGCCGGCCGGTGGTTTTCGTGCGCCTGGGATTTCGTCCCGATTACAGCGATGCGCTGAGCGTCGCGCCGCGGATCAAGAAACTGAAGGAAAACAAGGCAGCCGTGGTGGGAACCTGGGGCACCGAATTTCCCGCCACCCTTCAGCCGCTCGCCGATGAGCTCGTGGTGACAAAGCAATGCGTCAATCCGTTCTACAACACGGGTTTGATGAACTGGCTTTTCGCACGGCGTATCGGCAACATCGTGATTGGCGGCGTTGTTACTAACCTGGTGGTTGAGAGCACCGCGCGAGCGGCCGACGATGCCGGTTTGGCGGTGACCGTGCTGGAGGATATCTGCGCCGCGCCAAATCCGGCATGGCATTCTTTCTCGGTGGAGAACATCCTGCCGATGTTTGCAACGGTGGCGGCGACGCAAGCCGTCTGCGTGCCTGCGGGTGGGTAGACGAAGGAAGCAGTTCTTTTCTGAAGAAAAGAACCAAAAGACTTTTGCTTTTTGACGCAATCCCCGACTTGTCGGCCATGGCCCCAGCGCTGTGCAAGCGCATAGATAAAAGTCTTTTGGTTCTTTTCTTCAGAAAAGAACTGCTTCCTTCCTCCGCACGCCATGCTGCACAAGATAGGGTCTGGACAGGCGGCGAAAAAGTGCATACATTCTCCGCAGACCTCCCAAAGGCGGTCTGGCTGGGGAAAACGTCAATGAGTCCGCATGATATGGTGGAAGCGCCGCCGGCACGCGTCGAGGATCTTGCCGCGGCGCTGCTGGACGATCCCATCGGCACAAAGGATGGCATGGCGGGGCGAGGGCACGGAGAAGACCCGGCTCTCATAGAATCGATCCAGCTTTCGGCATTGCAACAGCGCTTCGGCCAGTTGCATGAGCGGATTCCGATGTTGAAAAAGCTGGCGAACGATGTCGGCATTTCCCGGATTGGCGCGCTCGATGACGTGGTGCCTATTCTGTTCAAACATACGGTATACAAATCTTATCCCGTATCGCTGCTGGAAAAGGGGCGGTTCACGCAACTTACGCAGTGGCTCGACAAGCTGGTGACTGTCGATCTCGCCGCGGTGGACGTCGCGCGGTGCCAGACGATTGATGAATGGATCGAAACCCTCGACCGCGAGACGCCGCTGGAATTGCGTTATTCTTCCGGCACGAGCGGCACGATGTCGTTTCTGCCACAGACACGTGACGAAACCGATCGCCAGTTCCGCGGCAACATGGCGGATTTATTCGATAGCTGCGACGCCGCGCGGCCAGATTCCGTTTCATTTGAGCCCATGGCGGTGGTTCTGCCGAACTATCGCAAAGGGGCGACCGGTTGGGCACGCTACGCCGATTATCAGGTCAAGTATCTGTGCCAGGGCGACGAGACGCTTTGCTATGCGCTATACCCTGGCAGTGTCAGCGCGGATATCATGTTTCTTGCCGGGCGCATGCGCGCGGCACAGCAGAAGGGCATGGTCGACAGGCTTGATGTCAGTCCCGCCCTGCTGACACGGAAGGCCGAATTCGAGGCGGTGCAGCGCCGGTCGGGCTCCGACATGCAGGCGTTCTATGATCGTGTGGTGCGCGAACTGAGTGGCCGGCGCATTCACATGCAGGCGCCCTGGAGCGCGCTTGAAACGATCGCCGATGCAGGGCTGGCGCGCGGATTGCAAGGTGTGTTCGCGCCTGATTCCATTATTCTGGCGGCCGGCGGGACAAAGGGTGTGGCGGTAGCGGACGATTGGGAAGATAAGGCCAAGCGCTTCCTGGGCGTGCAGAATTTGAGTTTTCTATATGGTATGACCGAAGTGCAGAGCCCGAGTCTGATGTGCAGCCACGGGCGCCACCACCTCGAGCCGACAAACGTGCTGTTTGTTCTCGATCCGGAAACGGGCGAGATTTTGCCGCGAACGGGGAGCCAGACCGGACGTGCGGCGTTCTACGACCTGCTCGCGGAGAGTCATTGGGGCGGATTTGTCACCGGCGACGAAATTACCGTCGAATGGACAACGAAGTGCAGTTGCGGCCGGCTGTCACCCCATCTCGACCGCAAGATTACGCGATTCACCGAAAAGCGCGGCGGGGACGACAAGATATCGTGCGCCTCGGTTGCTGACGCGCACGAGGAAGCGCTGAATTATCTGGTGGAAATGCGGGCCTAACCGCGCAATGCCCATCCTCAGGAACGAAATGCGTTTCGCCAGCCCACCCAGTCATTGATGCTTCGCGGGAGAGAACCATGGCGCTGACCGAGAGCTCGATCGATATACCCGTCATGAGTTTGATTGTGCGCGGCAAGGAAGTGTCGGACAACCTTGTGGAGGTGTCGGGACGCGGCGAGGATTTTACGTTTCGGGCGCCCGATCCTGAGAAATACGTCGATCTGCTCACACTGCGTGATCCGGGAAGATTAGCCGATCTATACGCACTTTCGTTCGACGATATCCTCGACTATCTCGTCGAGCTTGGCATGCAGCTCGAAGTGTCGGTGAACCGGCACATGCAGCAGGCGCGCGTGCTGAGTTACCACACCTCACCGCAGACACCGCCGTTGGTGGATGCTGCATTTGCCACCCTTCCGCAATTGTTCCGACGAGATAATCTGATCGAGGTGGCAGAAAAATCAATCGGCATCGCCTTTCTTGAAGGGTGGGTTCCCACCACCATGGTATCAGGCGCCACCGTTGCGGTTCGCTGCTTCGGCGCGCGTTGCGTGCACATCGTGCCCGGCAACGCGCTTGTCGTTTCGGCAATCACGATTATTCGCAATGCACTTATGCGCAGTGATGCCATCATCAAAGCACCATCGAATGATCCGTTCACGGCCTGGGCCATCGCCAAAACGATGTGCGAAATGGCACCGAACCATCCGCTGACCAGGCATCTTTCCGTCGCCTATTGGCGCGGCGGCAATGTGGCTTTCGAGGAAAAACTCTATTTGCCGCAGAACGTCGAGAAGATCATCGCGTGGGGCGGCTTTGCGTCGATCAAGCACGTCACGCGTTATATTCAGCCGGGGCTGGAACTGATTTCGCTCGATCCGAAGAACAGCACCAGCATTGTCGGCGCCGAGGCGTTCGACAATGAGGAAGCGGTGCGCGATGCGGCAATTCGTATTGCCACCGATGCGGGTGCGACAAACCAGAATGCCTGCGCAAACGCACGCGTTGTCTATGTGGTGACCGGCACTGATGAAGCCGGGCTCGCGAAGGCGAATGCGCTGGGGCAGCAGGTTTACGATGAATTGCTTCATCTGCCCGCATCGGTCAGCACAAAGCCGAAAAAATACAATCGCGACCTGGCTGATCTCGTCGACGCACTTAGGCTCGATGACGAATGGTTTCACGTTATCGGCGGCCGCGACGGCGAAGGTGCGGTGATCGTCTCTCAACTGCCCGAACCGGTAAATTTCGCAACCGCTCTGACGGATCGCACAATAAACATTGTGCCTGTAGATTCGCTCGACGAAGTGTTGGCGACCGTGAACGCCTATACCCAGACCGTTGGTATATTTCCTGAATCATTGAAGGACAAACTCATCAATATTCTGCCCCTGTACGGCGCTCAGCGAATCGTGTCGTTGGGCTATGCATGCGCGATGTCAACCATGAATTCGAACGCGCATGACGGACTGGAGCCGCTGCGGCGCATGGGAAAGTGGATCGTGAACGACATATCATCGCCTGAGCTCGTGCCGCCGCTTTGGCGGCAATAGGTATTGTCGGCGATAAACTTGACCCTGCTATCGTCAGCGAAGGCAGTTTTTTCGAAGAGGAGGCCCGGCGCGGCTCCGTATACAAACCTGACGGCTCCTTTAGCGGGCTGATACGAAAGCGAGCTTTAGAAATGGCACGCGAGGGCCACCGCATGGCGGAGCCCAGGCCGCGCGCGTACCATGTCGCCAGATTCGGTATAACGTGTTGATTTCACCTGTCACGCGATGTCGAACAATTCAGAAAAAAAGCTTGCTACATGGGTTGCACTTGCGATTGTTTGGTAGTAGTCGCTTTGTATGCAATCTGCCCCGATCATTCGTGGCAAGGTTAATCATTGCAGGTTGGCGCGATCTAAGACGCCACATGGGGGGTAACGGATATGCTTCGCGCCTTGACACAATCGGCACGCCGGTCGCTGCGATTTGCACTGATCGGAACGACGGCGCTGGCAGCATCCGGTGGGGCAAGTCTGCTTCATGCGCAAGCGCCCGCGGACGTGGCAGCCCCCCCTAAGGCGCAAACCGGAGCCCGTAATTCCGGGGGCGTGGAGCAGATCGTGGTGACGTCACAACGGCGCGCAGCACTCATCCGAAAAGTTCCAGTATCGGTAACCGCGATCTCCGGCGCGACGCTTGCGAAAAAGCAGCTCTATAATATTCAAGACATTGCAACGATAACGCCGAACGTCAGCTTCGCCTCGACATATCAGGAGGCGCACATCTTTGTCCGCGGCGCCGGCGAGAACCTGACCGATTTGGGTGCGGAATCTGCCGTTCCGATACATCTAGATGACGTGTACATTGCGCGGCCCTATTTTGGATTCGGAGATCTCCTGGATGTGCAGCGCGTGGAAGTGCTCCGCGGGCCGCAGGGGACACTGTTCGGGCACAATGCGACAGGCGGCGTCGTCAATATTATTCCTAATCCGCCAACTCCCAATTTTGATGCCGGCACTTCGGTAACTGTCGGCGGCGGTCCAACAGTATTCGGAACATCGGATTTCATAAACGGCAAGTTGAATGATGACGGCACGCTGTTCGGCAGACTGGCGGTTCAGGAAAATTACAACGAAGGCTATTTCAAGAATCTAAATCCAACTGGACCGTCCAACCTTAACAACGAGAACGCCCAGGCGATGCGGGTGCAACTGGAATGGAAACCGAGCGATATTTTTAGCACGCGTCTGAGTATAGACTTTGTCCACAGCCACGATAACGGGCCAGACACATCGTATGCGGGGATGCCGCCCGACAGTCCGGACGGACCCATTCTGCCGGCCATCCTGCTGGGCGGTGTCACCGCGGACCCGCACAAGTGGGAGGCGGAAGCCAACCAGGGCATTTCCCAACGGCAATTCCTGAACGTAGCGCTTCATTCCACGGTGCAGCTTGGCTCCGGCACGTTGCAAGTCATTGATGCCGTCACCCAAAGCCGATCGTATTTCAACGTTGACCAAGATGCCACTCAATTAAATTTCGGCAGCCTCGGGTTTTCCGATCATGCCGTACAGACATTCAATGAGCTTCTGTACCAATCTGCCCAAGAGGCCCGCTGGCGCTATCAGATCGGTGCCGTGGAATACTACGAAAACGCCACTCAGCAAGGGTTCGCTCATACCCTTCTTCTGCCGCCGGCAACCAATCCGATTGTGTTCGGCGGCAGGGTCTATACCCAATCCTATGCCGGCTTCGGGCACACCGAATTCGACGTGACGCCCGCCTTTCATCTGTTCGGTGGATTTCGCTGGACCCTCGATGAGAAGGGCGACAATGAATATAACAAGTTCATCGGGCAACTCATTCAAAGCAAGGATTGGAGAAGCCCAACCTATCAAATTGGTGCGCGATATGACGTGACGGATAACATCAATGTCTATGCATCCTATTCGACGGGTTACAAAGGCGGCGGCTACAATACGGGTTCGCTCACGCCCGCTTTCAATCCGGAAACCGACCGAACCATCGAGATTGGTGCCAAGGCTTCGCTTCTGGACCGCCGCTTGTCGGTCAATCTCTCTGCATTCACAAATAATTACTCGGGCCTGCAGGTTAATCAGGTTTCCACATACTCGAGCCTTGTGACGAACGCCGGCGCTGCGAGAATCCGTGGTGTGGAGCTTGAAGCCGCGGCCCGCCCCACCCCTGACCTCCGTTTGGAACTAACGGCATCTTACCTGGATGCTCGTTTCGTAAAATACTCAACGATAGATGCGTCGCGGCCGTCTTTGGGCACTCTGGATCTGGCTGGAAATTACCTGACGAATGCGCCGCCTTACACAATCAGCACGGGCGCGTACTATACGTTCCACCTTCCGCGTGACCAGACACTCGAAGTCGGCGGGCGGGTGTATGGACAAGGGGAGACATATTTCAGCGCCTTCAATCTCGCTGAAGATAGCCAGGATCCCGTATTTCGAGCAGATTTGACAGCCTTCTACACGATCAACGACCACTGGACGGTGAACGCCTTTGCTCGCAACGTGACGAATGCGCTAGTAAGAAACTACGGCCAGGCGTTGGCAAACGTCGTAGGCGGCGCCTTCGTGGTTAACTATGACCCTGGCCGTAGCGTGGGCATTACGGCCGCCTGGCGCTTCTGAAATACACCCCGCCGCGTTGCCAAGGAGGAACCGCAACTTGGCCCGGACGAGGTCCCGTTTGGAACATGAGAAAACATCTCCTACACGTCGCGGCTGGCGGAGGATTAGAGGATAGGGACGATGGATTCGCAGTTTGACCTCGTCATTCGTGGCGGAACGATCCTTGACGGTTCTGGCCTCGAGGCTTACGAAGCCGACGTCGGTGTGATCGGCGGCGTGATTAGCGAAGTCGGGCAGCTCGGCGCCGGGACGCAGGAAATCGATGCACATGGTCTATTGGTGACACCGGGCTTTGTGGATATTCACACCCATTATGACGGCCAGGCAACTTGGGACAATCGGCTTTCGCCCTCCTCTAACCACGGCGTAACGACGGTTGTCGCCGGAAATTGCGGCGTAGGATTCGCGCCCTGTCGGCCGGGGGATCGCCAGGCGCTGGTTCGCCTTATGGAGGGCGTTGAGGACGTTCCCGAAATCGTCATGGCCGAGGGCCTGCCCTGGAACTGGGAAAGCTTTCCCCAATATCTCGACGTTCTGGCGCGCCGTCAATTCGATATCGATCTTGCGGTTTATCTGCCACATTCACCTGTCCGTGTTTTCACCATGGGCGAACGCGGCGTAAATCGCGAACCGGCAACGCAAGACGATATTGCCCGCATGCACGCCATCGTCGCCGAAGGGGTGCGGGCAGGTGCGCTCGGTGTCTCGACATCGCGCTTCCTGGAGCACCGCACCCGGGCAGGTGAGCAGGCGCCTAGCGTTCATAGTGCGGAGGCGGAACTGCATGGTTTGGCGGGCGGCCTTCGCGATGCAGGCCGTGGCGTATTTCAGATCGTGCCACACCTTCATGGCGATCCGAAGGATGAGTTTGCGCTGATGCGGCGGCTGGTGGAAAGCTCCGGCAGACCGCTATCCTTCAGCCTGGTTCAAACCGGCCTCGCCCCAGCGGGATGGCGGGTTTATTTGGATTGCCTGGCAAACCAGCAACCGGAGTCGGCATCGATTACGGGACAAGTCTTTCCACGCCCGATTGGATTACTCTACGGTTTGGACCTGTCGTTTCATCCATTCTGCCTCAACCCCAGCTACCAGGCCATAGCCCATCTGCCGCTGCCGGAACGGGTGCGGACGATGCGGGATGCCACGTTCCGCGAAAAACTGCTCGCGGAGGAACCGGAGAGCAGTAATCCGTTTCACCATGTAATCGTGGGAGCGCTACCGAGCCTGTTTCCGCTTGGTGATCCACCGATTTACGATCCGAAGCCGGAACGCGCCCTGGCGGCCCAGGCGGCAGCGAAGGGCGTCTCGATCAAGGCGTTCGCATATGACCTGCTTCTGGAACAGGACGGCAAGGCGCTGCTTTATTGGCCTTCGACGAACTTCTTGGAAGGCGATCTCAAGACCACGCGCGAAATGATGACCCATCCTGGCACGGTGATCGGGCTGGGAGACGGAGGCGCGCATTACGGCATGGTCTGCGACAGCAGTTTTCCGACTTACCTGTTGGCGCATTGGACTCGCGATGCGCCAGTAGCAGAACGGATCAGCCTGTCCCAGGCCGTTGCTGAATTGACGCGCCGCAGCGCTTGTGCCGTGGGTATGCATGATCGCGGATTGATTTCGCCGGGAATGAAGGCTGACATTAACGTCATCGATTACGACCGCCTTCACCTGCATGCACCGCGGCCTGTCTATGATCTGCCGGCCGGGGGACGGCGGTTGACGCAAGCAGCAGATGGCTACGCCGCCACGATTGTTAGCGGCGATATAACATATCGAAATGGCAAAGCGACGGCCGCCTTGCCTGGCCGGCTGGTGAGGAGCGCCGGTCCGTAGAGCAAGAGTTTTTGGTTCCTTCTTCGAAAAGGGAACCACTTTTTTTCCGAAACGACGTGGAGTTCCATCTGCTACGATGACTGTCAATGTCCACCATATCCCCAGCGAAGTGCCAAATAAGGCGGAAGGAAGCAATATGATCTGCGATCATCAGATCACTGATCCGAGTGCATGGACGGCGCGGAGCCTCGGCACCGATCGATCCTGGAGAATTGAGTTCGACAGAAAAGACCTCGCGGAAATAGAAAATGCGGTACGCGCGGTAAACGAAGCTGGACTTCCGACGGGCGAGTTTGGCTGGGGCGATTTCCCGTTGGATCGCGTAAGGGCAAAGTTGTCGCACGCGAAGGAGATTCTGAAATCGGGCACCGGCGTGGCGCTGCTCCGAGGCCTTGATGTCGGCCGCTATGAAGAGGCGGACATCGCCAAAGTATATTGGGGCATCGGTGTTCATATGGGTATTCCGGTTGGACAGAACCGGCATGGCGACCGTCTGGGTCGTGTGGAGGCAATATTGGAAGCTGGGCAGCCGATTGGAGACCGCGGCTACAATCGACCCGGCCCCCTACCGTTTCACGCCGACTTTTCTGATACAGTTGGCTTGTTGTGCATACGCAAGGCGCAATCCGGCGGTGCAAGCGTAATTGTCAGTTCAGTGACGTTGCACAATCATATCCTACAGGAAAGGCCAGATCTGCTGGCGCCTTTGTATGAGGGGATGTATACCAATTTGCGCAACGAGGGGCCACATCGCACACCCAACGAGCGTTCTGAAGCGCCAGTCAAGGCTTTCGAGTATTACAATGGAAAACTTAGCTGCTTCTTCTCCATTGATCGCTACAAGGGAGGCGAGGATACAGGCGACGTGAAACTGACTCCCCTCCAGCTGGAAGCTTTGGATTTCTGCAATTCCTGCGCTCAGAATCCCGAATACCACTACGTGATGGATTTTGAGCCCGGCGACATACAATTTCTCAATAACCACACGGTGCTGCATGCGCGCACCAGTTATGTTGACTATCCGGACCCCGCGCGCCGCCGGTTTTTGCTGCGGATTTGGATTCGCTTCGAGGAGGAGGATTATCGGGTGTCGCCGACCCGCTCGCGTATCTTCCGGTGGGGCATGGATAAGGTGTTGCCGGCAATGGCCTAAGTTTTGCTGTGATCATGTAACGACCGTGCGCCAGGGTAAGTTGGATTTCTCTTTCCCCGCCATTCGGTACGGCTTTTTGAGTACGTCGCTATTTAGAGGAAGCGGAAATGGCCTCAAGCAGTGTCGACGTAAAAATGCTCCACAAGAAATATATCGAGGAGCGAGACAAGCGTCTGCACAACGGCAACCGGGATTTTATCGACCCGATCGGATACTTTCCCGATTTTGATCGCGACCCATGGGCCATCGAACGGATCACCCGTGACGCGATCACGGAGGAGGTTGATGTTGTCATGACTGGTGCGGGCCTTGCCGCCGAACTCGCAGCCGCCCATTTGCACGATGCTGGCGTCACCAATATTCGCTTCATTGACGAAGCGGGCGATTTCGGTGGCGTCTGGTATTGGAATCGCTATCCGGGCATACGCTGCGATATCGAGTCATACATCTATCTGCCGCTCCTTGAAGAAGTTGGCACGATGCCGCGGGAGAAATACTCCAGCGGCAAAGAGATTCTTGAGCACGCCAGGGCCATTGCGCGCCATTACGATTTCTACAGCAAGGCAATATTCCAGACCAAGATCACCGGCGCCACGTGGGACGAGGCTAGCGACCGTTGGCATATTACCACGAATCGCGGCGATGTGATCAAGACCCGGTTCATGATCGGGACAAGCGGATATTTGCATCGTCCAAAATTTCCAAACGTTCCGGGAATCATGGATTTTAGAGGTAGAATTTTTCATCCCAGCCGGTGGGATTTTTCATATACTGGCGGCGACTCGGACGGAGACCTCGTCAAACTCAAAGGCAAGCGGGTCGGACTTATCGGCACTGGCGCTACCGGCATCCAGATAATGCCGCATTTGGCGAAGTATGCCTACCGCACCTATCTATTCCAGAGAACGCCGGCGGCGGTCGATGTCCGCAACAACCGGCCGACGGACGTCGCATGGTTCAAGAGCCAGATACCCGGTTGGCATGTTGAGCGCATGGATAATTTTCACGCAGCCGTGAGCGGCGAACCGATAGAGCGGGATCTCGTCGATGATTGCTGGACCCGTGCTGCTGGCCGATTGTTCAAGTCGACTGCAGGTGGTGTGAACTCAAACGATCCCGCCGATGCGATTGAGGCACTTCAACGGTACGATTACGAGTTGATGCAGAGCCTTCGCGATCGTGTCGACAAGGTAGTGAAGGATCGAAAAACCGCCGACTCGCTCAAGGCCTGGTACAATCTGTTCTGCAAACGTCCACTTTATAGCGACGACTACATCGAATGCTTCAACGAGCCGAGCGTCCGGCTGATCGACACCGACGGGCGCGGTGTTGAGCGCTTCACCAAAACCGGCATTGTTGCCAACGGCCAGCACTATGACCTGGACTGCGTCATCATGGCATCCGGTTTTCAAGTGGGCGCGTACGAACCGAAGACCGCTACCTATCCGATCCGAGGTCGCACCGGTCAGACGCTCGCCGACAAGTGGGCGGGCGGAGTGAGGTCCGTCCACGGCCTATGGACACATGGCTTCCCGAACTTCCAAGTAGTCGGCACAATCCTTCAGGCCGGCGTGAGTTTCAATTATATGTGGCTCGCCCGCCAGCACGCGATCCAGGCGGCGGCAATGATATCGCGCGCGTTGCGGGAGGATGTCGCCTCGATCGAGGTGACGCAGGATGCCGAAGACCGCTGGGCTCAGACGATGCAATCTAAAGCACAGGACCGAACCCACTTCGAGGAAGAATGCACCCCCGGCTATTTCAACAATGAAGGTAATTCGTCGAGTCCCACTTTATTCATGCAGACTTATGGTGGGGGCGCATTTGAATATTTTGACATACTCCGCCGTTGGCGAGAGTCTGATTATCAGAACGATACGGTTGTAAAGAGGGCCGCACAGTCGCGAAAGTCGGCGCTAGAACCGGCGTAAGTCTGACAAGCTTCTGCGGCACAAATTAGCCCAACGGCTAGCTGTCGCCGGGCTTGTCATTCTGGCGAAAAAATGCATACATGTAGAAGCCTTGGTATCCGGGCACCCTACCGGCATGCTGCTGGATAGAAGAGCGGTGAAAAGGATAGTTGGCGCCGCTTCCTTACCTTGCATTTTCCGAATTGACTTCACAGGAATTTAGAGGCAATGCCAGTCCTAGATCGACTTGATCCCGAACTCGACGCTGTCGTCAGGAACACTCCGGTCATTGATTTGTCGGATTTGCCGAAGGCCCGCGGGGCGCTGCTTGAGGTTTTCAGGAAATTCGCCGCGGCGCCGCCCGATCCCACAGTCGAGCGCGCCGACCACTTCGCACCTGGACATGGCGACAACCCTAAAGCCCGGTTTCGCGCGTTCCGGCCACGGAATAGCATAGCGCCTCTTCCCGCGCTCATCTGGGTGCAGGGTGGTGGCTACGTTCTGACATCACCCGATCTTGATGATCCGTGGTGCGAGAGAATTGCGCGCGATGTTGGCTGCGCTGTTTTTTCGGTAGATTGGCGCCGCGCGCCGGAACACCAGTTCCCCGCAGCAATCGAGGATTGTTATGCGGTGGCCAAGTGGGTGTATGAGAATGCGAGTCAGCTCGGTGTAAATTCGCATCAACTTATCATTGGCGGAGCCAGCTCAGGTGGTGGAGCAACCGCGGCACTCGCATTGCTGATTCGGGATCGAGCCGAGTTTAAGGTGGCCCACCAGTTGCTGATCTACCCCATGCTCGATGACGCGAACACAACTCCATCAAGTTTACGCGTGACTGATCCGCAGCTCTGGAATCGCACCAGTAATCAGATCGCATGGAAAGCCTATGTTGGCAACGAGGCGGGAACCGATACGGTGTCGCCCTATGCCGCGCCGGCGCGCGCCAAGGATCTGGCGGGATTGGCGCCAGCCACGATCCTGACTGCCGAGCTAGATCTGTTTGTTGATGAGAACCTTATCTACGCGCAACGCCTACTTGCAGCTGGCGTGCCGATGGAACTGCATGTTTATCCCGCGGCGCACCACGGCTTCGACCGGCATGCACCGGATGCCGCGGTGTCCCGGCGTTTGTACGCCGACCGCGACGATGCCTTGCGACGCGCCTTCATGCGCGCCTCAATCAATTAACAACTTACGCGTTCTTTCAATACAAGGTAGATATAAATTGGCTATCACAAATCTCGCTGGCAAAGTTGTTATTGTCACCGGTGCCGCCGGCGGCATTGGGGCGGAATGTGCGCGTCGGCTGGTCGCGTCCGGCGCGGTGGCTGTCGGACTCGATATCGACGCAGCAGAGTGTATGAAGGTTTTCAGCGCCCTCGGTTCCCCGCATGAATTTCGAAAGCTCGACGTTTCTTCGGCTGCGGATTGGCGGCGCGTTACCGGTGAAATTGTGGCGAGCCATGGAAGAATAGATGTCGCAGTCCTCAACGCCGGCGTAATGAGCCGCCCAAGGGGTGCGCCGATCTTCGATTCGCCACTAAATTGGTTCAACGAGGCGGCTTACGCGCGTGTGAAGGCGGTAAATTTTGACGGTGTCACTTTCGGTATCATGGCGCTGTTGGGTCAGCCCGGCCTATCACGTGTCATCGTCATTGCATCGGGCGCAGCATTGACGCCACTGCCAATGGATCCATTCTACACAGCAACAAAATTTGCGGTGCTCGGCCTAGCTCGCGCACTTGCGCCTACTTTGATGCACGAAAATGTTCGCATTGACGTGTTGTGCCCCGGTGCGGTCGACACACCAATGACACCTGAAGATGTGCGTGCGTCGTTCAAGCAGCAATCGCCTGGCTTTATTGCAGATGGCGTTGTCACGTTGCTTTCAGCGGATGATATGCCGGCGCATGTTTGGCGGGCCTACGACGCGGCGGAGGGCCTGGTAGCCTGTGACGACATGGCAGATAACGTAATGGATGCGATTCAAACTGCGCGCTAAGAGCGTCTCTATCGTAACGTACTCTTAGGAGTCGTCGCAAGGCCCTGACCTTCGCAGTAGGGGGTCCCTAGGCATCGTGATATAGATACGACGCACGATCCAGATCCTCCCATTCGCCGCGGCGACCGAAGGTCGTTTCGTCGCCCAGAAGCATTTCTTCGAGCGTCGATCCGATAAATTCCTTGGCCAGAGCAGCCATGCCATCTGCGCGCGTGACTTCGTTCGGCCAGCTGAGCATAACCAGAGCTTGCGGTAACGCACCGAATAGCAGGTTGCAGCCGTTTACGTGCGTAACACCCGCACTGCGAAAGCGGTCGAACGCGGTCTCCCGGCAGGCCGCCATGAAACCGATGCCGAATCCTATGCGGGGCTGCACGTGCCAAGCTGTCTCGCATCCGGGAGGCATGCGGTGAAATTCGAATGTCGATTCCGGCCATGGTGCGATAACAGTCAACGTTGTTCGCGAGACAAACTCGGGCGTTCCTTCTTTCCTTCGCGCTGCGGCGAAGATAGGCGCAAAGCGAGCCCAGGCATCCTGGCGTATCTCAAAACTCGGCCACTGCACCATCCAGGTAAGTGTAGAAGTGGCCTCCTGGTTTTCCCAAATCGCGATCGGTCTGGGAATACTATGTTCATCAAACAGCGGCAGCAACATGGCGGACATGCGCTCGTGCATCTTATGCATCTGCCCATTTGCAACCGCATATCGTCGCAATTCGATTAGCATGGGTGATGTGCTCAGCGGCTGTTCGTCACGCCGCCGACGCCACGTGGCCCTGGCGTTCCAGCACGCGCTGCTTTGCAATTGGCACCAGATGTTGGCCTTCCTGATGCACCAAGTCAGCGCGCTGATAGGTGATCTTCCAGCCGTCCGGCGTTCGAACGAGCCGATGATGGTAGGTGCCATGCGCGAGCCACACTTCACTGCCGATCGTATGGATCGCCCGCACCTGCGCGCGTGTAGCCGCTTCATCGCCATTCACCACAATTTCGAAGTTTGTCGTTTGGTGCTGACGCTTATCAAAACCCGGCAGAAAGGTGGCGAGATTGCGCCGATGATCCTCGACGGCAATATTCTGGCTGTCCGGCCCCGAAACCGCACTGTAATCAATTACGGCGCCCGGAACGTATAGGCGCAACGCCTTCTCGGGTTCGTCGAGATCGGAATGCAGGGTGACCGCGCAAATGATGTCCTGGATCGCTATGCGATCTTTGAGCGCGGTCAGAGCTTTATCCACTGTATCGGCCATTTTGCGCTCCCTTTGTAGCCACACCGACTTGGCTAGGCGTTGTTCCCCAGAAGACCTTGGCGGCAGATTAGGTCAGCCCAGCATTGTTACACCGCCAGAAACGCTGATCGTCTGACCCTGAATATAGGACGCGTCGTCGGATGCAAAAAAAGTCACCATATGCGCAACCTCCCCCGGTTCGCCGATTCGGCGCAGCGGAATTTGCCGAACGTTCTTTTCTTCGAATTTGTCTGGGTCGTCGCGCTTGTATTTCACGTTGTCGTAGCCGGCAGTCCTGGTAGCACCCGGGCTAACAACGTTGCAGAGAATGTTGTGCTTTGAGTGTTCTCGCGCGATTGCCTTGGTGAATCCGATGACAGCGGCCTTGCATCCCGAGTAAACCGCTTCGTGACCCGCGCCGAGCCGGCCGGCGTCGGAAGCAAAATTGATCACGCGGCCACCGCGCCCGGCTTGGACCATCAGCTTCAGCACCGTCCAACACGTGTTGAGCGTGCCCTTGTAATTTACATGGATTAACTTATCCCAGAAGTCTGGCTGGCTTTCGATGAAGAGAAACGGCAGATCCCACCCGACATTGTTGACCAGGATGTCGGGAGAGTTCCCGGCTTCTGAAACAAATTGTTTTACCGCCGCGTCAACATTGGCAAGGTCACCAACATCAACCTTGTGCACGAAACATTTGGTCGCGGTGTCGCCAATCAGCGCCACAGTTTCTCGCGCACCGGCTTCATTCACGTCGAAGATCGCGAGCGCCGCGCAACCCTCCGCGGCGAATTGACGACAAATTTCCCGCCCGATACCCGAGGCACCGCCGGTGACGATCGCAACTTTGCCCGACAATTTATCCATGCTGTTTCCTCCCGCGCCTTCGGTCGAAGCCGATAATAGCGACTGTCGTCTACTACCCTTTACATTTCAAAGCAAGCATTGCATACATTGTGGTGCGAGCCTGCTTGAAATTTTCTGCCGCCCCGCCCCTCCACGGAAGCGACCGCAACGAGGGACTTGTCGTTGCCATGAATCATGAAGCCAGAAGGACGCTTTAATGAAGAAAACGTGCGATGGAGCCTGTTTTTAATGAAGGCCTGATGGCAGCCAAAGTGGTGCTTATAACCGGCGCGGCCTCAGGAATAGGCGCGGCCGCGACAGAACTCCTTTTGCGCGAAGGTGCGGCCGTTATGATGGCCGATTGTGATGTCGCAAGGGGCATGGCGTTGGCCGAGGCACTGAGGGGTTTCGGCGGGCAGCTCGCATTCATCGAAGCAGACGTCACTTCGGAGAGCGCTGTCGCCGGTATGGTCGCCCGCACTGTCGAACTTTTTGGCGTTCTGGATGCGGCATTCAACAATGCCGGCATACCAGGTGGCTATTCGACCGCGGTCAGTTGCACGAACGAAGAGTGGGAGCAGGTCAATAACATCAACATGCGTTCGATCTGGCTATGCATGAAGCATCAGATTCCTGAGATGTTGAAAACTGGAGGCGGATCAATTGTTAACATGGCGTCCAGAGCCGGCGATAGCGCCAATCTAAACATGTTCACGTATGCCGCAACAAAACATGGAGTAGTGGGTATGACACGCTCTGCCGCGCTTGACTTCGCGACACAGAACGTTCTTGTTAACGCATTACTGCCTGGCTTGACTCAGACTCCCATGCTCGACGCGAAACTCGCCTTGCACATCTGCGAGAACGATTATTTGAACGCCGTAAATATCCGCTGTGATGGGGGTTTTAGGGTGCCTTACAGCTTCGACGTTGGGGTCAATTCGACGACAAGACAATAACCTCGCGGGTTTCTAGGCCCCTATTCACGTCTTAGGGGAGGTAGCGGCCTCGGCCGCCTCACGGTTCGCAACTACGTTCGCGCGAGCGCGTTCCTGCAGAAGTTTGTTCTCCTCAAAAACAACGACGGCCCTTTGATAATTGATTTTCCAACCACCAGGCGTGCGTATTAGGTTATGGTAATAGATCCCATAAGCAAACCATGCTTCGGATTCGAGCGCGTGCACAGCCCATACGTTCGAACGAGATGTTGCCGTGTCGCCTTCGATCTTGATCTGGAAATTTGAAATCTTGTGGGATCTGGCCTCGAATCCGGGCAGGAGATCCTGAATTCGCCTTCGATGTTCCTCGACAGGTATATTATGGCTGCCGGCGCCGAATTGCGAACTGTAGTCGATCGGCGCATTGGGGACGTATAACGCAAGCGCTTCCTCTGGTTCATCCATATCCGAGTGCATCGTAACAGATGAGATCACATCCTGTATCGCTATCCGATCTTCGATCGCCAGAATACGCTGTTCCAATGTCCGCTCGCCCATTAGCAGTCTCCAACTAGTGTCGGTCCCGGTCCAAAAACCTTATTGCACCGCGAGATCGCCGCCTTCAACTAAATCTGGCTTTCGGGGCAAGTGATCTCGACGCCATCCAGCGCCGCAGTGATGATTATCTGGCAGGACAATCGACTGTTTGGTTGCCGTGCGGAGGCCGTGGCGTCCAGCATCTGATCTTCCATTTCTTCCGGTTCGGGGATTCGACTGAAGTAACTCTGCTGCACATAAACATGGCATGTTCCGCAAGCCATATTTCCGCCGCACTCGGCCAAAATACCACCTATGCCATTCGCGCGAGCCACACTCATTACGGAAACGCTCTCGGCTGCAACGGCTTCTTTCCGAGTCCCGTCGGGCTCCACAAAGGAGATAGCGACCATCAATTTGCTTTTCGCCCTACACGGATGGGCAGGGCTGCGAGCCGCCGCGCCGTGTTACTGAGTTTATGCCTGGCTGGTCCATTCATCTCCAATATTTCGGTGTGGCGCAATAAGGCGGCAAGAATGGCCTCACCCTCCAGACGTGCAACCATCTGCCCGATGCACACGTGAATGCCCGTTCCGAAGGCGATATGGCCAATTGTGGATCGCTTTACATTGTAATTGTCTGCATCGGCCCACTGCGCTGGATCACGATTCGCTGCTGCCAGGCAGCACATGACCTTGACATCATCATCGAGCTGGCAACCTGCGAACGCGAAACTTCCCCTTGTCGTACGAAACAGCGATTGCGCTGGCGTCTCGAGCCTTAATGCCTCATCGAACGCCTGGCGTACCAATTTCGGTTCCGCCTTGAGGGCGGACCATTGTTCGGGGTTGCAGGCCAACAGCCAAATCATGCTGCTAATCCCGCTCACGCCGGTATCGATGCCGCCACGCAAGAAGGTGCGGATGAGCGGCATCACTTTTTCCGTCTCTATGTCGCCGGTGTCGGAGGCTTGCCATATTTTTTCGCCAAAGCCACCGGGCAGCATTGCGGCACGTTCAAACTTCGAGTTAAACCAAGGCAGAAGTGGTTCGACCCTGCGCTCGGACTCGATAAAAAGGTCGTTTCGGGGACCCAGGGCGTTGCCGGTGAGATCACCGATCGGTAGCAGGTTCTCGCGCCCCTCATCGTCAAGCCCCATTGCATCGGGAAGCACGCGCAGAATGAACGGTTCCACCAAATCGGTAACCGCATCGAACTCACCTCGTTGCACAATCGCCGCGACGCGACGCTCCGCTTCTGCTTCAAAATCGTCGCGCCAACCGCGGATCACAGCCGGCGATAGGATGCGGTTGAGGGTGGAGCGCAACTTAGTGTGCTCGGGCGGATCCGCTTCGACGATTGGCCCAGGGGTCCGCAAAGCACTCCCCTTCTGCACGTGGCCTAGGCCGGTACCCGCCGCAGACGAGAAGTTCTTCCAATCGGCAAAGGCAGATTGCACCTCAGCATATCGGCCTACGGCATACATGTCGTATTTCGGAATATGCACAATTGGGCCGGCGCCCCTAAGCACTTCATGGAAGTGATACGGATTTTCGAGATAGCGGGTCGCGAACGGGTCAATGTCGAGCACAGGCGGCGCCGCGGCGCTCACCTTGGTCAAGCCTGCCACGTCTTTTTCTCCCGGACGCTAATTGAGGTCAATGATGTATGCAATCTGAGCCGCCCCCGCAAGTGCTAAATGGGATCGCGTCCACTGCGGTGAATGACGGCGTTCAGGTCGTCTTCGATTGCAGGGGGTGTAGAATCGCCGCGCCAGGACGGCGGACGCACAATGTCTTGGCGCTTGGCTTTGTCCGGCGTATAATGTATGCACTTTGCTCAGCCCAAGTCGGTGGCGTGGGCGGGTAGAATCTTTGAGCGATTTCAGCCAGATCTTTGAAACCGGCTGTCCGCCCAATTCGCCGTCTATTTGGAGACATTGCCGCACGTCCATGCTGCTATCGCCTCGTCTCACGCGAGAGCCCAGAACAATAAATGGAGAGGACACAAATGGTCAACTTGGCTGGTGCCGTGGATAGTAACGAAGGCCCGCTGACTGGATACAGAATTTTGGAGCTCGGTGCGAATATCTCGGTACCCTGGGCGACAATGCTTTTAGGGGATCAAGGCGCAGACGTGATCAAGCTGGAGATCGCCAGCGGCGACGCCACCCGGGTGGCCGGCAACTCGCGTGTGGGTATAGAGGGCATGGGGACGATGTTCCTCAACACAAACCGTAATAAGCGCTCGCTTGTGCTCGATATGAAAGACGAGGCCGGCCAGGAAGCCGCGCGGACGATTGCGAAACAATGCGACGTCATCGTGCAGAATTTCCGCCCCGGCGTTGCTGACCGGCTTGGCATAGGCTACGAAACGATGAAACAACTTCGGCCGGATATTGTCTATGTCTCGGTCGATGGATTGGGTAGCAAAGGACGAGGGGCGACTCGGCGAGTTTATGACGTCGTGGTGCAGGGGCTTGCCGGATATGCAGCGATGCAGGCAGCGGCCGGTGGCGGCGAACCGACGATGATTAATTCGACCATTACAGACAAAATTACGGCGCTTGCGGTGTTTCAGGCTGTGACAGCCGCGTTGTTAGTGCGTGAACGAAGAGGAATCGGCCAGCACGTGCAGATCAGCATGCTGGACGCCGCGATTGCCTTCCTCTGGCCGGATGCGATGACGAATGCGACTCTGTCGGGCGATGGTGTCCGACATGGCGTGGTTCCCGCCTCGGTAAGATTCATCTTTCCGACCCTGGACGGGCACATTATCGTTGGCATGTTCGCGCCGCCGGAGTGGAGGGGCCTGTGCCTGGCCATCGAGCGGCCCGACCTGATTGAAAATCCGCTTTTCGTAACGTTAAAGGAACGGCTCATCAATGTCGACGCCATGAATAAGGTATTGGCGTCCGCGTTTGTCGGCCGAACCACGAAAGAATGGACAGATCGACTCGAAGCACAAGACGCAGTTTTCGCGCCGGTTAACAACCCGGACGCGGTGCCCGATGATCCCTATGTCGTGGCACTTGGCACTATCGAAACTTGCGAGCACCCGTTGATCGGCACTTACCGTCAAGCCGTGCACCCTGCCAGGTTCGAAAAAACGCCGGCCAGCATTCGACGTCACGCACCGCAATTGGGCGCTGACACGGGCGAGGTGCTTAAAGAGTTCAACCTGGACTGAAAAAGCACCGATCACAAAAGGCAAGCGGCACCAAGAGGTCGTTTCTTGCAAAACGAAACAAACTGACATTGCGTGCGTAGCGATATAGCTAGCGCGCTAGGTAATTATTATATCGGAATAATAAGCGTCTTCTGTTTTTTCAGGAGAAATACTTCCTCAACCGCCATAAGTCAATTTCAATTCCGATTGTATTAGAGCATTATCAGCCTGACTGGAATCGTGCCTATCGAGCCGGCGGCCTGAGGGCTGATGAAAATGCTCGCTCAAACAAAGAGCTGGAGCGGCCTGACGGAGGGTGCCGATTTTCCAGTCAGACTGAAGCCGCTCTAGCTGGTTCTAACAACGCGCCATCGGGATCAAAATTGTGGAATGCAGCACCTGTAACATTGGTAGTATGGTCGCGACGTAGCTCTGCCATTCGGGATCCAGCTTCAGGTTGGCGCGAACCGTGTCGCGTTCACGAAGACCCCGATAGCCCCATAAATGGAGTATTTGCTCGTGCCGTCCAGATAACGACGTCCAAATTCCAAAATTTCGAGAGTGCCGCTCGCGAATAGGCAGAGCACCAAGCATCAGTTCGAGAAAATGCGCGCCAGCGCCTATGCGGGCATCGTAGGTCCGCAACTCGTAATGAGTGATTGCCTCTGTTGCAGGCTGATGTGGTTTTACTTCTTGCAGCCACTGCCGCCGGCGCCCTTCCAGCACAATACCGTCATGCACGGAAGGTGCTGAGGGGGGTGCGCTGCCTGCACCTAAGGACTGCAGAAACAACACTTCGGTCACCGGCCCAAAGGCGACCGACCAGCCGGCGCGCAAACCTGGCGTTGCATGCCAATCCTGCGCAATATAATCAGCGAGTTGATGGGCCGGAACCGTATCGGTTGTAAGAACCTGAATGTTCATCAACGCATGTACATTCCGCCGTTTACATCGACGCAGGACCCGGTGATGTAGGAGGATGCGGGCGACGCCAGGAACGCGACCGCCGCCGCAACTTCCTCTGGGGTGCCGGCGCGGCCGGCGATTGTTGTTGCGAAATAGTCTGTATCGCGCTCCTTAGGCATCACGCCGCGCAGCATGGGGGTATCGATCGCGCCGGGTGCAACCGCATTGACAGTTACGCCAAACTGGGCCGCCTCCCCGGCGGCGACCCGTATCAGCGCCAGCAGCGCGCCCTTTGACGCGACGTAAGAGGCTGGGCTGTTGATGGCCAGCATTTGCGCTGCCATGGAGGCAATCAGAATGATCCGGGCATTGTTCACGCGCATCGTTTCACGGCGCCGCAACATTTCCCGAATGCACAACATAGGACCGCGTGCATTCAGCGCCATGACAGAATCCCAGGATTCCACTGTCATATTTCGTAGGGTCGGCCGCTTGCCATCGACATAACCGTTTGTCCCCGCCGCAACAACCACCACCGCGATTGGCCCCATCTGCCGTTCCACAATGTCAAAAAGTGCGGTGATGCTCGCTTCACGCGAGGCGTCCACGCTGAACGAGTGGTGCCCCTGACCAAGTAACGAAGCGGTCAATTCAGCTGCGCTGTCTACGTTCACATCAGCGACGGCAACCGTGTGTCCGGCTGCCGCCAGTGCCTGGGCACTTGCCGCACCAATGCCGCTTGCGCCGCCAACGACCAATGCAATGTCGCTCATAAAGTCATTTCTTTCTGCTTCCCGGCGCTCACGCTGAAGGGGAAGGATCTTATTCGGAACCAGGAAAGCGCTTCTTGAAACCCGCCCATCCTTGGGCCGGGGCCTTCTGACGAAATGACACCTCCATCGCAGCGGGCGCTATTTCGAGCGGATAGCGCGACTCCCACATGACGATCAGCGTTTCATCAATTTTCTGCGGCTGGAGCACTGCGTTGCGAGCCGCCTCAAACGTCTTCACGTCGGGTCCATGCGCAGTCCAATGATTGTGCAAGCTGAGCGATCCGGGCGGAAAGGGGCCGGCGCGCGATTCATTTGATCCCTGGATCAAGGCTAGAATTTCGGCCACTGAATTGCGATGATAGCCGGGCGGCCGGAACGTGTTTTCAGCGACTAGCCAGCGCGGCGGCAGGATCATGAAATCTGCGTTGCCGCCGGCCACATCGCTCGATGGCGACGTGAGTGCGCAATATATCGAAGGATCTGGATGATCCACGATTGCCGCGCCCATGGCCGCGAATCGGCGCATGTCATATTTGGCAGGCGTCCAATTGCCACGCCAGGCAACCACATCGAATGGCGAATGATCGAGTTCGGTAGTCCACAGTTTACCCGCGAACTTGTGCACGAGTTGCACTGGCGAATCGTCATCCTCGAAAGCCGCCATCGGGGCGTGAAAGTCGATTGCGTTCGCCAGGCCGTGTGAGCCGATAACGCCAAGTTCTGGCAGCACGAACGGCAGCCCGAAGTTTTCGCAAACAAACCCTCGCGACGAAGCGCCTGGCAATTCCACCCTGATCTTCATGCCTTTCGGGATTAGCAGCAACTCACCCGGCGTCACATCGAGTCTACCCATTTCTGTTACGACATGAATTGCGCCCTGCTGGGGCACGATCAACATCTCGCCGTCAGCATTGGCAAATGCGCGCGCCCGCATCGATGCGTTAGCGCGATAAAGATGAATTGCGAGCCCGGCTTGCGAGTTCGGCGAGCCATTGCCGCAAATTGTCAGAACGCCGTCCAGGAAGTCTGCATGGCTATCGGGAATGTTCGCCGGGCCCCAGCGCAGCGCGGTGGGTGAAGGTTCAATGGGAAGCGGCGGTGTCAGGAAGTTGCCACTATCCAGCTGTTCGAAGGGTTGCGAAATTGTCGATGGGCGGATGCGAAACACATAACTACGTCGATTCAATGATCGAGGTGCCGCAAAAGCAGTGCCCGAAACAAGCTCGCTCACCAGCCCATAGGGCGGTTTCAGCGGGCTGTTTTGTCCCTGCGGAAGCGCGCCGGGCAGCGCTTCGGTCGCAAATTCGTTCGCGAACCCGAGTTGGTATCTGAGCGCGCCCTGGCCGGCCTGATCTTCTTGGCTCATTTCGCTCAGATCCATGTAACCTCCTGCAATCCGCTCAGCCTTGGTGCGGCGCTACAGTTCGCTGCGGCACGTCCACACTATCATCGGAGCCGAATGCTACACTCTCCCCAGATTGCACACAATACCTAAGTGCCAGCCTCATGAACGAACGGGGCCCGGCATCATATCTTGCGAGAACGCAGCACAGGAGGTAAGTTGGAGCACTTGCGCGTATTGCGTTTGTTCGCCGCGCAGCGCGGGGCCCGAAAGATGTATGCATTCGTGCCGCTCGGCGGGTGCGACGACAATGGGACGCTGGCGAGAGATTCAGAAGGTTCCGCTGTCTCCTGGTCCCACTGCCGGCATGCCTCGCGCACCGCAGCGGCGATTTTTGAGTGCCACACGGCCGGATTTCGACTTGACTCTGTAATGGCTGCAAATTGCCTGCGGCTGAGTTGGAGATGGCAGCACGCGACACCCAGTCTTTCGCCGTCATCGGGACCCAGCCAAACGGTCAACCAATCGACGTTACCGAAGCAGCAGAAATCCTCCTGCAATTCGGGCAGGTTTGGGC
Organism: Acidobacteriota bacterium; assembly: GCA_903970435.1. GTDB lineage: Bacteria > Pseudomonadota > Alphaproteobacteria > Acetobacterales > Acetobacteraceae > CAJCIS01. The sequence goes on along the minus strand of CAJCIS010000025.1, from coordinate 11,421 downwards.
CAAACTGCATGCGTATTTCGGCGGCGATCCTGTCAAACACAATATTCTCCCGATCGGGCTTGGGGCTGCGCGAAGGGGCGGAACGCAGCACCTGTTTTGCTGCCTTCGATCCACAATGTTGCCCGGCCGCCGGCTTCGACCTGCACATGTCAGACTCTGAAAGCCAGGAGATCATTCTGCAAGTAGATTGCGTGCTAACAACCAACGGCGCACGCTTCGCACCGCCTGTCCCAGTTCGTCTGGTTGCTCCGCGTAATAATGATCCGCCCCGCCGATGCGGACCAATTGCTTGTCGGCACTTCCGGCCGCTGCGAAAAACATTCCGGTGTGGGGCTGAGGAACCGCGTCGTCCGCGCTGTTCTCGATCGCCAGCAGTGGCACGGTGATCGAGGGCGCGTTGTGCAGCGCCCGTGCCTGGGTATCGTCCAGCGACCATTGGGACAGCCATGCGCGCAACGTCGAAAAGCGCGCAATTCCGGCCGGGCTGCTATTCGATGCTTTTGGCTCTCCCAAAAAACACCACGCCGGCCGGCGATCATTCGGATCGATTGTCGGGTCCAACCAGCGCGGGTCGGCGAGCGTCCGATGCGTCAGGATCGCCCGTTCCACTTCGCCCGTGCGTCCGCTACGCAAATCCTGCAGCAACGCCTTCACCACGGCCGTACGCCGCCGCACACGGGCGAGTTGCGCTGCGCGAAACCGCTGAAGATAATCCCGGTGGTATGGCGGCTGGTTCGGATTGCGCGCGTCATAAAGATCGAGCTCAGGATCACGCAACGTGGGATCGTTCTCATCAAGCACCGAAGGATCGATGAAATCGGCCAGCACATCGGCGCGTGACAGGTGCGCGGCCTGCCAGATGAACGCATCGCCCGGTATCAAGCCCGAAAGGTCGATTGCGTCCCCGGCAGGGGTCTGCGTTACCGAAAGTTTCTCCGCCTGCGCCTGGTAGAAGGCAGAAAGCGAACCGCCGCCCGACCATCCGGTAATGACGATTTTCTCGTAGCCCCAGACTTCGCGCGCATGCCGGACATAGGCGCCGTAATCCAGGAGAACTTTTTCCATGATCAGCGGCGTGTCGTTGCGCGCATAACGGCTGCCGGCGCACAGCACATGCAAACCGGCTGCTGCCATCGCGCGCGGCACTGGCAAAAGTTGCAGCGTAGACGCGGGATGCATGAATATCAGCAAGGTTCGCGACGGCAAGTCGCGTGGCCGAAAGCGGATACCCTCAAGGTTGATCCTACCTTCGGTGCCGGCATACCCGTACACTTCCCGCATGGAGGAGGGTTCCGCGTAGCTGATGCTTACCCATTCGGTTATGTTGTCAGGCACAACATCTGCCATTCGGCATTCCCTCCTGCATTAATCGACGGGCCGGCGGAGCGCTCTGCCGGACCGTCAGGCATTCCAGCCACGGGCAAGTTGCGGCGAGGCGCCGGCAAGAATATTCGACTTCTTTCTTGCGGAGAAGTTTGCCCTGCGTAAGGATAGTCCCGGCAATGTTCATTGCGACTTCGTATTACCGCCATGGCAGCGGGCCGGCGCAGGCTTCGCTACCGGTGGCGTCCGGTTACCACGGCGCAAAGTTGTATGCAACCTCTAATGCCCGGTCTTTTTCCATCTCCGCTAGCGGCATAGCTTCGGGGCCGCGCATAGGAGCTTGCGCTGGCCGACACAATCTTGCATACATTATGCGGGGCGGGCCGCACAGCCGGGCCCCACGCGCCGTCCGATGACACTGCCGTCAAGGCGTGCGTCGCCGGTGAATTGGAGGACGTCCTGATGATAGCCGGCTGCCTGCCAGAAACCAGTGCGCTCGCAAAGGCGGGGCCCGATCCCCAGCAGGTGCGCCGTGCGCTCGATCTGGCCGATCCCAATGCATTGCGCCTCACGCTCTATCATCTCACCGGGGATCCTGCCCTTGCGGCCATGCAAACAAACGTCACACCGCTGTGGGCTGGCGCGCTGTTTGGTTACACTTTGGCGCCGGAGCACCACGCCGGCATACGCGATCGCGCCTACGATTGGCTGATGGCGCATTGGGGCGAAGCGGCGGACCCCGCTTTATATGAGCTTGCGCGCATTCGTGAAACGATGGAGTTGTTCGGCCACGGGAAGCTGTCGGAGGCGGAGTTCCGCTTCGGCGCGGAGGAGGCGGCGTTTGCGGATTTCCCGCGCGAAGTGCGATGGACCCACAGGCCTGCGACCGAAAAACTCGCGCAATTAAAAGTGCTCATTGTCGGCGCGGGGATCAGCGGCATTGCGGCCGGCGTGCATCTCCAGCAGCTCGGCATTCCCTACACGATTATCGAGCGTCAGGATGATGTTGGCGGCACCTGGAATTTCAACAACTATCCGGAGGCGCGCGTCGACTCGAGCAGCCTGATATATCAATATAAGTTCGAAAAGCGCTATAAATGGAGCGAATTCTTCGCCTCCGGTCCAGAAACGAAGCGGTACCTGCAACACATTACGCAAAAGTTCGGTGTGGAAGATTCCATCGTCTTCAACACGCATGTGATCGCCGCTGACTGGGACGAGCCTGGGGCATCCTGGATTGTGACCGTCCAGACCAGGGGACAGGATGCGCGCACGATCCGCGCTAATTTCGTGATCAGCGCGAGTGGCCTGTTCAGTACGCCGAAACTGCCTGATCTACCCGGCATTGAAAATTTCCGCGGCGCCGTGCGGCACACCACGGACTGGCGCGACAGCGATGAACTGGCAGGGCGGCACGTCGCTCAAATCGGCAACGGAGCGAGCGGCGCTCAGTTGATGCCCTACATTGCGCGCCATGCAGCGCATGTCACCGTGTTCCAGAGGACCGCGAATTGGGTGCTGCCGATGGAGGGCTACCGCGACCGCGTCCCATCCGAAATGCACTGGCTGTTCGACAACTTGCCTTTGTATTGGAACTGGTTCAGCTACGCCATGCACTTCCTGAACATGCAGTTGGAAGGGCTGCAGGAAGTGGATCCGGAGTGGCAGAAGACCGGCGGGGTTATTAATTCGCGGAATGATACGCTACGCGACAACGTTACCCAGTTCATTCGCGAGCGGCTGGCAAGCCGGCCCGACCTTATCGAAAAGGTGATCCCGAAATACCCGCCCATGGCGCGGCGGCCCACCGTCGACAATGGCTGGTACGATGCGTTGCTCCGCGACAATGTGGAACTGGTAACCGACCCGATCGACCACGTGACACAAGACGCGATCGTTACCAAAAACGGCAGATCATATGCGTGTGATCTGATTGTCTGCGCCGCCGGCTTCGCAACAACGCGCTATCTCTGGCCCGCGACCTACACCGGCCGCGACGGTGCGACGTTGGACAGATTGTGGGGCAAGGACGGCCCGCGGGCCCACCTTGGTATGACGATGCCCGGTTTTCCGAATTTCTTCATGTTCTATGGGCCATCCTCACAGGGCCGCGCGGGATCGTTCTACAGCATGACCGAGCTTTGGACGCGCTATGCGTTGAAAGCGATTGTCCATGTCATCGAGTCAGATGCAAGAATAATTGAGGTGACGGAGGCGGCCTATGAAATCTCCAATGAAAACCTCGACAGGCAGAACAAAAAAATCCTGTGGGAAACCTATGGCAAGGGTTTCTACTATCTGACCGACAAAGGCAGATCGGTTACCAACTCGCCTTTCAGCGTCGCGGATATCTTCTCCATGCTCTACGAACCGGATTATAGTCAGTACACCATGCGGTGAGGCTGTAGGCTCGGCGGGGGGTATATATAATGAGCCGGAAAGAATGGCGCGGCCAGGTGATTGAAGCTGCGATCGAACCCGAGCTTCCGATCGTCGATGCGCACCACCACATCTGGGAAAACGAGCCATACAAGCCGTTTGATCCTTACAGCGATGACGATCTGTTTGCCGACCTGACAAACGCCGGCCACAAGATTGTCGCAACGGTTTTTGTCGATTCTCACACCAGCTATCGCAATGAGGGTCCCGAGGCGCTCCGTGTTGTCGGCGAGACGGAATATGCCGAGCGGGTCGCCCGCGACGCCAGGGGCCGGGGGGGCCGCGCACGGGGCGCCTGCGCGGCGATCGCCCCGCGCGCGAACCTGCTGCTCGGTACGGCAGTCGGCGATGTTCTCGACGCGCACGCGGCAGTATCACCACGTTTTCGCGGCATTCGCCACATGACGGCCTTTGATGAAGATGTTCCGGCCAGTGCGGCCACCGGCGCAGGCGTGATGATGTTGCCTGAATTTCGCCAAGGTTTCGCCGAGTTGGTACGCCGCGACCTGAGTTTCGACGCGTGGCTGCTGCAACCGCAGTTGCACGAACTGATCGACCTGGCGCGTCATTTTCCCGATGCCAGGATCATTCTCAATCATCTGGGCGGTCCGCTTGCCATCGGTCGCTTCGCGCTGAACATTGATGCAAGCTTCTCCGACTGGAAAGGCGCCATGACGGAAGTTGCCGGCTGCCCCAATGTGTTCGTCAAGCTCGGCGGTCTCAATATGGGATTTGCCGGTGTCGACGCCTTGGCGCGCGAGCGTCCCTTCACGTCCGCGGAAATGGCAGCGGCGCAACGTCATTATATTCTCACGGCAATCGATCTGTTCGGTCCCGCGCGCTGCATGTTCGAGAGCAATGCCTCCATCGACACCTACGCCGCCTCGTATGCTGTCATCTGGAATGCATTCAAGCGCATGACGCAGGATTTATCGAAAGGGGATCGCGAAATGTTGTTCGAAAAAACGGCGCTCGCAGCTTACCGCATTGACGAGAACGACATGGCTGAGCGTTGACCTTGGAAAACAGGAAGGCAGGGCTTCTCTTTTGAAAAAAAGAAGCAAAAAACTTTTGCTTCGCTAGCCTGCGGCATAGCCGCCATCTACCGGCAGGGCGATGCCGGTCACGAAGGACGCGCGGGACGATGCCAGCCAGACTGCGGCATCCGCCACTTCTTCCGCCCGGCCTGCCCGGCCCATTGGAACCATGTCAGTAACGTTCCGGCTTCGGCCGTCGGATGTGCGTGGCGCATGGATAGGCGTGTCGATGTAGCCGGGGCAAATTGCATTGATACGAATACCGATGCGGGCATATTCAAGGGCGGCCGCTTTCGTAAGCCCCAGCACGCCATGCTTCGCCGCGGTGTAGGCGGCCGCTCCAGGCAACCCTTTCAGGCCGGCGCCCGACGCGATATTGATGATCGCGCCGCTGCCTTGCTTTGCCATGACGGCAAGTTCGAAACGCATTGCATTTCTGACGCCGCCGAGATTGACGGCAATCTGGCGCGCCCATTCCTCGTCCGTGATGTCGCCGGTCAGCCGATAGGCCGAAATGATTCCGGCATTATTGATGGCGATATCGAGGCGTCCGTGCCGCGCCACGGCCAGGTCCACCGCAGCCTCCGTCTGCGCCACGTCCGCCGCATCGGCACATACCGCCTCGGCGATTCCGCCTTCAGCCACAATCGCGGCGACCGTCTTTGCGGCACCTTTCATCACCAGGTCGCTGGTCACAATCTTCGCCCCTGCCTGCGCCAAAGCCATCGCGCAAGCGCGTCCGATGCCCGAACCGCCGCCCGTCACAAACGCAATCTGCCCGGCAAGGCTGCCATTCCGTTGCACCACGCAATCACCCCGAATTTCAAAGTACGCCCAATCGCAAAGGTTTTTTGGTTCTCTTTTTAAAAAAAGAACTACTTTCTTTCGTTGCTCTTTCCCAAAGCTCAAATCCCGCCACACCGCGCCCGAAGCGCTTTCTTATCGATTTTGCCGGTTGCTCCGATCGGTATTTGTTCAATGATCTCCACCTCGTCCGGCAGCCACCAATTGGCGATGCGGCCTTCGAGAAAGCGGCGAAAATCCTCCGGTTTGTCATTCGATTCCCGCCGGAGCTGTATGTAAAGCTTCGGCCGTTCTCCCCATTTGTCATGCGGCATGGCGACAACTGCCGCCAGCGCCACATTCGGGTGATCCAGCAACGCATTTTCGATATCGACCGAACTGATCCATTCCCCGCCCGACTTGATGATATCCTTCACGCGGTCGGTGATGCGCACGTAGCCAAAGGCATCTATCGTTGCTACGTCGCCGGTATCGAACCAGCCATCCGGTGTGAGTGCGCTCTCGTGATGGCCCTCGTAACGTTCGATCACCGCGGGCCCTCTCACCATCAGCCGGCCGGCTGATTTGCCGTCGTGCGCGAGCCATTGCCCGTCGTCCGCCATCACGGCCGCGTCGATGCCGGTGGGACGCCCCTGTTTCAGCGCGAGGACCCGTTGTTCCGCCCGCGTCAGCGCCAGCACATCGGGCGTGGCGCTCGCAACCAGCCCCACCGGCGATAATTCTGTCATGCCCCATGCGTGCAGAACTTCTATGCCGAGCGCTTCGAAGCTTTGCATGATCGATTCCGGGCAGGCCGAGCCGCCGATCACGACGCGACGCAGGGAACTCTCGACGATCCCATTGGCGCGCAGATAGTCAATGAAACCCTGCCAAACGGTTGGTACGCCGGCCGAGAATGTCACCCCCTCGCGTTCGATCAGATTATGCAGCGATTCGCCATCCAGCTTCGGTCCGGGCAGAACCAGCTTGGCGCCCACCGCCGGCGCGCTGAAGGCAAGTCCCCAGGTGTTGGCATGATACATCGGCACGACCGGCATGATCACATCGCGCGCGGACAAGCTGAACGCGTCCGGCACGATCGTGTTGAGCGCAAGCAGGTAATTCGAACGGTGCGAATAGAGTACGCCCTTCGGGTGGCCCGTCGTGCCGGATGTGTAACAGAGACCCGCTGGCGTCTGTTCGTCGAAACCGCCCCAGGCGCAGTCCTCGCCGGCGCCATCTATGAAGTCGGCGAGCGGCCGATATCCACCGCCTGGCAGGGCCTCGTTCAGACTGACAACCGACTCGATGGCTGGGCAGCGGGGCAAAACGCGCTCGAGTAGCGGCGCGTATTGTCCGTCGGCAAAAAGCATCCGGCCGCGGGCATGATTGGCGACGTAAACAATCTGATCCTCGTGCAGCCGCGGATTGATGGTGTGACAAACCGCGCCGATCCCCATGATGCCATACCATATCGCGAGGTGATCGAAACTGTTCGACGCCAGTGTCGCCACGCGGTCGCCAGGCGCGATGCCATACGAGAGCAGCGCCGCGGAAACGCGCTTTGCAGTACTGTGCAATTCAGCGTAATTGCTGTGCAGCAGCCTGCCGTCCGGCAAACGCGACACCACGGCTCGATTTCCATGCCAGCGCCTGGCATGGTCGAGAAATTTGTCGACCGTAAGGCCCCAGGTTTGCATGCGCCCAGACGGGGTGTCGCCGGAGGGGTGCTGATCAGCCATTCGACGTTCCAAAGGCAGGAAGCAGTTCTTGGCGGACAAAAGTTCTTTGGTGCTTTTTTTCAAAAAAGAACTGCTTCCTCCTAACTTCCCTCCGTCAAAACCCGCGCCTCTTCCGGCAGCATGATCGGAATGCCATCCCGTATCGGATAAGCCAACCCCGCCTTTTCGCTAATCAACTCGCCAGCGGCACGATCATACGTGAGCGGCCCCTTGGTCAACGGGCACACCAATATTTCCAGCAGGCGCGGATCGATCGTGGCATTGGTTTCGGACATGACGACCCTCAGCTGGCTTGATGTGATCCGTGGGCTTCGTGCAGCGCCATGCGCAGCAGCGCCACCAGGTCGGCCGCGCGATCCGCTTCGGTGGGCGCTTCCAGCAGCGCCTGTTTTTCCGCGGTATCGAACGGACACAGCATTGAAAGCGTCGTCACCAGCATGGCGTCGGGCATCGCCTCCACCGCATCCCAGTTCGCATCGATGCCCTTTGCCGCGAAGTAGGGCCGCAGCGCGTCCAGGATATCGCCGCGCACCGACCCATCGACGCCGCCGGTCTCCACCAGGTCGGCGCCGAACGGCGAGAAATCGGCGGCAACGCGGCGATAGCCGCGCGACATCGTCAATTCCTGCCGCACCACGAAGCGGGCAACGCCGGTCAGCGTAATCAAATACCGCCCGTCATCCGTTTCAGAAAAATGACTAAGCCGGCCCAGGCAGCCGATGCGATAAAGCCCAGGACCCGTGTCCCCTGCCGGCGCGTGGGTGTTCGGCTGGATCATGCCGAACATCCGCTTGTTCGCGAGACTATCCTCCACCATGGCAAGGTAGCGCGGCTCGAAAATGTTGAGGGGCAGGCGGCCGCGCGGCAGCAGCAGCGCCCCGGGCAACGGGAACACCGCAATCTCTGCCGGCAATTCATCCAGAACGGGGTGCAGCCTGCTCATAATCACGGTCGGCTTTCCATCAGCGCGCCCATCTATGTGGTGCCATCCGGCCAGCGCGCATCGGGAGAACATCCCGCATCACGCGAACAGCAGGGCCGAAAGTTTTCGGCGCGCCGCCATGGTCGCCGGGTCGTCGAAGCCCCACGCTTCGAAAAACTTCAGCAGTTGCTGGCGGGCCGCGTCCTCACGCCAGGTGCGGTCGCGCCGGAAAATCTCCAGCAGCGCATCGGCCGCCTCGGCCCGCTTGGCGGCCGCATTCAAGGCGGTCGCCATTTCGTAACGCGCTTCGTGATCGTCCGGGTTGGCCTTCAGACGCTTCTCGAACGCGCCAAGCTGGCCGGTGGCCCGGCGGCCCTCCTCGGCCAGCGCCAGCGCGCTGCGGGCGCCGGCGATCTCGGCGTGCTCGGCGATCTTCTTCGGCACTTGCGCCAACGCGTCCTTTGCCTGCTGCTCGTCGCCCATGGCCAGCAGGGCGCGGATCAGGCCGCCCCACCCCTCGGGGCTTTCCGGCTCGGCCTGCAGCAGCGCGCTGAACGCGTCCGCCGCGGCTTCCGGCTGGCCCTGCTCGAGCGCCGCCCGCGCCTCGGCCAGCAAATCCGCGCTGGGCAAGCTGCCCCCCGCCAGCTTCAGCAGCGCCTCGACGAAGCGCTTCAGCTCGCTCTCCGGCAGCGCGCCCTGGAACAGGTCGGCAATCTGGCCCTGCCAGAACGCCGCCACGGTCGGCACCGATTGCAGCGGCACGCCAAGCTGCGTCAGCTGCTGTACCAGCCCCCGGTTCTTGTCGATATCGATCTTGACCAGCTTCACCCGCCCGCCGGCGGCGCGCACGACGCGCTCCAGCGCCGGCGTCAGCGTCTTGCAGGGGCCGCACCAGGTGGCCCAGAAATCGACCAGCACCGGCACGGTGCGCGACGCCTCGATGACGTCCGGGACGAAGGTGCGCTGGTCGCCGTCGACGATTAATGCCGCCGGATCGGCCGCGGCCTGCGGGCTGAGCTGCGCCGGCGCGTTTGAAGGCGGCTTCTGACCGATGATGTAGTCCATATTTTCGGGCTCTTCCGTTTGGGGCGCTGCCCCTCAGACTGTATGGAGAACAATAGATATTGCGACGCGGGCGCGGCACAACCGATAGCGGCGGCGCGCGCGGTTGTCAGCGTCCCCTCATCCTCCGTCAGATGCGCGCAGGATGCCAACCTTGGCTACCTTGGGGGTTTTTGGGGTGGTGGGTCAGTTTGAGGCGGCTGCCTTGTTCGAAGACCCCTTTGGCGTATGATGCCTGAAAGCTGACACGCTCCCTTCATGCTCACTGTCGAAAGTGCCGCATTGCTGGCCGCCGGCCTTGGCCTTCGCATGCGCCCGCTCACCGAGAACACGCCCAAACCCCTGCTGACCCTGGGCGGCCGCACGCTGCTCGACCATGCGCTCGACCGCATGGCGGAGGCGGGCGTCGCGCGCGTCGTCGTCAATGCCCATTGGGAGGCGGAGAAGATCGGCGCGCATCTCGCCGCCCGCGCCGCGCCACCGCACACAATCCTGCGGCGCGAGCCGGAATTGCTGGACACCGGGGGTGCGGTCGCGGCCGCCTTGCGCGCGGGCCAAGTCGGGCCGGCGCCGTTCTTCATTGCCAACACCGACAGCCTTTGGCTGGACGGCCCGCTTCCGGCGCTGCGCCGCCTGGCCGCCGCCCTGGACCCGGCGGCGCTGGGCGTTATCCTGCTGCACCGCACCTTCCAGGTCCGCGCCGATGTCGGTCCCGGCGACTTCTTCCTCGATCGCTTTGGCGTGCCGCGCCGCCGCCGGGAGCAGGAAATCGCACCTTACATCTATGCCGGCGTCACGCTGGCCACCGCTGCCCTGTTCGAAGGCATGGGCGGCCACCCGTTTTCCATGAATGAAGTCTGGGACCGCGCGCTGAAGGCGGGGCGCCTGCGGGCCGTGGTGCATGACGGGCTGTGGTTTCACCTGTCCTTCCCGGAGGATCTGTCCGAGGCTGAAACCGCGCTGATGGCCCAGCTCACCGGGGCCACGACATGAAGCGCCCCGCGATCGCCACGATACCGCCCCACATCCCGTTCCTGGAGGCTCTGGCCGCCCGGTGGCTGGAGGGCAGCGCCGCGCCCGAATGCCGTGCCGACGCCCTCTTTCTGGTGCCCACCCGCCGCGCCGCCCGCGGCCTGACCGATGCCTTTCTGCGCCAAAGCCGCGGCACGCCCCTGCTGCTACCGCGCATCGTCGCCCTCGGCGGGTTGGACGAGGCGCCGCTCGCGCTGGCCGGCGCACTTTCCGTGCTGCCGGCGGTCAGCGCCCCGCGCCGCCTGGCTGTCCTGACCCGCCTGATCCTGGCGTTGAACGGCCGGCACGGCGCGCCGACCCTTGCCGACCGCGCCTGGCGGCTCGCCGAGGCCCTCGCCGATCTGCTCGACGAGGCCGCGCGGGCCGAAATCGACCTCGCCGGCACCTTGCCCCGCGCCGCCGGCCGCGACTTCGCGGCGCACTGGCACGTTACCGTCGAATTCCTGCGGATCATCACCCACGCCTGGCCCGCCTGGCTGGCGGAGGAGGGTTTTGCCGATGTGGCCGCCCGGCAGATAAAACTGCTCGACACGCAGGCAGCGGCCTGGGAAGCGTTGCCCCCCGCGATGCCGGTCATTGCCGCCGGCACGACCGGCGCGATCCCGGCGGTGACCCGCCTGTTACGCGTCATCGCCCATTTGCCGGGCGGCCAGGTCGTCCTGCCCGGCCTGGACACCGAACTCGACGAGGCGAGCTGGGACGCGCTGAACGACACCCATCCGCAAGCCAGCCTGCGCACCCTGCTGGCGGCGCTGAACGTCCGCCGTGGCGATGTCGCGGTCTGGGGCGATTTTCCCGCCGTCGCGCCGGCGGAACGGGTCGCCGCCCTCCGGCTCGCGTTGCTGCCGGCCGCCGCCTTGCATCTCTGGCACGAACGGCCCGTGCCGCGCGCCGCCGGCCTGCAAATTCTGGCGCCGGCCGACCAGCAGGAAGAGGCGGCGTCGATCGCCCTTCTGCTGCGGGGGGCGCTGGAACATCCCGGCGCCACCGCCGCCCTCGTCACGCCGGACCGGACGCTGGCCCAGCGGGTCGCCGCCGAGTTGCTGCGCTTTGGCGTGGTCGCCGACGACAGCGCCGGCGA
>CAJCIS010000024.1 GCA_903970435.1 Acidobacteriota bacterium | reverse complement strand
ATGCCGGCATTGAAACCATTCGCGTAATTCGAAACAACCGCCAGCATGGCAATGTCGTTCTGCGCCGCCAAAGCCAGCACATGGCCCGGAATATGCCCGCTGACCCGCCCCGCCGCGTCCACCGCATACGTATCGGCGGCCACCACGCCCAGCACCCGCGCCTCCACCCGCATCGACCGCGTGGAGCCGGCATCCTCCCAATACCCCATCGCAGCCGGTGCCCCGTGCGCCATCGGGGCCGAAGCGAGCAAGGCAAGCAGGATTCTCATGCAAATCGCCTATCACGAACCGAAGAAGAAAAAGCAGTTCTTTCTTGAAGAAAAGCCCCAAAAAACTTCTGCTCTTGATGCAATCCCCAGCGTCTCCACCGTTGTGCAGGTGCACGCGCAAAAGTCTTTCGGTTCTTTTCTTCAGAAAAGAACATGCCTCTTCTAATTTTCCTTGACCTCCCGCCCGTCGCGGCATGGGTGCGCCGTCCAAATATACGTCGGACGCGCGCCTCGTTACGGCGTAACCTCGAACACCGTGCCGAAATTGCCGATGCCGCCGATCAGCGTGGTACCATAAAGATTGCCGGCACCATCCAGCACCAGCCCGCCCTGCGGCGCCTGGCCATCCGGCGTGCCCGTGAAGCTGTGCAGAATGGTCGGTGTCCAGGCGCCACCGCCGCCGGTCGGCGAGAGTTCCAACACCGTGCCGCACGCCGACGGGCAGGTATTGTTCAGGTTGGACGAAGCCGTGACATAAAGATTGCCGGCGCCATCGAACACCGCGTTGCCTTCCGGGTTGCCGCCGTCACCCACGCCGGTGAAGCTGTACAGCGTCGTTTCGTTCCACGGCCCAACGCCCCCCTGCGGCGGCGAAAGCTCGAATACCGTGCCGCAACCGTACAGGCAGCCATTGCCGCCGCCATTGGCGGCCGTGCCGTAAAGATTGCCGGCGGCGTCAAGGATCAAGGCTGCGTTCGGCGCGGCCCCGTCAGGCGAGCCCTGGAATGTATAGAGCGTGGTGAAAATCCAGCCATGGCCGTGCGGTTTGAGCCGGTACACCGTGCCGCAGCCCGCGTTCGGCGCGCACCCGTTGACGTTGCCGCCCTGTGTCGTGGTGCCGTACATATTGCCCGCCGCATCGAACACCACGGCGCCGTGCGGCACGCCGCCGTCGCTGCCGCCGGTAAAGGTGTAAATTATATTCTCGACCCAATTGCTCTGGTGCGGTGGCGGCGGCACCAGATCATAGACGATGCCCTGGCACCCTGGGCAAACGCCGCCGAATTCGGCCGCTGTTCCGTACAGGCGGCGCTTCGGTCCAAACACCACGCCCGCCCAAGGCACGCCCCCATCGCCCGGGCCCGCCACGAAATCGTGCAGTACTTGCAGGTTGCTGAAGGTGGCGTGGCCCGACCGCGCCAGCTTGCGGGCCAGTTCCAGCACGGTGCCCGCCTTGCGCTCCCCCAGAGTGATCGTGGTGGTGAACACGTGCTTTTGGGCGCTGTCGAACACCAGACCGGCGAACGGTGCCTGCCCGGTCTGGATCGATGGCCCCAGGCTGAAAAACCCGGTCTCCGACCAGGAACTGCCGCCGCCCCGCGGCGGCGAAATCTGGAACACCGTGCCGAGATTCATGCCGCCGCCCCCAGATGTGGTGCCGAGCAGGTTGCCCTTGCTGTCCCACAGCAGCGTATCGTACGGCGCGGCACCGTCCGTCGGGAGACCGCCGAAATTGTAAATCACACTTTCGGTCCCAGCCTGGGCCACTGCCGGCCCTAGAAGTACGGCGGTCGCAAGTAGCGCGCGGAAGCGTTTCACGTGGCTCCCCTTTCTTGTCGCCAACCGGCACGTTCTCAATGGGTGCCGTTCCGGTATCAACTTTATCCCGGTCTCAGCGCCTGTCAACGGTTTTTTGCAACATGCCGCCTCGGTCGGGCCCGAACCTATCGGCAGGCGCGCATGAATTTGATCCGAATAATACCGCCGCGTCCGCGACCACTTCCTGGGCTTGCTTTCCGGATTGACCTGACCGGGGTGTGGTCAACGCCCCGATCCATGCCATAACCGCCGCGACTCCCGAAACCCGCACTCAGGTTCAACATGGACAGTCGATTTTTCACGCCGCATGGATATTGTCTCGCCTGGGACCCCACACTGATCTGGCTTCAGGCGACGTCCGACCTGTTGATTGCGCTTGCCTATTTTTCAATCCCCGCGGTGTTGGTGGTCATTACGCGGCGCCGGCGCGATCTGGTGTTCCGCCCGGTATTCTACCTGTTTGCCGCCTTCATCATGGCATGCGGCACCACCCATTTGCTCGGCATGATCTCCTTGTGGATTCCGCTCTATTGGACCGAAGCCATCGTGCTGGTCATCACCGCGGCGCTGTCGCTGACAACGGCGACCTTGCTGTGGCCGCTGCTGCCGCGATTCATCGCCCTCCCCTCGCCCGCGCAATTACAGGTTTTGAATGCGCAGCTGGCCGCGCAGATCATGGAACGCGACGCCGCCGCCGCGCATCTGCGCGCCAGTGAGGAACGTCTGCACCAGGTGCAGAAGATGGCGGCGATCGGCCAGCTCACCGGCGGCATCGCGCACGACTTCAACAACATGCTGCAAGCCATCTCGAGCGGCGTCGAACTCATGCGGCGCCGCATCGTGCAAGGCCGGCACGACGAGGCTTTGAACTGTGTCGAGGCGACAAGGCAGAATGTCGGCCGCGCCGGGGCCCTGGTTCAGGGGCTGCTCGCCTTCGCCCGCCGGCAGCCGCTCGCGCCGCGGCACGTGGAGCTCGACAAGCTGGTCCCCTCGATCGGTGCGCTCATTCAACAAGCCATCGGGCCCGCCATCGATCTCCACGTCGACATCGGCGAGCGCACCTGGCCGGTTCACTGCGATCCGAACCAGTTGGAAAACGCCTGCGTCAATCTGGCGATCAATGCCCGCGATGCGATGCTGCCCGCCGGCGGCAAGCTCACCATCGAATCCGAAAACGTGACATTGACCGACACCGACGTGGCACCCTGGGAGGGTGCAACTCCCGGAAGGTTCGTCAAGCTGACGCTCCGCGATACCGGATGCGGCATGGCGCCCGAAACGCTCGAGCATGCGCTCGAGCCGTTTTTCACCACCAAGCTGACCGGCCAGGGAACCGGGCTGGGATTGAGCCAGGTATTCGGATTTGTGTCCCAATCGAACGGCATCCTGCAACTCGAGAGCGAACTCGGCCGCGGCACCGCGGTGCATGTGTTCCTGCCGGCGTCGCGTGAAACAGGAACGCAAACCGAAACGGCTTCCAGGGACGCCGCCCCCGGAAAGGAGGTTGTCGTTTCGGCGTCCGTATTGCTGGTCGACGACGAGGACAATGTAAGATCCTTTGCGTCCGAGGCGCTGCGCGAGGCCGGCTGCACGGTGACGGAGGCGCCCGACGCCGCCTCGGCGCTCGCCCTGATCAAGGAACGGCTGCATATGCCAGGCGGAAAAACCGACATCCTGGTGACCGATGTCGGGCTGCCCGGCGGGCTGAACGGACGCCAACTCGCCGACGCGGCGCGGGAGATGCTGCCCGATCTTCCGGTGGTGCTGGTCACCGGTTACGCAGGCGACGCGATCGCGATCCCCGGCCTGGCCGATAACATGATTCTTCTCCGCAAGCCTTTCGAGCTCGACGCATTGGTAAGAATGGTGCTGGAAATGGCGCCAAGCGGACGGGATAAACCGCCGGGGATAATCGAGATACCGGTGCCATTCAGTTAGCCCGCTCGTGGCGTGCCGGCCACGGCAACGCGAAATACTCTTCCGTCATGCTACTCCAGGTTGCATTCGCCAAAATTATCCGGTAGTACACGCGTGCTTGCCTTGGCATGGCACGCCACGTTCGCCCACCGCCGGGCGTGAATGCCTGCGGCGGAGACGAATCCATGCGGCCTGCGGACGCGGTCTATCAGGAGTTGACGGAACTGTTCCGCGACCTGTTCATGGACGACGACCTCGTGCTCCGACCAGACATGACGGCCGACGACATCAAGAATTGGGATTCGATCAACCACATTAACCTGCTCGTCGCCGTGGAATCCCGTTTCGGCATCCGCATATCCACCATGGGTGTCGAGAAGCTCAAATGCGTGGGCGACCTCGCCGACCTGATCACGGCCGGAAGGGTGTAGCGCCCGTGACCGTGTATATTCACCAGGATATCGCCGAGCCGCGCGGCGAGCTCCTTATTTTCGCGACCTGCCATGGCTGGCCGATCCGAAGGGGATTGGTGCAGTTCGCACCTGATTTTATCGACCACTGGCGCATTCACTACGTGGAAAGCTTCCATGAGGCGATCGACGAGATTCTTCCGTTGCTGCCGCGGATCGATATTCTGCTGGCGCAAATCGAAACCGCGGGCGACGCGCCGGCGCGTCTCGGCAGGATACGGAGCCTTTTGCGCCCGGATGCGCGCGTCGTACTCTTTCCGGCCATTGGCTACACGCCCCACTGGCCGCAGGCTTTCCGCGACTGGAATGCCGGGCCCGCGCAGCCCGGAAAGCCCTGGTTCGTTTTCGGTGACCGGTGGGTGGCGCGACGCGCCAGGCGCGCACAGGCGGGATCCGAAATCCTGTCGCAATATTGCGCTTTGGACATGGCGAGTGAGATCGATCTGGACCGGCTGCACGATTTGTGGCGGATCGACGCGATCAACAAGGATCGCGTGTGCGACATCGCCATCACCGATATCGTCGAGGCGGAGGTCAGGGCCGGGCAGGCTTTCTTTTCGCCGTACCATTGTTCGAATCGCGTGGTGATGCGGATTCTCGACCGCATGCTGGCTGCCTTGGGCAAGCAGGCCCTGCTGCCCGGCGCATTCCAGACAGAAGACATTCTCAAGGATTTCGAACTCCCGATCCACCCAAGCGTCATCAGGCATTTTGGCCTCACGCACGTCACGCCGACCCATCGCTACCTGACCATGGGCGGCGGCGCGGTGACGTTCGAGGCGTTTTACCGGGCATACATCGAAAGCTTCACCGTGGCCGACCTCGCCGCCGCCACATCCCTCATGCAGGCGGCGCGTTTCGAGGAGGCCCAAAAGCTGCTGGCAATGGCCGAGACACGGAGTGGCAAGTCGGTGGGCGTGCATCTCGGCTACGCCGAAATCCGCACCCTGACAGGTTGTTACGACGCGGCCGTAAATGATGCCGAAGCCGCGATCGCCCTCGATCGAACAGATGCGCGAGGCTATTATTGGGCCTGTCATGCATCTTTCTACAAAGGTGATTATCTCGCGACCATCAACTTCGGAAATGCCTGTCTGGTGCTTGCAAGGGATGAAACGCCGCACGATATTCTCGTTTGGGTGGCGGACGCGCAGTCCCGACTGGGCTTGCCCGACCTTGCCATACCAGCCTATCGGCGGGCGCTTGTAAAATGGCCCGAAAGTCCGAATGCAGCACTTGGCCTGGCGATTGCTTTGCTCAGAACTGGCGATCAGGCCGAAGCACAAATCTGGCTATCCGTCGTCGAGCATAAGTCACCGCAACGTCTTCAATTGGTATCTGAATTCAATGAGGATGATGTCGCGTTGCTCAAGCCCTTCGCAGCAACGTGGCCCTTGGCGTCTTACGTCCTCGGCGCAAAAGCAATCGCGCGCGGCGATATACTGACAGCCATGAGTTTTCTTCGAACCGCGCGACACTTCTATCTGTCCAGGCATCTCGTCGGAATGGCCGAATTCTGCGAGGCAAAAATGCCGTGCCACGCCCAACCCGTGCTGGCCTGAGGGACATCGCCATGGATCCTGCATCGTCATATTCTCTGCTCGGTGATAGCCTTGCCGCGGGGCTTGCGCCGGCAATTCCCGACGTGACCGGGCTCTATAAAATAGGCGTGGACAGCCGCACGTTCGTGATCTGGCTCGCGCAGGACGTTCCGGCGCTGGGCAAGAACATCATCGTCAGCCTTGGCGCCAATGATCTGGGCGTCGATCCCGAGCCATACTGGGGCCTGTTGCTTGACATGGTCGGCGATCGGCAGGTGACATGGTTGCTGCCACCGAACGCCAACCGCTATGCGGTGCGCGGTCTCATGCATATGGCGGCCCTGCGTGGGGTGAGCGTGTTTGATACGACGCCTTATGTCGGCGGCGACAAGCTGCACATTGATCCTGCGCGCGCCAGCGCGCTCGTTGCCAACCTAATTCATACGCCGGCACCCGATTGGCTAGGGTGGTACGCGCGTGCTTTTCGGCTGCATAATTGGTGATAACGCAATGTCGACAATTCTCGGCACCCATGGTGCGTGATATCCAACCGTCAGGATCGGGAGCGTTCACGGTGTTGAAGCATATAGGCCTGTCGGAGTTTTCGAGCCGTGCCGGGGATGACACCCATTTCACCAGCAACTGGGGTGGCTGGACCGCGCTGAACCGCGACCCGCAGCAGGATTACGGGAACGTTCGCAATGCGTTTTCAGACAAGACCGTGCACGAGGATGATTTCCTGCTGTTCCATGCCTTTGATGGCGAACCTGGGCTATTCGTCGACGTTGGTGCAAATATGGGTTTTTCGGCAACCTCGCTACGAAATGTAAATAAAACGTTCGCCGTCCTGCCATTTGAGGTGGTCCCTTTCCTGGTCACCGGCTACGCCGGCGACGCGCTCTCCATCCCCGGCCTGGCCGAAAGAATGACCATCCTCCGCAAACCCTTCGAGCTGGAAGCCCTGGTGGAAATGGTCCTGGAAATGACAAGATGAACCCGAAAAAAGTGCAAAAGTTTTTTGGTTCTTTTTTTCAAAAAAGAACGGCTTCCTTGCCTCCCTCGAGCGCCGCCTTTATAGCAATGGCAACCCCCTCCCAATCATCCCGTCGCGACTGCCGGAAAAGTCTCACATCAGGATACCAGGGGCTGTCGTTTCGCTCCAGCAGCCAGCGCCAATCCGGCGCAAAAGGCAACATGATCCAGGTTGGCTTGCCCATCGCGGCCGCCAGGTGCGCCACCGATGTGTCCACACTTATCACCAGGTCCAGCGCCTCGATGATGGCCGAGGTATCGCGGAAATCCTCGATCGAGGCGCCGAGATTGAAAAGCGGCGCGGTCCCGAAATAGGCGCCGATCTCGGCCTGCTTGTCGCCTTTCTGCAACGACACGAAGGTGACACCGGCGCAGCCGAACAGCGCGCGCAGCCGCAACAGCGGCGCCGAGCGGTTGCGGTCGTTGCTATGGGTCGGCCGCCCCGCCCAGGCCAGCCCCACCAGAAGGTGGCCGCGCGGCGCCATGCGCGCAATCCGCGCGCGCCACGCGGCGGCCCGCGCCGGTTCGGCACGCAGATAAGGAACCGCGGCCGGAATGGTGTCCAGCACGGTGCCATGCACCAGCGGCAGTCCGGAAAGTGCCGCATACGCCGCATAGGGAGGACACTCATTCCATTTCGAAAACATCGGCACCTCCGGCGCCACCTGCCGCACCAGCGGCTGCAACTCGGCCGCGCACGCAATGACCAGCCGGGCACAGCGCGCCGCCGCCCAAGGAATATAACGGCAGAACTGAATCACATCGCCGAAACCCTGGTCCGCCACCAGCAGCAACGTGCCGTCGGTGAGCGGCGCGCCGTCCCATTGCGGCCGGTCGGTGCGCGGCAGCGGCGGCGACACGCCGGGCAGCCGGAAGCGCCATTCATATTCCGGCCAGCCCTCCGCCAGATCGCCCCGCATCAGCAACGCTTCGGCCAATGCCAGATGCGCGCCGGCGCGCGTGGGATCGAGCGACAGCGCGGTGCGCGCGCAGCCGATCGCGTCGTCGAGCTCGAGCCGGCGGGCATGCACCACGGTGAGATTATGATACGACTCGGCATCGGTCGCGTCGAGCGCCACCGCCCGCCGGCCGGCGGCAAGCGCCTGGTCCAGCCGGCCGAGGCGTTCGTAAATGGCGCAGATGTTACGGTAGTAATGCGGCTGCTCCAGCCCATGGGCGATGGCACGCTCCAGCAACGAAGCAGCATCCGCATCGCGGCCGAGCGCGGCCGCGGCAATGCCCTTCAAATGCAGGGCCTCGGCATGGGCGGGATACACCGCGAGAATATGGTCGGTAAGGCGCTCCGCCTCCGCCGCCTTGCCGGCGCGCTCGAGCTGCATCGCGGTGGCAAGCACGTCGGCGAGGGGAATGGGGACCAGGGGCGTGGCCCCGGGCGCCGGCATCATGATCGACTCGAAACAAGGAAGCCGTTCTTTTTTGAAAAAAAGAACCAAAAAACTTTTGCCTGTTTGGCGGCGCCTGTTGCGCGGCTGGGCAGCCGGGGCAGGGCCCCGGCTTTTCTTATTTCCCCTTGTTCTGCAGTTTCTTTGAGCAGGCGGAATAATAGCCGCCGCCCTTCTGTATCCAGCTCAATCCGCCATTCGCCTCGCTCGCCTTGTTGGCCTTGTATTGATCGAGACATGTTTCGCGGCGGCCTTTGCCGGGAGAATCCTTGGCGTATTTCGCCGCAATAACCATCGGATAAACCGCGGCGCCGGAAGCGGCCGGCTTGGGCGCGGTCTGGGCTGAGGCCATGGTGGCCACACATAGTATCGCGGCGGCGGTGAGGATCGTTGGCTTCATGCGGCTCTCCTGGCCATGTGGCAGTCGGGAGCGCCCCTGGGACATTGCAGCAACAAAGCCCGTTGCCGTCAACCCTGGGTTGTAGTATCAGAGCGGCACGCCGGCGGCGGTGCGGCTCGTGCGGATGGTTTGCAAGGTCTGCACGCGCGCGACGTTGGGCGCCTCGGTCAGCCGGCCGGTCAGGTCGTTTTCGTGCGCGGTATCGCGCGCCACCAGGCGCAGCAGGAAGTCGCCGCCGCCACGAATCATATGGCACTCGCGCACCTCCGGCCACGCGCCCACCAGGGCCTCGAAGGCCGCCAGCGCCGCCTCCTTCTGGCTTTCCAGGCCGACGATGGCAAAGAACGTGATGGCGAAGCCGAGCCTCTGCGGGTCGGTATCGGCGTGGTAGCCGCGGATGATGCCGGCTTCCTCCAGCCGGCGGACACGGCGCAGGCACGGCGGCGCCGAAATGCCGGCGCGCCGGGCCAGTTCCACATTGGTCATGCGGCCGTCCTCCTGCAGCTCGATCAGAATGCGGCGGTCGATGGCGTCGATGTCGGGCGGCGGGGAGTCCTGGGACTTCATTCGGCGAAATATACTTGCGTCGGTTGGGATTGAACAAGGGAAGGAAGCCGTTCTTTTTTGAAAAAAAGAACCAAAAAACTCTTGTCCTTCATAGTAAAAGTTTTTTGGTTCTTTTTTTCGAAAAAGAACGGCTTCCTTCCCTTTCACTTGTGACGCCGCGCCACCCATCCGATATTGCGCGAATGTCGAACGAAACCCACCCCGTGAAGCACACCCGCATGCTGGTGATCGGCGCCGGGCCGGCCGGCTACACTGCCGCCATCTATGCCGCGCGCGCGAACCTGTCGCCGACGCTCGTGGCCGGCCTGCAGCCCGGCGGCCAGCTGATGATCACCACCGACGTGGAGAATTATCCCGGCTACGCCGACATCATCCAGGGCCCGTGGCTGATGGAGCAGATGGAGGCGCAGGCGCGCCATGTCGGCACCGCCATCATCCACGACATCATCACCCACGTGGATTTCTCCGCCCGGCCGTTCCGCTGCACGGCCGATAGCGGCGAGGTGTTCCTGGCCGATAGCGTGGTGATCGCCACCGGCGCGCAGGCCCGCTGGCTGGGTCTGCCGTCGGAGATGTCGTTCCAGGGTGCGGGCGTTTCCGCCTGTGCCACGTGCGACGGGTTTTTCTTCCGCGGCAAGCGCGTGGCGGTCGTGGGCGGCGGCAATACGGCGGTGGAGGAGGCG
Organism: Acidobacteriota bacterium; assembly: GCA_903970435.1. Taxonomy (GTDB): domain Bacteria; phylum Pseudomonadota; class Alphaproteobacteria; order Acetobacterales; family Acetobacteraceae; genus CAJCIS01. The sequence goes on along the minus strand of CAJCIS010000024.1, from coordinate 404 downwards.
CTCTACCTCACCCACCATGCCAGCCACGTCACGCTGATCCACCGGCGCGGGACGCTGCGGGCGGAGAAGATCTTGCAGAAACGCCTGTTCGAGCATCCGCGGATCAACGTGGTGTGGGACAGCGAGGTCGAAGAGATCGTCGGCAGCGGCATGCCCGCGACGGTGACCGGCGTGCGGCTGTTGCACGTGCAGACGCGGGCCGTGACGATGCTGGAGGTCGACGGGGTGTTCGTGGCGATCGGACACACCCCCACCACCGCTTTGTTCGCGGGGCAGGTCGACATGGACCCGGATGGATACATCCGCACAACGCCCGGCAGCACGCGAACGTCGGTGCCAGGTGTGTTCGCGGCGGGGGATGTGCAGGACAAAGTGTTCCGCCAGGCGGTGACGGCGGCGGGAAC
>CAJCIS010000023.1 GCA_903970435.1 Acidobacteriota bacterium | reverse complement strand
TGAGGGTTTCGCCGCGCTCGACGTCGTCGAGCAGCTGGGGGAGGTGCGTTTTGGCGTCGGAGGCCTGAATTTCGCGGGGCATGGGATGGCCCGTTTGACTAGTTGGATCGACTAGTCAGATTGGGGTTGGGGGTGGGGTTTCAAGTGGCCGGGCGTGCGGCCCCCTCCGTCGGCTTTGCCGACACATCCCCCATAGCGGGGCAGGAGGCGTTCTTGAGAGTAAAAGTTTTTTGGTTCTTTTTTTCAAAAAAGAACTGCTTTTTTACTGCGCCGCCGCCGGCTCTTCCTTACCCCCCGGCAACATTCCATGAACGCGCAGATGATGGCGGAACTGGTAATAACTGAGACCCAAACGACGCGCCGCTTCGGCCTGGTTGTAGCGGCAGGCTTCGAGGGCCTGGCGGAGGAGGCGGGCTTCGTAGGCGCGGGTGGCGTCGGCGAAATTGTGGCTTTGGGTGGTGGGGGGTGGTTCGGTTGGGTGGGGGGCGGCGGTTGGTGAGGGGATGGGGGTGGTGGGGCGGTGGACGCTGGTGAAGGGGTCGAGGATGATGTCGGCGAGGCGTTTTTCGGGGTCGCGCATCCGGTAGACGCTGCGTTCGACGACGTTGCGGAGTTCGCGGACGTTGCCGGGCCAGTCGTGGCGCTGGAGTTTTTCCATCGCTTGGGGGGTGAAGCCGGCGAAGAAGTCGCGGCCCAGTTCGGATGTCATTTTTTGTGCGAAATGGTCGGCGAGGATGGCGATGTCGTCGGTGCGGGCGCGCAGGGGCGGGACGGTGATGACGTCGAAGGAGAGGCGGTCGAGCAGGTCGGGGCGGAATTTGCCGGCGGCCGCGAGATCGGGGAGGTGGACGTTGGTGGCGGCGACGACGCGGACGTCGACGCGGATGGGATCGCCGCCGCCGACGCGTTCGAAGGCGCCGTATTCGATGATGCGGAGGAGTTTTTCCTGCACGGCCTGGCTGGCGGTGGCGATTTCGTCGAGGAAGATGGTGCCGCGGTCGGCGAGTTCGAAGCGGCCGGCGCGGCGGCGTTGGGCGCCGGTGAAGGCGCCGGCTTCGTGGCCGAAGAGTTCGCTGTCGAGCAGGGTGTCGGGCAGGGCGGCGCAGTTGAGCTTGATGAAGGGGTGGTCCCAGCGCGGCGAGAGGTAGGCGAGGCGGCCGGCGACGAGCTCCTTGCCGGTGCCGCGTTCGCCGATGACGAGGACGGGGCGGCTGAGCGGGGCGGCCAGCGAGATGTGGGCCAGCATGTCCATGAAGGCGGGGGCCTGGCCGATGGGGGTGGGGTTGTCGGGCTGGTTTGCGGCGCGCGCCATTGTTCGGTGAATTTTGCTAGAAGTTGGCGTGGGCACTCTATGCGGGGGCTCGGCAGTTTCGCAACAATTTAAATTAATCGTTGGTTTTCAATGGGATGAGGTGTGTCGGGGGCGTTGGCACGGCGGATGCAATCACCTGGGCAGGCCAGAGTTGGCCAGATGATAGACCAGGAGAGTTTCGATGACGACCGCGACCATGAACGCCCTGAACGCCTCTGCCGTCCGTTCGGCGCCGCAGTTCAGGAAGCCCAGTTTCCTCGAAATCCGCGCCGCGTTGCCGGACATGCCCTCGGCGGAGGGCTTTGCGGCGCGCTCGGCGAACGTTCTGGCGCGGGTGGCGCTGGCCGCGGTGCCGTTCGGCGCCATCGGCTGGATGTTCCTGGCGCATTAGAGACACGGACGAAGCACACGTAACCCCCTCAGAATAAAGGATTGCCGCCATGAGCATATTTTCGCGGCTCGCGGATATCGTGAATTCCAACCTCAACGCGCTGCTGGCGACGGCTGAGGATCCGGAGAAGATCATCCGGCTGATCATCCAGGAAATGGAGGATACGCTGGTGGAGGTGCGGTCTTCGGCGGTGCGCAGCATTGCCGAGCGCCGTGAGCTGGAGCGCCGGGCGGAGTCGCTGCGGCGCGAGGGCGACGATTGGCAGCGCAAGGCCGAGTTGGCGTTGTCGCGTGGGCGCGATGATCTGGCGCGGGGCGCGTTGCTGGCGCGGCAGCATCGCAGTGCGGCGCAGGCGGATGTGGAGAAGCAGATTGCCGTGCTGGTGGAAGCGCTGGGGCGGCAGAATGACGATATCTCCAAGCTGCAGGCCAAGCTCGCGGATGCCAAGGCGCGGCAGCAGAGCCTGGCGGCGCGCCGGACGACGGCGGGTAACCGGTTGAAGGTGCGGGAAAAGCTGCATGACGACCGGATTAACGACGCGTTCTTCCGGTTCGAGGCGGCCGAGCGCAGCCTGGACCAGATGGAGGGGCGGGTTGAGTCCTACGATCTGGGCCGCGGGCCGGCGCGGGCGCCGTCGCTGGAGGAGGAGCTAGCCACGCTGGAAGCCAATGATTCGGTGGACGCGGAGCTGGCGGCGCTGAAGGCGCGGATGGGTAACTCCCTACCTCAAACCGGCGTGACGCCGGAGGAGAAGAAGGGGTAGGAGGCGGCGGTAGGGGGACGCAGCCATGGACGACAATACCGTAGCCGTTATCGCCATCCTGATGCCGGTGCTGATCGTGCTGGTGGTCAGGTTGACGGGGCGGCGGAAAGATGGCGGCGCGTCGGCGGCGGATCAGCAGCAGATGGTGACGTTGACCGAGACGGCGCGGCGGATGGAACGGCGGATCGAGAGTTTGGAAATGCTGCTGGACACCGAGGTGCCCGGATGGCGAACCAGGAGCGGTGTGCGATGATCGGGCGCGGGAGCGTGGTGTTTTACGAAATACGGCATAGCCGGCAGATGTTGTGCGGCGTGTGTGCCGAGCTTGCGGACCGGAGTGGTTTGCCGGTGGGGGCGGTGCGGGCGGTGGCGATCGTGCTGCTGCTGCTGCATGCGATGGCCATGGTGGTGGTGTATCTGGGCCTGGCGCTGTGGCTGCGTGGCAAGGCGCGCGGAACCTGGAATACGGTGGCGCCGGCGACGGCGCCGGACGACGATAGCCTTGGTGCTCGATTCAACCGGCTGGACCGGCGTCTGGCGCGCATGGAACGTGCGGCGCTGGACCGCGAAGCGGGTTTGCACCGGGCGTTTAGAGACCTTTAGTTCTAGACAGAAAAGAACCTCGCTTCCGGCGTGGGAACCCTGCATTTCGCGTCACTCCATGACGGGCTACGAAGGTACGCCTTTTCAGGGAAGCGGTCGGCGCGCCGACGGTGCGGAACTTTTCTGACCGCGCGGGCGGCTCGCATCACATCGGGCAGGACAGTCACGGTGATCCGCCGTGACGTTGGTCCATGTCGGTGCGCAGCTTGGCAATCTGGCGCTGCATGGCGCGCACCTCATCGGCGAGCGCCCTGGTCTCGTCGGAGGCGCCTTTCGCGATGCGCTGGGTGCGATCGGCGGCGCCGTAGTTCACCACGATGTCGTCGCGGAGCAAATCGACGCTGTGCTGCGCGCGGTCGATCCGATCCATAAGCGCCGATCGCGTGGCGGCCAGCTCGTTGCCGAGGGCGCCCAGCCCGGACTTCAACCGCGACAGATCGTCGCCAAGGGCAGCCTGGCCGGCCTCCAGCCGCGACAGATCGTCGCCAAGGGCAGCCTGGCCGGCCTCCAGCCGCGACAGATCGTCGCGAAGGGCAGCCTGGCCGGCCTCCAGCCGCGACAGATCGTCGCGAACGGCAGCCTGGCCGGCGTCCAGTCGCGACAGATCGTCGCGAAGGGCAGCCTGGCCGGCCTCCAGCCGCGACAGATCGTCGTGAAGGGCAGCCTGGCCGGCCTCCAGCCGCGCCAGATCGTCGCGAAGGGCAGCCTGGCCGGCCTCCAGCCGCGACAGATCGCCGCGAAGGGCAGCCTGGCCGGCCTCCAGCCGCGCCAGCGCCGCTATAATCGCGTCTTGGCTCACGCGGCGCGCTCGTCTCTTGCCAGCGCATCACCGATCAACACCGTCAGCATCGCAGATCGGTTGAGGTGTTTGCGGTTGGCGACCTGGTCGAGCTGGTCGAGCAACTCCGGCGCCAGACTGATCGTGATCTGGGTGCGGTTCCCACGTTGCCAGCGGGCCGGCTTCGCGTCGGGCGAAGCTGCCTCGGTTGCACGCTTTGTTATGGTCATCCCAGGTGTTCCGTTGCCATGCAATGGTTATGAACGGTGAAAGCGTTGCAAACAAGTGGCTGCAAGCCCGGACTTGGCAGGCATGGCCGGAACCTGGAGCGGCCTCAGCCTGACTGGAAAATCGTCGGGTGCCCGTCGGGCCGCTCCAGGTTGTTGTCTGCAGAGCATTCGTATCGGCCTCACGTCGGGCGTCTCCATCGGGCGATTCCCGTCAGGCTGAAAATGCTCCAAATGCAGGCGCAAAGACAAAAGTTTTTGCTTCTTTCTTCAAAAAGAAGTCTTTTGCTCTTCCGACCTCAGCGGGCGCTGAAAGTCGCCGATGGATTTTTCCAGCGTCATCACAGTGCTCGGCATGCATCGCAGCGGCACGTCGTTATGCGCCCATATGCTGCAGGCGCTCGGCGCGGATATGGCCGATGAGCCGGGTGTCTCGCCCGAGAATGCCAAGGGGCATTGGGAACGGGCGCCGATCAATGACCTCAATGAGCGGGTGTTCGCCACCTTCGGGCGTGGCTGGGCGCAGACGTCGCACGCGCTGGCCCTGCCGGAGAATTGGCTGGAGGATGCCCGGGTGGGCGGGGTGCGCGAGGCGCTGATTGCGTGGTTGCGGCCGCGGGTGGGGCGCGCGGGATTCGGCTTCAAGGACCCGCGGACGGCGCGGCTTCTGCCGTTGTGGCGGCAGGTGTTCACGGCGCTGGCGGTGACGCCGCGGTTTGTGTTTTGCGTGCGCGATCCGACGCAGGTGGCGCGCAGCATTACCGCGCGCGACCGGCTGGCGACGGCACAGAGCGAATACCGGTGGCTGATCTATAACGCCGAGGCGGTGCTGGGCGTCGGGCGGGATGCAGTGTGCGTGGTGCCGTATGAGGACTGGTTTGCGCGCCCGCTGGAGACAGCTGAGCGGCTGGCGGCGTTCGCGGGCGTGGCACCCGACACGGATGCCGTGAGCCGGGTTGTGGATGCTTCCTTGCGGCACGATTCGTTTGCGCCTAGCCCGGCGGGACGCATGGCGCGGCGGCTGCACACGCTGATCGAAGGATGCGTGGACGACCAGCGATTCGGCGCGGGGGTGCTGGCGTTCTGCCATGGCGTGGTGGATTTTGCGCAGCAGGTGCAGCCGCTGCTGGTGGATACCGAGGTGCTGCGGGCGAGCGTTTTGGAGCAGAATCGGGTTATTGGCGATCTTAATGCGGCTTTGCGGGCCGCTCGGCTGGTGGGGCTTAAGGAAGAAAAAGCAGTTCTTTTTTGAAAAAAAGAACCAAAAAACTTTTGCTTTTTGGGGGTGGGCGGCGGACTTCCGTTGGCTTAATTAAGCGGTTAGTACAATTGGGAGCGTCCTGTGCTGAACATTGCCTCTCGCACGGCCTATGGGTCGGATCATGACCAGTTTCGCGAACAGGTTCGGAAGTTCCTGGGGCGGGAGGTAAACCCGCATGCCGACCGGTGGGAAGCGGACGGGATTACCGATCGGGCCGTGTGGCGGCTTGGGGGGGCGGCGGGATTGTTGTGCCCGACGGTGCCCGAGGCGTATGGCGGGCTGGGGCTGGATTTCGGGTATAATGCCGTGGTAGACGAGGAATTCGCCTATGCGGGCGCCACCGTGGGGTTCTCGCTGCAGTCGGATATCGTGGCGGATTACCTGGTGTTCTACGGCAGCGAGGAACAGAAACAGCATTGGCTGCCGAAACTCGTTTCGGGCGACGTGGTGACGGCCATTGCGATGACGGAGCCGGGCGCCGGCAGCGATCTGCAAGGCATAAAAACCACGGCGCGGCGGGACGGCAATCATTACGTGGTGAAGGGCAGCAAGACCTACATCACCAACGGGCAGCATGCCGATCTGATCATTGTGGTGGCGAAAACCGATCCGGAGCGGGGGGCGAAGGGGACCAGCCTTATTCTGGTGGAGGCGGACCGCGAGGGGTTTGCGCGGGGGCGCAACCTGGACAAGATCGGGCAGAACGCGGCCGATACGTCCGAATTGTTTTTCGACGATGTGCGGGTGCCGATCACCAATTGTCTGGGTGAGGAGAACAAGGGGTTTCTGTATCTGATGAGCCAGCTGCCGCAGGAGCGGCTGTCGATTGCGGTGGGCGCGCAGGCGGCGGCGCAGCGGGCGTTCGACGCGGCGGTGGCATTCACCAAGGAGCGGCGCGCGTTCGGCAAGACGGTGTTCGACTTTCAGGCAACACGGTTTACGCTGGCGGAATTGGCGACCCAGCTGCAAGTGGGATGGGCGCATATCGATTGGTGCCTGGCGCGGCATATGAAGAAGGAATTGACCGCTTCGGAGGGGTCGGCGGCGAAACTGTGGCATACCGAAATGCAGTGGAACGTGGTGGATACGGCGCTGCAACTGCATGGCGGGGCTGGGTATATGAACGAATATCCGATTGCGCGGATGTGGCGGGATGCGCGGGTGCAACGGATTTATGGGGGGACTTCGGAGATCATGAAGGAGGTTGTGGGAAGGGCGATTTAGTAGGAGAGGAATAAGGAAGCCGTTCTTTTCCGAAGAAAAGAACCAAAAGACTTTTGCGCTTGGGGCAATCCCTGACGTGTGGGCCCTGGCTCAAACCTTTGTGCAGGCGCAGAGATAAAAGTCTTTTGGTTCTTTTCTTCAGAAAAGAACGACTTCCTTTTCTGTCCTGGCCGCGCCCTTTGAAACGGCGGTTCAGAGGATCAACAAGGAACTCCAGGCCATTGCGAAAGTCGCGTTGGCACAAACAGAGGTTTATGCCAACCCGAGGTAGATCGTAGTTACTTCAAAACAAAACGTTTTTGGTTCTTTTCTTCAAGAAAGAACGGCTTCCTTCTCTGTCTCGGCGGCGGCCTTGCGCCACGGGATGAGCATCGCAACGCGGGCCTTGTAGCGCCGGTAGTCGTCGCCGAAGAGTTCGACCAGGTCGCGTTCCTCCAACAGGATGCCGATGATGATGTAGGCGGTGGTTACCGCTGCGAACAGCAGGTGGCCGGTGGTCATGAGCGGCGCGGCCCAGAAGGCGATGATGAAGCCGAGATAGATCGGGTGGCGCACGAACTGGTAGAAGAGCGGGGTGCGGAAGCGCGGGGCAGAAGCCGAGCGGCCGGCGAGGTTGTGTGCCACCTGCTGCAGGCCGAAGAGCTCGAAATGATTGATCAGGAATGTGCTGGTCAGCACGATCAGCCAGCCGGCGAGGGAGATGACGGTGGCCGCCATCGCCGCGCGCGGGTCGGTGATTTGCCATACCACCGCCGGCAGCTTCCGCCACTGCCAGAACAGCAGGACGAGTGCGAGGCTCGCGAACAGCACGTAGGTGCTGCGCTCGACCGCGCGGGGGACGAATTTGGTCCACCATTCCTTGAACTGCCGGCGCGCCATGACGCTGTGCTGGACCGCGAATACGGACATCAGCGCGAGATCGATGATCAGCGCAGAAGCGGTGGGCGAGGCGGCGCCGTTGTCGATGGTCTTGGGCACGGCAAGGCCGCCGACGAAGAAGATGGCGTAGAGGAAGGTGGCGAAGAACACGAAATACGATAGGATGCCGTAAAGGAAAGCGGCGATTCTGTTCATGAGGGTTCTCCCAGGTTGCCGGCCGTTCCGACCGATGCGGCAAGGAATGCCGGACGTGCTGCCGGAAGACATTCGCCGGGGCCTGATTTATCCTTGAGACAGGCTTGATTTTCCGACGAGAGTCGCTTCGCTGCCGGGTCTATTGGACAATTGTGGGGGCGGTTGTTGGGTGTTGCAATGCAATTTCTGTTCGCCGGCCATACGCTCGACATTGCACGGCGCGAGCTTCGCTGCGGTGCGGCGCAGGTTTGCGTCGAACCACAAGTGTTTGATTTGCTTGTGTATTTGATAGAAAACCGCGAGCGTGTGGTGAGCAAGGACGATCTTATCGAAACGGTCTGGGCCGGGCGGATCGTGTCGGATTCGACGCTGGCCAGCCGGATCAACGCGGCGCGCCGCGCGATTGGCGACAGCGGCGAGGGGCAGACGCTGATACGCACGATCGCCCGCAAGGGCGTGCGTTTCGTCGGCGTGGTGCGCACGGATGGCGAGGCGGAGGGCGGGGCGGGCACCGGTGCGAAGCCGGATGAAACGACCCAGCGGGCGGCGTTGCCGCTGCCGGACCGGCCGGCGGTGGCGGTGCTGCCGTTCGTCAACATGAGCGGCGATCCGGAGCAGGAATATTTCTCCGACGGCATGAGCGAGGATTTGATTACGGCGCTGTCGAAGCCGCGCTGGTTTTTCGTCATCGCGCGCAATTCGTCGTTCATTTACAAGGGCCGCGCCGTTCACATGAAGCAGGTCGCCGCGGAGCTTGGGGTCGGCTATGTGGTGGAGGGCAGCGTGCGCCGGAGCGGAGAGCATGTGCGTATTACGGCGCAGCTCAACGACGTGGCGACCGGCAGCCACATCTGGGCGGAACGTTACGACCGCTTGCTTTCCGATGTGTTCGCCGTTCAGGACGAAATTACCGAGGCGATCGTGGCGGCGATCGAGCCGCAGATTTATGCGGCGGAGAATTTCCGCGCCCAGCGCAAGCCGCCGAGCAGCATGGATGCCTGGGACCTGGTGATGCGGGCACTGTCGCATTTCTGGCGGGTGACGCGGCAGGACAATGTGGTGGCGCAGGCCCTGCTGGAGAAAGCCACGTCGATCGATCCGGATTACGGCCAGGCGCTGGGGGTGCTGGCGGCCAGTTATACGTTCAGCGGCCACATGGGCTGGGAAGACCTGGACCATGTGGTGCCGATGGCCGAGCGGGCGGCGCTGGCGGCGATCCTGGCGGACAGCGAAGACCCCTGGGCGCATTGGGCGCTGGGATGCGCGCGGCTGTTTCAACGCCGGTTCGACGATTCGCTGGCCGCGTTCGAACTGGCCCTGCGGCTCAATCCGAATTTTTCGCTGGCGCAGGGTTATTACGGTCTGGCCCTGTCCTATTGCGGGCGCTGGGAAGACGCCAGCGTGGCGGCAGGCCGCGCGTTGCGGCTGAGCCCGCGCGACCCGTACGCGGCGATTTATTGCGGGATCGCCGCGTATGCGCAGTTCGTTGGCCGCAACTATAGCGCGGCGATGCGCCTGGCGCGCGACGGCATTCGGCAACGGACCGATTTCGTCGGCGCCCACCGGGTGCTGACCGCGGCCGCCAGCATGGCGGGGGAGGATGCGGTTGCCCGTGCGGCGTTGCGGGAGTTGCGGCGCGCGCAGCCGAATATTTCACTGGCCTGGATTGCGGAGCAGATGCCGATTCAGCATGATTTGGAGCGGGAACATTATTTGGAGGCGTTCCGGCGGGCGGGGTTGGGGTGAGGTCGTGTGACCAGCCAGACGCCCGGAATGCAACGGTAAATTGCGTTTGAACGCATAGCGAAACATAGGGTAGAAAAGGAAAGCAAGTAGTTCTTTTTTGAAAAAAAGAACCAAAAAACTTTTACTCTTTGCGTCCCATGGGTGGGTGCAGAAGGGCCAATATGGTGCTGGCCGACGCGGCGGCGCAGGGATAATCGGCCCGCCTCATTGTAATATATCCTGCGCCTAACCATGTGATGTGCGCGTGTTGACCCCTCTCGTCATTGATCTCGCCGCGACAGACATTCCGGAAACGTCCTGACTATGCTGGCGATGCCGGTCGTTCCTGTGCTGGCGGTTCACGTAGGCGCGGGAATGGCAGGCCTTCTTGCCGGCACCGTTGCCTTGGCGGTACGCAAGGGCGGCCGGCTGCATCGAAGAGCCGGCAACGTGTTTTTCGTTGCAATGCTCATAATGTCGGCGTTCGCGGCGTGGCTGGCGTTCCTGGTGTCCCAGCGGGGCAACGCGCTGGGGGGCATGTTCACCTTCTATCTGGTCGCCACCGGCTGGGCGACGGTGCGGCGCCGCGCCGGGCACGTAGGCCGTTTCGAAATCGTGGCGCTTGTCGCAGCGCTTGGTGCTGCCGCGACCGCCGTGTTTTTCGGTGTGAGCGCCGCGCGCAGTCCGGGCGGACTGCTCGATGGCGTGGCGCCGCCGAATTACTATGTCGTTGCAGCCCTGGCGGCGCTGGCCGCGGCGCTGGACCTCAAAGTGATCTTGCGGGGCGGCGTTGCCGGCGTTCCGCGCATCGCCCGACATGTCTGGCGCCTGTGCGTCGGTTTGTTCATTGCAACAGGCTCGTTCTTTTTGGGTCAGCAGCAGGTCATGCCGGCGTTCATGCAGGGCTCCCTGATGCTGTTGGTGCCCGCGTTCGCGCCGCTCGTGGTGATGGTCTTTTGGCTGTTCCGTATTCGCTTCCGGAACTGGCCGGGCGCGGCGAGGCGGGCGCTGCCGGCAGTCATTCCTGTAGCGGAACCAGTAAGCTGACAGGGCAAAAGTTTTTTGGTTCTTTTTTTCAAAAAAGAACGGCTTCTTCTTAGAGCCGCCTCAGCCTGACTACCCGGATTGCCATCCGGGCGACGGCCTAATGCTGGGTTGCTGGCGTGCGGACGACGAGGCCGTCGAGGGCGTCGGTTATTTCGATTTGGCATGACAGGCGGGAGGTGGGTTCGCGGTCTATGACGAAGTCGAGCATGTCGGATTCGGCGGTTTCGGCGGGCTTGAGCTGGTCGAACCAGGCGGGGTCGACATAGACGTGGCAGGTGGCGCAGGCGCAGGAGCCGCCGCAGTCGGCGTCGATGCCGGGGATGGCGTTGGCGATGGCGGTGCGCATGACGGTCATGCCGACGCTGGTGTCTACCGTGCGCGTTTCGCCGGCGTTCGAGATATACGTGATCTTTGGCATGGGGTACGCGCACCTGTTCGGGTTCATGTTGACGCAAGGGGCATAGCCCGGGCGGCGCGGAAGGCAAACCGGATTTTGCGCGGGTGGCGGGGCGGGGATGGCGGAGAACGAGGGGCCTGGGTCGGACACGTGGTTTTCGGCGGTGGAGCCGGCGCATGTCGCGGGCAGCGCCGAGGCGGTGCGGTGGGACGAGGCGGCGGACCTGGTGGTGGTGGGGTATGGCGGCGCTGGCGTGGCGGCCGCGGTGGAGGCGGCGGGGCGCGGGCTGCGGGTGCTGGCGGTGGACCGTTACCACGGCGGTGGGGCGACGGCGATGA
>CAJCIS010000022.1 GCA_903970435.1 Acidobacteriota bacterium | reverse complement strand
CCCTCGTGCCGGTCGCGCACCAGCCCCGCCTGCTTCAGCACCCCGAGATGCTTCGAGACCGCCGGCTGCGAAACCCCCGCAAGCGCCGTCAGCGCCCCCACCGACTGCTCGCCCTCGCGGCACAATCGCTCGAAGAGCGCCCGCCGCGTCGGATCGGCCAGCGTCCTGAACAGCACATTATGTGAGTCCGGCATCCGCTATCAATAACCCATCAGCTATGGGTATACGTATAACCGCCGGGATATATGTGAGTCAACCAGGCAGGCAGGTCTTTTCTCACAGGAAGGAAGGATGTGCTTTTCTGAAGAAAAGAACCAAAAGACTTTTGTCTGGGCGCCTGCGGCGCTTGCTTCCTTCTTAAGCGCCGGCAGGCTCTTGGTGCTTTTCTTCAGAAAGGAACGCCTTCCTTATCCGGCTGCACCGGTGCACCCGGCTTGAGCTTTTGCAGGTCCCCCGTAACAACCCGTTCACCGGCCTTGAGGCCATCCGTCACCACGACCATGTCCCCTTCGGTATCACCCAGCTTGACGATGCGCTGCTCGACCTTGTCATCGTTGCCAACAATCATCACCATCTGTCCGATTTGTGTGGCCGTCACGGCGCTTTGCGGCACCAGCAGCGCGCCCTTCAGGTCGCCGAGATGGAGTTGCGCCGTCACATATTGTCCCGGCAGCAACAAGTGATCCGCGTTGCCGATGGTGGCCCGCAACAAAATAGTACCGGTCGACGGACTAACCTGGTTGTCGATGAAGGTGAGCGGCCCGCTATGGCTCGGTTCGCCGCCGTTCACCGATACCGCTGTCTCGATCGGCGCGCGCGCCTGCTCACGGATGATCTCGTCGAGGTTGGTGTCGGCCGGGCTGAAACTGACGTAAATCGGATCGAGTTGCACCAGCGTGTTCAGCGTGGCGCCGGCAACGCTAATAAGGCTGCCCTTGAAAACCTGGCTGTAGCTGAGGCGTCCTGCAAAGGGCGCGCGAATTTCAGTTCGGCTCAGGTTCAACGCCGCTTCATCCAAAGCCGCCATAGCGTTGGCCTGGCTTTGCTGCCCCTGGCGAAAATTGCTCTGCGACTGGTCCGCCGCGTCGCGCGACACCCAGCCGTCACGCGCAAGGATCTGGTTGCGCCCGTTATTGGCGCGCGAATACGCAACGCTTGCGCTCGCCTGGCCAAGCGACGCCCGCGCCTGTTCGAACGCCGCCTGATAATCCTTGGCATCGATGCGATAGAGCAGCGCACCCGATGCCACGTCCGCGCCGTCAGTCGCATCCTGCTCCATGAGATACCCGGTCACCCGCGCCTGGATGGTCACCGATTGCATCGCCTGGGTCGTTGCAGGATAGCTGCGATAAATCGGCACCGTCCGCGGCATCAAAACCAGCACGGACACCTTCATCGGCGGCCGCGGCGCAGGCTGCGGATGCGTGCGGTTCAGGAACCACCAGACCGCGCTTCCTGCAATCGCCAGTACAACGAGAATTGAAATGGCATGTTTGAAGGGATGACAAGGCTGTACGGACTCGATCGACGATTCAAGATTTGGCGCGCGCTGCACGGCCACGTTCGATTGTTCCGCCATGTTGGTGTCGGACATGGTCTACTCCGCCGGTTGAACCGAAGCCGCAGCGCGAGATTTGCCGCGCGGCGCGCGGCGCTCGCGCAATCGCTCGATCGTCACGTAAAACACAGGGGTGAATATCAGGCCGAACACGGTTGCCACCAGCATGCCCCCGAACACCGTGGTGCCGAGCGACTGGCGGCTCGCGCCACCGGCACCGGTGGCGACCACCAAAGGTGAAACGCCCAGGATAAATGCAAACGCCGTCATCAGGATGGGACGCAGGCGCAGCCGGGCGGCCTCCATCGCCGCCCGCAATATCGATTTGCCCTCCGCCTGCAACCGCTTGGCGAATTCGACGATCAATATGGCGTTCTTGGCCGACAGGCCGATCAGCATTACCAGGCCGATGTCGCCATACACATCCAGTTGCAGGCCGCGCAGCCACAATGCGAACAACGCGCCGAACAAGGCGAACGGCACCGACAGCAGCACCATGAACGGCATGGTCCAGCTCTCATACTGCGCCGCCAGCGACAGGAACACGAACACGAAGGCCAGCGCGAAAATCAGGATCGCAACAGACCCTGCCTTCAACTGTTGAAAGACGACGCTGGTCCATTCGAAGCTGAACCCGTCCGGCAGGGTGGAAGCGGCGGTGCGCTGCATGGCCGCCACCGCCTGGCCGGAGCTGTACCCCGGCGCCGCGGCGCCGCTGATCTGTGCGGAGCCGTACATGTTGTAGTGCGGCACCGTGGGCGGCCCTGTCGTGGCGCGCAGCTTGCCAATCGCGTCGAGCGGCAGCACGCCGCCATTGGCAGTGCCGCCGCCGGCGGTCGGCACGTAGATATGGGCGAAATCATGGGTATCGTTACGCGCGCCGCCGGCGGCCTGCACAATAACGCGGAACGTGCGGCCAAACAGGTTGAAGTCGTTGATGTACAATGACCCCAGATAAACCTGCATGGTGGTAAACACATCCGACAAATTGATGCCGAATTGCTTGGCCTTGTCGCGATCCAGCACGAAGTCGAGCTGCGGCGTCGATGTTCCGAAGGTGGTCAGAAGCTGCTGGCCATTGAGTTCGGGCTGCCGGCGCGCTGCGGCCAGAAATGCTTGCGTCACCGCATCCAGCTTGCGCGCGCCTTGCCCGGTCCGGTCCTCAACCTCGAACTCGAAGCCGCCGGTTGTTCCCAGACCCGGAATGGACGGCGGATCGAATATCAACGCAATGGCCGCCTGTACGCCCATGAGCTGCGGCCTGAGCGCGGCAACGATGCTCTGGGCGCTATGCTGCCGGCCGGCGCGCTGCGCCCAGGGCTTGAGGATTGCAAAGGCCACCGCGCTGTTTGATTGTTGCGATCTCGTCAGAAAATTCAGTCCGGTGATTGCGAGGAAATCCTCGACCTCCGGGCGCGCCTTCACGATCGCCCGCACCTCGCGCGCCACCGTCTCCGTGCGCGCCAGCGAAGCGCCGTCCGGCAGTTGCATGACAATGAAGAAATACCCTTGATCCTCGACGGGAACAAATGACGAGGGAATGTCCCCGGAGATGAGATAGGCGGCGCCGGCGGTGCCAGCCAGAATCACATACATCGCCGGCCAGTAACGCGTCGTTGTCCGCACGCTCGCGGAGAATTTCCTCGACAGCCAGGTGAAACCGCCATTGAATTTGCGGAACACCCAGGCTTCCTCGCCGCGCCTGGGTTTGAGCAGGATGGCGCACAGGGCCGGGCTGAGTGTCAGCGAATTGAAGGCAGACAGACTGACCGAAATGGCGATGGTGAGCGCAAACTGCCGGTAGAGTTGTCCGGTGATGCCGGGCAGAAATGCAACCGGAACGAACACCGCCATCAACACCGCCGTCGTGGCGATGATGGGGCCCGTCACTTCGGTCATGGCGAGCTTCGCCGCCTCGAGCGGCGATTTGCCGGCGTCGATCTGCCGGTTGACGTTCTCCACCACAACGATCGCGTCGTCCACCACGAGCCCGATTGCCAGCACAAGGCCCAGCAGGCTGACAGTGTTGATGGAAAATCCGGCAACCTTCATCACGCCCAGCGTGCCGATCAATGAAACCGGTATCGCAATGCCCGGGATCAGGATGTTGCGCCAGCTTTGCAGGAAGATGAACACGACGATGAATACAAGACCCATCGCCTCGGCAAGTGTCACGACAACCTCCCGCAGCGAAGCGGAAACGAACATGGTCGTGTCATACTTGATCGAATAATGGATGCCCGGCGGAAAGGCGGCGGACAGTTCGGCCATCTTGGCCCGCACCAGTTTGTCCAGGTTCAGGGCATTGGCGACCGGTGTCGGGTACACCGCCAGCATGATGGTGGGATTGCCATTGATGTAGGCATTCGAATCATACGATTGGGCGCCGAGTTCCACCCGGCCAAGGTCGCGCAGGCGCACCATGGAAGTGCTGCCGCCTCCGGCCCGCACGATGATGTTCTCGAAATGTTTGACATCGGGCAGCCGGCCGAGCGTGTTGATCTGGAGCTCGAATTGCTGGTTCGGCGGCGAGGGTGCCTCGCCCAGCTTGCCGCCGGCTACCTGCTGGTTCTGTTCGGCAATGGCGCTCTGCACCTGCACCGCGGTGACGCCGAGTTGAGCCATACGGTCCGGGTTGAGCCACACCCGCATCGAGTACCGCTTTTCGCCGAATATGGTGACGTCGCCGGCGCCGTCCAGGCGCTTGAGCGGATCGACGAGTTGCAGATAGGCATAATTGCTGAGTCCCAGGGCATCGACCGATTTGTCGGGCGATACGAGATTGACCAGCAAGGTAAAGCTGGGCTGCTTCTTCTGGATGGTGATGCCGCCCTGGGTGACGATCGCCGGCAACTGCCCGGTCGCCTGCGACACCCGGTTCTGCACGTCGACCGCACCAATATCGATATCGTAACCTACGTTGAAGGTAATGGTGATCGTCGATGTGCCGTCATTGGCGCTGACCGAAGACATGTAGGCCATGCCTTCCACGCCATTGATCTGCTGCTCCAACGGCGTGGTGACCGTATCGGCCACGATCTGCGCGCTCGCGCCCGGGTACGCGGCGCTGACCACCACCTGTGGCGGCGCGATATCCGGGAATTGCGCCACCGGCAGCAGCACGTAGCCGACAATTCCGGCCAGAACCATGATGATCGCGACAACGGACGCGTAAATTGGCCGGACGATGAAGAAATTGACCAACTACCAATCCCACGAGAGAAATACGGCCAGCAAGGAAGCAGTTCTTTTTTGAAAAAAAGAACCAAAAAACTTTTGTCTGTCAGGGCATCGTAGCGGGGCCCCATCGACAAGGCACTTCATCTCGAGACTATACGACCGCTTCATTCAAGTTGGGGAGCATCGGAAACTACTCACGCGCGGCAAACCCATGGCGCCCGGCAAGAAGCCCTTCAACAGAAAAAAGTCTTTTGGTTCTTTTCTTCAGAAAAGAACTGCTTCCTAAACCTGTTCTTAACCCCCCGCACCCGCGCCCTTTACATGAACCGCAATCATATTCATATCCGGCTTCCGTCAAAATGCAACAGAAGGGGCTCACCATGCGTCGTCTATTCAGCCAATCAAATCTCGTGCCCGCGCGCCTGCCGGCCGCAATCCTGTCCGCCGCGTTCGTGCTGGGCATGACAGCCTCCGGCCAGGCGTTCGCCACCCCGAAGGAAGTCAACCTCGCGTCATCGGCCGAGGCGCTCGCCTATTGCAAGGCCGGCAAAATGGCCAAGACCGATATCGCCTACTTCAACGGCGCCAGCGGAATTTCGCAATACGGCGCCAAGGGCTGCCCGCAGCAATCGCCGAAGGGCAAGGTCCGATTGGCTCTGGCAAATAACGGCAAGAAAACATCGGAGTGCTACCTCGCCTCCCCCACCCAGGCCGTCAAACTCTGCAACGACGGCGGCGTTGGTGAATACGATATCGACCTGATTGCCGGCAAGGTCGGCCAGACCTTGTCCGGTCCCGGCTACGGCTGCGTGGTAAACTTCTCGACCAGCAGCATCGGCAACGCAATCTGCAGATAATGCGCAAGTTCGCGCTTATGTGGCGAGAAAGCTGATCGTAACGGGTTGGGTGGGACGCGGGTCCCGCTCAACCCGACTTGCGCGCGGAACCTTTCGTAGCACCTGACGTTCACACCGCTTCATATCCCTACCTTTGCAATCGACGCGGGCGCGAGGCGGTTCTGGCCGATCCGCATGATGGCGCTGCCGGAAACGCCGGGCGAGCCGCATTTCCTGATCACGAGCGAAAATGACGCGCGCCCTTCGGCGGCGGCCGACGGTAAGGAAGTCGTTCTTTTCTGAAGAAAAGAACCAAAAGACTTTGGGGCTGGCCTAGATAAGGGTGAAGTAAAAACTGCGGTTGTTGTTGAGCCGTCTGATATGTGGATAAGTGGCCCGTCGATCAGTTCCTCAGGTGACGAAATCTCGACCGGCCACTTATCCACATATCAGACGGCACCGC
>CAJCIS010000021.1 GCA_903970435.1 Acidobacteriota bacterium | reverse complement strand
TGCGGCCGCTTTCGAAGCGGCCGGCGGGCTTGGGACCGCGGAAGGTGCGCTCGCGGTCGTCGCTCTTGCGGGCGAGGATGGCGGAGGGCGCTTCTTCCAGCTTGTCCACGCGGATGGTGAGGAAGCGGAGCACGTCCTCATTGAGGCGAAGCTGGCGCTCCACCTCGTTCACCGCGGCCGGCTTGGCATCGAGGCCAAGCAGCATGTAGTGGCCCTTGCGGTTCTTCTTGATGCGGTAGGACAGCGAGCGCAGGCCCCAGTATTCGCGCTTGGGGACGGTGCCCCCCTGGGTTTCGAGCTCGGCGGCCACCTGGTCGGCGACGGCTTCGACCTGCTGCTGAGCCACGTCATTGCGTGCGATGAGCACGCATTCATAAAGCGGCATGTTTGCTCCCCATGGCTGGAGGCCCATGATTGGGCATAGCCGAGGCGTGCCGCGCCCCGGCAGGGAAGGCGGGCATCAAGCACAGGGGCGGGGGAAAGGCAAGGAAGGAAGATTCTTCTTTTTTGAAAAAAAGAAGCAAAAAACTTTTGTCTGTTGAGGGTTAGTGGCGACCGGGTATGCAGGCCTCCATGAACGTGGCGCTTCGATAGCCTGATTTGCCAGAACCTTTGGGCGGCGTTGCGCGACCGGCTGAAGGGAAGCGCTTACCGGGTACTGGGTCCGGACGCGGGTCTTGCGACCGTTGGAAACGCGGTGCGCTATCCGGACGCAATGATCGTTGGTGGCACGATCGATGGGCGTGCGCGGGTCGCGTCGGATGTCGTGGTGGCGTTCGAAGTGATTAGCCCGAGCTCCGCGCAGACCGACCGGATTGTGAAGCTTCGCGAGTATTTCGGTGTGGCGTCGATCCGCGCCTATGTCATTCTCGAACACGAGTTCATCGGCTTGACGGTATTCGAGCGCAATGAATCCGCGACGGCCTGGCAAGCCACCGCCCTGGGCGCCGAGGACATACTGCGCCTGCCGCATCCCGCGGTCGACATTCCTATTACGGAATTATATCGGGATGTCAGTCCGGATCGGCCGCAATTGTCCGGGGCGCCAGCGTAGCCCGGATTGAAATCCGGGTCTCAGGCTCCGGAATTTATCCCCCTGGTTCGTGCCGGCGGCTACTGCGCCACCAGCGCCACATCGTCCAGGCCATTCTGTTCGTCGCCGCTGGGATCGGCGTTGATGAAGCTGAGCGTTGTCTTGGCGGTGGTGGCCGTGAAGCTGGTGGTGAATTTGCGCCACACTTCCTTGGTGCTGCCTTTGCCGGCCGTGTTCGTTGCCGCCAGCAACAGCGTGGCGCCGTCATAAACATCGATCGTGCTCGTGTCGCCCTGACCCTGGATGACGGTGTTGCCGACCCAGAATGTAAGCTTGTAACTTGTGCCCACGGTGGTGTTCACCACCTGGGCCACGCCGGAATTCGCGCCGCAATCGCAGGTGCCGGTCAGATCGAGGAAAGCGCTGCCGCGATGCGCGGTCCACAGCACGCCGCCTTCATCGAAGTTGTTCACCGTCGCAACGTTGCCGTCGCTGCCGGCAACGATCCATGTGCCAATCTTCTGACCAATCGCGTAGGTCGTAAATGTTCCGTTCGGCGTCGGCGGCTTCTCGAAACCGCCGTCCTTGATCAGGTTCGCAGCCCGCGCCGCGCCGCCGGCGGCAACCAACGCCATCATTGACGCGACATAGGCAAATTGACGCATGCAGCCCTCCCAATCAGGCTGGTGGTTAAATCCAAGGGAATAATCCTTGGGTTTTAACCACCAGCCTTTGTTTTTGTGGGCCGATTCACCCGACGCTCGGGTCGTGAGCATCAGGATCGGACCACTCGATCCAACCGAACATTCGTTCACCGCACGCCATCCGTCAACGCATCCAAGAGCAAAAGTTTCTTGCGCCTTTTTTTCGAAAAAGAAGACTTCCTTGCGTCCTCTTGCAAAATCGTTCCTCATTTCATACCCAGGATGTGACGGAGGGCAGAAGCCATGCTGACGAAAGTTGGTTGCCGCGCGAAATCACGCCTGTCCGCCTGGGCTTTCACGCTGGCCGTTGCCGCACCGGCGATGGCCGCGCCGCAATATTGCCGGCTCGACAGGTCTCCATGGCTAGGCTGCCCGACCCACGCCCCGCCGGGCGGCGCCTGTGGCTGCCCTTCGGCGTCGCCGGCCGCGCCGTTACCGGGCCGTGTGCGGCCGCAAGCGGATGAGATGGTGTTCGACATCAGCAGTGAAAGCACCAAGCGGGCGCTCGGCATTCGCACGGTCGGCGGCCCCGTTTCGGTGTTCGTGCCGCGCGCGTTGATTGCCCACCGCGACCAGGCGGTCACCGCCGGCCAGCATGTGGCACTGCGCACCTACGATTTTTTTCTCCAGCAGACCAACGCGCCTCCCACGGCCGCTGGCGCTGCGCCGCCGCCGCCGCCGCCGCCGCCGCCCGCCGCCCCGCGTCCCGCGCTCATACCGCTTTACCACCACGCGCGCCCCGGGCACGCCGCGCCATCGCCGCAATTGACCCCGTCGCGCGCCTTTCTGCGGGCGGCCGACATTCCGCCGCCGGACGTCGGCGCGTATGGCGTGGTTGCGCTGAAGGCGCGCGCGACCAGCGCCAGCAGCGCGCGGCTGAACATGCTGTGCCACGCCTACCTGTCATCGTTGCCGGCGCAACAGGACCTTCCCGCATCCATCTCTATATCGCAACAGATGGTGACGATCTGGCCGGTTCAGGATCCGGCCGCCGTCGGCCAGGGCCAGAAGGATTGCGCGGTTCTGCTCGATCATTATGATCTTTACGCGGGCCAATCGGCGATCAGGGACGCGCAATCCCAGGGACAACCCATGGGCGGGCGCGGCCCCTTCCTGATCGGCTGGTCACCGTCCAGCAGCCGCCATATTCCGGATGCCGTAGTGCTGGTGATCGATATGTCCGCGTTCGACCAGCAAGACAGCTTCGACGATGCGCTGCGGTTCTGGCAACAGAAGGTGGTCGACGATCCCGCGCTGTGGCGCTCGGGCTTTACCGTGGAGCGCGTGCGCCTGGCGGTGCGCGACTTTGCCGACCGTTACGGCGAAGATATACTGAAAGCCATCAAGATCGGCGATTAGGCATGGATCTGTTCAAAAGGCATGCGATCCTGAGCGCGGCCGCGCTGATTTCCGGCATCCTGCTGCTGGCGTGGTTGCAGCCGGCGACCAGCGGCGGCGCCGTGGTGGTGGTGGTGTTTGTCTTCCTGGTCTTTAATGCGGCGGGGGCTTTGTTCAGGCGTAAGGGGGAGCCGGCGAAGCCAAGGGAGAAGGAGAAAGGATAGGAGGAAGCAGTTCTTTT
>CAJCIS010000020.1 GCA_903970435.1 Acidobacteriota bacterium | reverse complement strand
TTCCAGTAAATCGGTGGCCATGGCTGATCCTTTCGTCGATTACGCGGGGTCCTCTCCGCGTGTTGGGTCACGTGAAGGTCTCTCCACGGGCTATGCTCATGCGGGGAAGTCCCCGGTCAGGCCGAAGCCATTTCGTTCAGGCTGGAACGGAGGGTGGCAACCAGCGCTTCGCGCTCAAACTTGGCGACATAGTCGTTGAAGCCCGCCTCACGGCCGATGCGGGCGGTTTCCAGGTCGGAATGGGCGGTCATCGCAAGCAACGGCAGCTTCGCCCAAGGACCACCGGCTCGGATGGCGCGGGCAAATTCGATACCGTCCATGCCCGGCATTTCGATGTCGGACACGATGGCGTCGATCATCAGCCCGGCGTCGCGCAGACGCAGTGCTTCGGACGCGCTACACGCTGCGGTCACCTCAAATCCCTCGGCCGCCAGCGCGGGCACGAGCAATTGGCGGAAGAAATCGCTGTCCTCCACAACCAGCAACCGCTTGTTGCGGGCGCGTGCACCTTGTGCGTTGCCGAACCAGTCGCGCCACGCCTGGGTCAGCCAGTACCCCGTGTCCAGCACCTCCGCGGCCTGCCCGGCGATGACTGCGGTGCCCAGGATACCGGGCCGGCTCGACGCCAGCTGGATGTTCAGGCGGTCATGCACGACATCCACAATCGTATCGACCATCAGGCCCATGATCCGTTCGCCATCCGCGAACACCAGCACGGGCTGAGTCGTTCCGCTGTCCGGCGTCTCCGATGTTGCGTCGGTCATGGCAATGAGCGGCATCAGCTTGCCGCGGTACTGGGTGACAAAGCCGCCGCCGCTGCGCTCGATCTTGCTGCGCTCGATATCCTCCAGCCGGGCCACCAGATTGAGCGGGACCGCGCGTGGGGATGCCTCGCCGCCGGCGCGGAATAACAGCAGCGACGTGCCGTCATCGGACCGGGCGGCAATCACGGCGCGGTCGTTCTGGTCGCGCCGGGTGCGCGCCGCGGCCACGCCGGCGCTGCGGGCGACGCCATTCGGATCCAGGATCATGATGACAGACCCATCGCCCAGGATCGTGTTGCCGCTGAACATGGTGACGTGGCGCAGGATGGGCGCCACCGGCTTGACCACGATTTCCTCGGTATCATAGACGTCATCGACAACGATGCCCAATGTGCCGCTGCCGACGGCGGTGACCACAACGGTGGCGCTCACCGGCTGCGCATCAGTTCGTTCCAGCCTCAGTAGATCTCCCAAGGTCACGAGCGGCAGTAGCTGCTCGCGCAGGCGCAATACCGGCGTGCTGCCGATGCGCTCGATCGCCATGCCGTTTGCCGCGGCGCCCTCGGGTCCCACCCGCACCAGCTCCAGCACGCTGATCTGCGGTATCGCGAAACGTTCGCCGCAGGCACGCACGATGAGCGCCGACACGATCGCCAGAGTGAGCGGTATCTTGATGGTGAAATTTGTCCCCTGACCCAGAGTGCTGACCAGTTCCACCGTGCCGCCGATGCGTTCGATATTGCTGCGCACGACATCCATGCCGACGCCGCGGCCCGAAATGGCGGTGACCGCGGCGGCGGTGGAAAACCCGGCCCGGAATATGAAGTTCTTGAGCTCCGTCTCGCTCATCGCGGCAAGTTCGGCTTCGGTCGCCAGGCCCTTGCTCAAAACCTTCTCACGGATCTTGACGACGTTCAGGCCGTACCCGTCGTCGGCGATTTCGATAATGATATGGCCGCCTTCATGGAAGGCATTCAGCGTAATGATACCGGTTTCCGGTTTGCCGGCCGCGCGCCGCACCTCCGGCGTTTCCAGCCCATGATCGGCGCTGTTGCGCACCATGTGCGTCAGCGGATCGCGCATCATTTCCAGCACCTGACGGTCGAGCTCGGTGTCCTGGCCGAGCATGTCGAGCTGAATTTTCTTGCCGGTTTCGTGCGCCAGATCGCGCACCAGGCGGGGCAGCTTGTTCCACGCATTGCCGATCGGCTGCATGCGCGTTTTCATCACGCCCTCCTGCAAGTCGGAGGTGATGTGCGACAGGCGCTGCAACGGCGCGGTGAAGGCGTTGGTGCCCTCGGCGCGGCTAATCTGCAGCAGCTGGTTGCGGGTCAACACCAGTTCGCCGACCAGGGTCATCAATTCTTCCAGTACGTCCACGCTGACGCGTATGGTCTGGCTGGCGACCGCCTCGGCCACTGCCACCGGCGCGTCCACCGCGGGTGCCTCGATATGTTCCGGCGCCGCTTCCGCCTGCGGGCCAGGGACCGGCGCGGTGGTGTCGCCCTGGGCCGCTCTCTCGAGTGCGGCGATGCAGGCACTGTCGTCGCCCTGCGGCTCGGCGCCTGTCGCCCCCAGGCCGCCGACAATCAATTTTATCCGGTCCAGCGCCGCCAGCACCGGGCTGATGACGGCGGTGGTGGCCACCAATTCGCGGTCGCGCAGCTTGCCGAGCACGTTTTCGGCCGCATGCGCGACCCGCTCCAGCCGCGGCAAACCGAGGAACCCGCAGGTGCCCTTGATGGTGTGAACAAGCCGGAAGATGAGGCTGAGCGTCGCCACATCGTCCGGCGTGCGTTCCAGCTTCACCAGGGCAAGATCGGCCTCCGCGAGGCTTTCGTTGGTCTCGGTCAGGAATTCGGCAATCAGGTCGTCCATCGTGCGCTCCGGCGGGATCGGTATCCTGGGCCGGACACGGCGAAGATTTCGTAAAGGAGGGTTGGCGGGGTCAAGGAAGCAGTTCTCGCTTGAAAAATAGAACTGCTTCCTTCGTCAGAACCAAGGCCGTCCCTCCGTTTACACGAACACACCAGCCGATGCTTTCCGCCACCAGGCAGGCCAGCGGGACTGCCAGGCCCCCCGGGGAGCCCGCCGTCGCCCAGCTTGCACCATCCGCCAGCAACGCCGGCCACGCAGCGGACGGGCCGGTGAGGCTGACCTGCACACCCCCCCGGCCCGCCGACGCAATCGTGATGACGCCGCCGCGCGGCATGCCGGGGAGTGCGGCCAGCAGCAAGCAAAGCGCCAGCCGCGCCGGCGCCTCCGCGAGTTGATCGGGCAGACCGGACAAATCGAGTCGCAGCCGCTCAATGCCTGGCAGGCCTTCGGCCAGGCCAGCGATCGCCGCCGCATCGAGCGGGCCCGCGCCACCGCCCCACGCCGCCCGCAGCAGGCGCACACGCGCCATGAGGGTCCGCGCCGTCTCAGCCGCCAGCAGCTTGGCCTCGGGGTCCTCATCGGCCATGTCGATCATGGCGGCCATTGTGCCGAGCAGGCCCGCCACGTCGTGGCAAAGGCGGGTGGCCAGCGTGGCCGCCAAGGATGCGGCGCGTTCTGCCGCCTGGTCCTCCAAAGATGTCTGCACGTTCGGCCCTTCTTCATCCGGCGAAAGCAGCGCACCCTGGTGACGCCACCGTAGCGAGATTCTTTCAGCCATGGAAACCGGCTTTGCCGCCCTCGCCCCAGGCCAGTTCGTCCGCCACCCCGATCAGCCGGACTGGGGCCTGGGCCAGGTGCAATCCGTGCTCGGGGCGCGCGTGACGGTGAACTTCGAGCACGCCGGTAAAATCCTCATTAATGCCGCCGTTGTAACCCTACTGGAAGTGGACCCTTGACCCGCCGCGCCCGCACCGCGATCTCACCCTGATGCCTTCAGTCACCCACGCAGGAATCGGCCCCCCTACGGGCCCGCTGGCAGAGCCGGTCATCGACCCGTTCGGCCGCGCCATTACCTACCTCCGCGTCTCCGTGACCGACCGCTGCGATCTCCGCTGCGTCTATTGCATGGCCGAGGACATGAGCTTCCTGCCGCGGGCGGAAATCCTGTCGCTGGAGGAAATCGAACGGCTCGCCGCCGTTTTCATCCGGCTCGGCGTGCGCAAACTGCGCATCACCGGCGGGGAGCCGCTGGTGCGGCGCAACGTCATCAGCCTGTTCGCGGGCCTCGGCACCTATCTGGGGCGCGGGCTCGACGAGCTGACGCTCACGACCAACGGCACACAGCTCGCGCGCCACGCCGCGGCCTTGGCCGACGTCGGTGTCCGCCGGGTCAATGTCAGCCTCGACACGCTCGATCCAGACCGCTTCGCCCGCATCACCCGGTGGGGCCGCCTCGACACCGTGCTCGAAGGCCTGCGCGCCGCCCGCGCGGCGGGGCTCGCCGTCAAGATCAACACCGTGGCGCTGCGGGGCGAAAACGAAGACGAAATCCCCGACATTCTGGCCTGGTGCGGCGAACAGGGGTTTGATCTTTCGCTGATAGAAACGATGCCGATGGGCGACATCGATGCCAGCCGCGCCGATCAGTATCTGCCTCTGTCCGTGGTCCGCGCCAGCCTGCGGCAACGCTTCACGCTGACCGAAACCGACTACCGCACCGGCGGTCCGTCCCGCTATTTCACCGTGCGCGAAACCGACAGGCGCGTCGGTTTCATTACGCCGATGACGCACAATTTCTGCGCAAGCTGCAACCGCGTGCGGCTGACCGTGACAGGCACCTTGTTCATGTGCCTCGGCCAGGATGATTCGGCCGATCTGCGCAGGGTGCTGCGCGGGGGGGCGGACGATGCGGCCCTGGAACAGGCGGTGCGCGCGGCGATTGCGCGCAAGCCTAAGGGACATGAATTTTTCATCGATCGGGCTCGGAATGCGCCTTCGGTGAGGCGGCATATGAGCTTGACGGGGGGGTAGGACGTTAGAAGAAGAAGCCGTTCTTTCTTGAAAAGGAACCCAAAACTTTTGACTATTTCTTTAGCCACATGGTCGTGCCTGGGGGGTGGATTGGGAATTGTGTCACCGTTCCAAACGGTGCGGCTTCGAAGGCGCGGGCGCGAACGGGGAAATCGGTTGGCGCCATGCTGGGGTAAACCCAGTCGCCTTCAATGCCAGCCAGCATCACTGCCAGCAGCCCGCAGCAAGGTATTTCGTTGTGGTGTAAGAACTACCAGCCAGGGTGAACATCGCCGCGGTCCATCCCAGCATGCGAAAGATATAATACCGATCAGCCCAGCCGGACTGGGTCATGACACTCCATTGCGGTTCGCTGGCCGAGACCTGTGGGTAGGCCAGTGCGGCAGCAAGCAAAACG
>CAJCIS010000019.1 GCA_903970435.1 Acidobacteriota bacterium | reverse complement strand
GGGGAGAGGGAGGGGGGCACACGCTCCGTGCGATCAGTACGTGAGCCCCCCTCCCTCTCCCCTGACCTCCCTTAAGTAACAGGTTCTAAGGACTTGTCCTTAGCGGGGGTCCAGGGGGCAGAGCCCCCGGCCTTCTTCCTTAACTTCCGGAGTTACACCATGCCAGCCATTACGTTGCCTGACGGCTCGGTTCGCCGTTTCGAGGGCGCGGTGACGGGCGCTGACGTTGCCGCGGCGATTGGGCCGGGGCTGGCGCGGGCGGCGCTGGCGATGAAGGTGGATGGGCGGCCGCAGGATCTGGCGCGGACGATTGCGCACGACGCCAGCGTGGTTTTTATTACGCGGCGTGATGACGATGCGCTGGAGATGATCCGGCACGATGCGGCGCATGTGCTGGCGGAGGCGGTGCAGGCGCTTTATCCGGGCACGCAGGTGACGATCGGGCCGTCGATCGAGAACGGGTTTTATTACGACTTTGCCCGTAACGAGCCTTTCAGCCCGGAGGATTTTCCCGCCATCGAGGCGAAGATGCGCGAGATCGTGGCGCGCAACGAGCCCTTCGTGCGCGAGGAATGGGATCGTGAGGAGGCGATACAGTTTTTCGCCGGGCGGGGCGAGGGCTACAAGGCGCAGCTGATTCGCGATTTGCCGGAGAGCGAAACGATTACCATTTACCGGCAGGGCGCGTGGCTGGATTTGTGCCGCGGGCCGCACATGCGCGGCACCGGCGATGTCGGCACGGCGTTCAAGCTGACCAAGGTGGCCGGCGCCTATTGGCGCGGCGATCATCGCAATGCGATGCTCAGCCGGATTTACGGCACCGCCTGGCGCGACCAGAAGGAGCTCGATGCGTATCTGCATCAGGTGGCCGAGGCGGAGAAGCGCGACCATCGCCGCATCGGGCGCGAAATGGATCTGTTCCACATCCAGGAAGAAGCGGTGGGCAGCATCTTCTGGCACCCGAAAGGCTGGCGCCTGTACCGCACGCTGGAGAGCTATATGCGGCGGCGGCAGGAGGCGGCCGGCTACGAGGAGGTGAAAACGCCGCAACTGGTCGACCGGTCGCTGTGGGAAAGGAGCGGCCATTGGGAGAGCTATCGCGAGCACATGTTCATTGCCACCGTGGAGGACGAGGACAAGACATTGGCGGTCAAGCCGATGAATTGCCCCTGCCACGTGCAGATCTTTCGCCAGGGGCTGCGCAGCTACCGCGAGTTGCCGCTCCGCATGGCGGAATTCGGCGCGTGCCATCGTTACGAGCCCAGCGGCGCCCTGCACGGCATCATGCGCGTGCGCGCCTTCACGCAGGACGACGCGCATATTTTCTGCACCGAGGACCAGGTGGCGCCCGAAACCGCGCGCTTCGTGGCCATGCTGCGCAGCGTCTATGCCGATCTGGGGTTTGAGAATTTCCGCATCAAATTCGCCGACCGGCCAACGTTGCGGGCCGGCGACGACAGCACCTGGGACCGCGCCGAGGCGGCGTTGCGCGAGGCGTGCCGGCTTGCCGATGTGGATTACACGCTCAATCCCGGCGAGGGGGCGTTTTACGGCCCAAAACTGGAATTCGTCCTGCGCGACGCCATCGGCCGCGACTGGCAATGCGGAACGTTACAGGTAGACTACGTTCTCCCGTCCCGGCTGGACGCCGAATATGTCGGCGAGGACAGCGCCCGCCACCGCCCGGTCATGCTCCACCGCGCCATCCTGGGCAGTTTCGAACGCTTCCTCGGCATCCTGATCGAGCACCACGCCGGCCGCTTCCCCCTCTGGCTCGCCCCCGTGCAGGTCGTGGTCGCCAGCATCGTCAGCGACGCCGCCCCCTACGCCGAAGAAGTCGCCGCCACCCTCCGCGGCGCCGGCCTGCAAGCGACCGCCGACACCCGCAACGAAAAAATCAACGCCAAAATCCGCGAACACAGTTTGGCCCATGTCCCCGTGCTGGCGGTGGTAGGCCGCCGCGAAGCGGAGTCACGCCAAGTGGCGCTGCGCCGCCTTGGCGGTGCGGACCAAACCATCCTGTCGCTGGATGAGACGGTAGCTGTGCTGAGAGAGGAGGCAACCCCGCCCGATCTGCGCGCCGCAATCATGTAAGAAGGAAGCAGTTCTTTTTTGAAAAAAAGAACCAAAAAACTTTTGCTCCGACTCGCCATTGCAAGGCGCCCTTGCGCCGCTGCAATCCAGGCGCCCTCTCCCGCTGCGAAATGACAGCCCTGGAACTCCGGCGCCGCCTCGGCGGCGCAACCTACGGCGACGTGCTCCGTCTCTTGAGCGCCGAAAATCTGCCCTTGCCCCGCGCCCCCGTCGCCGGCCGAGAAGCGCAAATCGCCCGCGCCCGCGAATGGATGTTCCTCCGCAATGTCCCGTGACCTCAAACTCTTTGGCTGACGCGAGTCTCCCGACATGACAACGGAAGAAGCTGTGCGCCACGATCCACATTATGAGCACATCAGGGTCCCATGGACGCCAGAAGGTGCATGTCCATGCGAAAGCGGCAAACCCTACAGAATGTGTTGTTTGCAGGCGGACGGCATTACGCCTCGCGTTTCGTTACCAAGCCTTATGCCTCAATATCCCCTGACAGGCTATGCACATCCGGGATGCTATCTAAGGCACACGAATAATTGTTCGAAACGCCTAAATCGAGAGCACTACATCTCGAAAGCTGTACTCGAAATTACAAAGACATTTGGATTGCGAGGTCTGCCATGGCAAGACCCAAACGAGGAGGTCTTTAATTATGGAATGGAGAGCCTCGCTTCGCGGATTCTCTGTGAACGGCATAACTCTGCACTGTCGCCACTGGATGCGATGGCCGCAAGAACGTATAGAATACTAATGCAAATACGTGATGAATTGGCAAGGCCGACGCAATACGACCGGGGGCGGTGGTTTATCGCAAGTGGTGAAGCGTTAGAACTTTGGACGATAAAGACTCTCTGCGGAATGTTTCACGCAAAAGTCGCTTCTACCCAGGGCCGGCGTCGGCTAATAGAAGATCATGAGATCAACGTTAACACTTTTCAGCGAGCCATTGAGCGCAATCAATTGCCCGAGAATTGCGGGATGTGGATGCGGTCTAGGATTGGTGAAGTTCAAGGCTATTTCGAATTCGCCCCACTCACGTTTGCGTCTAATCAAGAACGGCGAGTCATAGGGATTCGTTCTAAGGTTTTTCTTATCGATTTTGACACCATTATCGATCCGATTGGCGTTGGGCTCGTCGATCAAACGCGTAAGCAACAGATTTTTCGTCCATGGCTTTTGAAATTTAGTAATAAGTGGAGAACGCATAGATTACTTCTCACGTGGCCGGGCAATATGCACAATGTTGGGATTCTGCGTTATTATATCGAGACAGACCCCAATTCGATGACTCCCGCACCGCCAATGTGAGGTCATTATTGAATTAGAATTGACGCTGAATGTAATGCTGTATCGGAGGCAATCAATGGGGTGCCTTTGGCCATGGCATGGTGTTTAAGTTGAAGCCGTGACGAATGTTGATTTCCGCGTTTACAGAATCAGACACCGCAACGACGTACGCTATCTATGCTCCATGTTTCCGATTATTTAGCACCAATAACCGGGATGGGTAAGCGAGCCGTAGACCGTATGGCCCTTCGCCATGCGGGGCCATCGCAAACAAGCCTCACCGAGCGACTAGGGCGGAATGCCCTCTTTGGCATTCCGCAAAATTGGCGCCACCCCAGCGTGAAGGACCCGCTGCTCTCCCACCACCTATCTGTTACGCCCCAGCATATGCGCCCGCAGCAAATCATTAATCCGCGCCTGCCACCCGCTTCCCTCACCGCGGTAGGCTTCCAGCACATCAGGGTCCAGCCGCAGCGTCTGGTTGACCTTGCGCACATCCTTCGGCGGCCGCCCCCGGCCTCGCTTCAGCGTATCCGCCACATGTGTGCCGAACACCTCACCCACCACATCGAGCGCCGGCCTGGCGCTGGCAAAATCCTGCGCCGTCCATTCCGGGTTATCCTCGTACCGCCGCGCCGCCAAATTATCTTTTCTGTTCGCCATACCGCCGCACCTCCATTCTGTCCCCCTGGCGCCTCGGTCAGGTCTCGGCCGCGTGTTAACCGCGCCGCTCAAGCGCAAACCTGCAAGTCGGTGTGCGCAAAATCGTCACCTTTGAACAGCAACGGCGCATCCATGATCTTCGCCAAAGCATACGCCGCACAATCAGACAGATTGAGCCGCGCCTTCGGATGAATGCCCTTGCCGTACCGGTCGAAAGCCGCCGCCGCCACGCGCACCTGAGCTTCGTCGAACGCCACAATCTCAATCTCGGCATCCGCCAGAAATTGCCAAAACCGCTGCACGGCAGCCGCGCCATTGCGAATGCGTAGCACGGTGGCTGTTTCATGTGCGTTGACCGCGGATAGCAGGCACCGCGCGCCGCCGGCGATGACGGCTTCGAATGCCTCTTTTTCTGGCTCGTTGAACAAAACAGCAATCAGCGCCGAGCTATCGACAACGATCATAAATCGTTCAAGGCATCCATGATCGCGCCGGGCGAACGCCGGTCCAGGACGGGCATGGACGCGATCTCGCCGACAATCCGCGCGATACCCGCGCGGCGCCGGGCAATGGCCTCGGCTGATGCATCGCGCATCCGGCGCGGCTCAAATGGCACACCGACAGCACGCGCCTCGGCTTCCAACGCACGCCTCACAGCTGCATCGACAGAGGTACGGTGCGCATCCGCCAACCGTCGCGCCAGGACCTCAGTTTCATGAGAAAGCATAATCATTTCTAGGGCACTAGCACAAAGAGTGGGAAAAGTCACCCAGTTGCCGAGGCCCCGAGGCGCAGCCGCCGCCGCCGTGAACGCACTCGCACCTTGCGCCCTGCCGGACGAAGCCGAGCCACTGGCGCAGCAAATGCGCATGCTCACCGACATGGGCTGACTATGCCATGCGCATGGCCCGCGCCGCCGTCGAGCAATATGAGGCGTCCGTCGCCGCGGAGCGCGCTTTCGCCAATGCCCCGTCGGATGCCGCCGCCGCCCGACCCCGCCGGCAGCCTTGCCCCGGATCGATTTTCATCCGCGCCGCCCCACCAGCCTGCCGGACCTTTTCCACCACGTCTGCAACGAAACCGGCATCAGGCTCGACCCCTCGATGCAACGCAAAGCCGCCCGCGAACTGGCCTGCGGAATCCGCGCCGCCGCCCGCATAGTTTGAAGAACGTCTTTTTTGAAAAAAAGAAGCAAAAAACTTTTGCTCATGGCTCCCGGCTTCCAAGCGAAGCGGGAGGCGCACGTGCTGCCGAAACGCGGCGCATGCCGTTTGGCGCACCCTCACGCACGATCTGCTATTGCTACGCATCCTGATTGAGCCCGAGCTGTCAGCCCTCGGCCCCACATGATAACCGGCCCGATCGAGGCCGGGGACGGCCCACAGGCCGTCTTAACGTGAAGAATTCGCCGCCCGGCGCGGACGAATGGCCAGCACCCCCCGCACTGTTTCCTTGATTACCTGCGTGTCAGGCGGCACATACTGCCCCCGTGGCCCAACCCGCCAGCCGACCCCGCAACCACCAGAGGAGAGTTCCATAGCCAGAGGCCCCATGCCCGCCCCGCCAACCCGCGACGGGCCCCGTGTAAACGAGGAGATACGAGTCCCCCAGGTTCGCCTGATCGATGAAGCCGGAGAGATGCAAGGCGTGCTGACGGTGCGTGAGGCGCAAGCCCGTGCCTATGCGGCCGGCCTCGACCTGGTGGAAATCAGCCCCAACGCCGATCCGCCGGTCTGCAAGGTGCTGGATTACGGCAAGTATAAATACGAGCAGCAAAAGAAGAAGAACGAGGCGAAGAAAAAGCAGAAAGTCGTTGAAATCAAAGAAGTAAAAGTCCGCCCGAACATCGACGAGAATGACTATCAGGTCAAGATGCGGGCGATGAAGAGCTTCATCGACGAAGGCGACAAGGTGAAAGTCACCCTGCGCTTCCGCGGCCGCGAAATGGCCCACCAGGACATCGGCGTGCGCGTGCTGGAGCGGATCCGCACCGACCTCGAGGCGGCGACCAAGGTGGAGCAGATGCCCCGCATGGAAATGCGCCAGATGGTCATGGTGCTCAGTCCCAAATAAGTCGTCTGTTCGAAGTGTCAGTCCGTTAACCAAAAGACTTTTGCCCTTGATGCAGTCCCTGACCCGTCGGGCCATGGCTCCAAACTCTGTGCAGGCGCACAGACAAAAGTCTTTTGGTTCTTTTCTTCAGAAAAGAACTGCTTCTTGACGGACTGACCTCGGGTCCCCGGGCCTCGCACCCAAGCAGCGCTGTTTGGAACCCTGCGCCGCGGCCTCCGCTTGAAGCGGGGTAACCTCGGAGTGCGCGACATGGGCCAGATTGTGGTGGTGACGGGCGTCGGCAGAGCGACGGTGCATGCGTTCGTCGCGCCGGCCGATGTCGCCGACGCGGCGGCGGTGAACACGGCGGCGGACCGGATCGACCAGGCGCTTGGGCCGATCGACGTGTGGCACATGCGGCCGCGACGGCGTGGCACGATCATGAGCGTAGGATCGGCGCCGGCGTATCGGTCCCGCCGCGCGGGCCTCTGAGCGGCGCGATGGTCCATTACGATATAATTATCATCGGCAGCGGGCCCGGCGGCGCCTCGGTGGCGCACCGGCTGGCGCCTACGGGCAAGCGAATCCTGCTGATCGAGCGTGGCGATTATCTGCCGCGGTCGCCTGCCAACTGGGATTCCAAGACGGTGTTTGTCGACGGCGCGTATCAGGCGCCGGAGACATGGTATGGCCCTGACGGCGCGTCGTTTCATCCCGGCCTACATTACTACGTCGGCGGAAACTCGAAGGTTTACGGCGCGGCCTTGTTCCGGCTGCGCGAACGGGATTTCGAGGAAGTGGTGCATCAGCATGGCGTCTCGCCGGCCTGGCCGCTGAAATACGACGCGTTCGAGCCGTTCTATACTGAAGCGGAACAGCTTTTCGCCGTCCACGGGCAACGCGGCGAGGATCCGCTGGAGCCGCCGGCGCGCGGCCCCTACCCCCATCCGGCCGTTTCGCATGAGCCACGGATACAGGCGCTCGCCGACCGGTTCGCCGCCGAAGGCCTGCATCCGTTTCATCTGCCGCTCGGTATCCGGCTGGACGAGCGCGACGGCCGCGCGACACCCACCAGCATTTGCATCCGCTGCGACGCGTTCGACGGTTTTCCCTGCCTGCTGAACGGCAAGGCGGACGCGCAGGTGATGTGTGTCGATCCGACATTGGCCCGGCACGACAACGTCGCCCTGTTGACGAACGCCTATGTCGCGCGGCTGGAGACCGATGCCGCCGGAAGCTGCGTCACGGGCGTTCATGTCGTGCGCGACGGTGCGCGGGAGCGATACACCGGCGACATCGTGGTGGTCGCGTGCGGCGCGTTGTCGTCGGCGCTGCTGCTGCTGCGATCCGCCTGCGATGCGCATCCGAACGGGCTGGCGAATGGCTCCGGCCAGGTTGGGCGCAATTATATGCGGCACAATCAGTCTGTCCTGATGGCGCTGATGAAGGAGCCGAACGAGACGGTGTTCCAGAAAACGCTGGCGCTGACGGATTTCTATTTTGGCGCCGACGACTGGGATTTCCCGCTGGGCCTGATCCAGATGTGCGCCACATCGCACGCCGAGCAGATCAAGGGGGAGGCGCTGCCGGGCTGGCTGGAGTGGCTGCCGGACATGCCGTTCGACAAGATGGCGCTGCATTCCATGGATTTCTGGCTGTCGTCGGAAGATTTGCCGCGGCCGGAGAACCGGATATATTACGAGGGCGATCGCGTCGTCCTGGATGTGACCGAGCAGGGCCAGGAGGCGCATCGCCGGCTGAAGAAGAAATTGGAGCATTACATGGGCAGCGCCGGCGCTCACCCGGTCATGATGGAGCGCAGCCTGTATCTGGGCAAGGGTATTCCGATCAGCGGCACCGCGCACCAATCGGGAACCGCAAGGTTCGGCACCGATCCCGCCCAGTCGGTATTGAACCTGGATTGCCGCGCGCATGAAGTGGATAATCTGTATGTTGCCGACGCGAGTTTTTTCCCCTCCATAGGCGCGGTAAATCCCACCCTGACCATCATCGCCAATGCCTTGCGCGTCGCCGCCCACATTCAGGAACGGTTGAGAACATGAACCTCAAAGAGCAAAAGTCTTTTGCCTCTTTTTTTCAAAAGAGAAGTCTGTTCCTACTTCGGGGGCGGCGATGACGCCGGCTGCCATGGCAGTTTTTGGCGTGCGCTATTTGCTGGTGATGCTGTTTCTGCCGTTTAGTTTGCTCGACAAGGTCCTGAATTTTCGCGGCGCGGTGGGGCAGGCGCGTGAAATCGCGCCGGGCAACCTCGCGGTGGTTTTGATAATTTGTGGCATCTTCATTGAGCTATTGATGCCACTTGCCATCCTTACCGGCACGGCGGATCGCGCGGCTGCCATGGTGATGGCGGGCTATTGCATGGTGACCGCGCTGCTTTGGAAGCAATTCTGGAAGCCGGGGGATTTCTGGCAGTCGGGTAATAGCCGCGGGCGGAATTTGTTCTGGGATTTCGTGAAGAATTTCTCGCTGGCGGGCGGCTTTCTGATCCTGGTTGTCGGCGCGCACGGAACTTTCGGATCGTTCTTGGCGCATCCGCTTGCCTCTTCCCACCCTTACACGCCGGGACACGCCGATGAGTGAGCCCGGCCCCCAACCAAGGATCGGCTATTGGCATTTGTGGACGGACGCGGATGGCGTGAGCCATCAGCAGCGCTGCGAACTGACGGAATTCGAGCTGAAAGGCGTCGGCCCCGCGGACCCGCAATGGAACAACACCCAGCCGCGCGGCGCGGCGACAACGGTGTTCACCGTGCAGCCGGTCGGTTGGGTCGGAGAATGGCATGAGAATCCGGCGCCGCAATGGATTGTCCCGCTGGCGGGCCGCTGGTGGGTGGAATCGATGGACGGCACCCGCGTTGAAATGGGGCCGGGCGAGCTTTCGCTCGGCGAAGATCAAGGCTGCATCACGGATGCACAGGGCCGAAATGGCCACCGGTCCGGCGTGGTGGGCGAGGCGCCGGCGGTGCTGATGACGGTGCAGCTTCATGTGCCGCCGGTGCGGCGCGGGTGTCATTTCAAGTGAAGGAAGGAAGCAGCCAAAAGAGCAAAAGTTTTTTGGTTCTTTTTTTCAAAAAAGAACTGTTTCCTCACCTAACTCCATGACCAGCCCCCTAGATTTTATCGATCCTGCCTTCAACGCATTGGTCCTGCCGAATGCGCCGCTGGTAACACTGGGCGAAGGCTTTGCGTGGCTGGAAGGGCCGGTCTGGTTCGGCGATGCCAATCAGTTGCTCGTGAGCGATCTCCCCCGCGATCGCATTCTGCGGTGGACGGAGGATGGCGGCATTTCGCTATTCCGGCAACCGTCCGGCTTCGCCAACGGCCATACGCGCGATCGGGAAGGACGGTTGATCGGCTGTTCGCATCGCCATCGGTGCATCACGCGGACGGAGCTCGATGGAAGCGTGACGGTGCTGGTGGATCGTTACAAGGGCAATCGGCTGAATTCACCCAACGACGTGGTGGTACACAGTGACGGCGGGATCTGGTTTACCGACCCTCACTATGGCATCAATACCGACTATGAAGGCGGCAAGCAGAAAGCCGAATTGCCGCCCACCGTCTACCGGCTCGATGCAACGACCGGCGCGTTGGCCGTCGTGGCCGACGATTTTGCCGGGCCGAACGGTTTGTGTTTCTCGCCGGATGAGCGCCTGCTGTACATTGCGGAGACCGGGTTGCAATTCGGGCCAAATCCGGTGCGCCATATTCGCGTGTTCGACGTGCTGGATGGGCAGTTTGTGGCGAACGGCCGGCTGTTCCACACAATAAGCCCAGGATATGCCGATGGTTTTCGGTGCGACGAGGACGGGCGCATCTGGAGCAGCGCGGCGGACGGTGTGCATTGCATCGCGCCGGACGGGTCGTTGCTTGGCAAGATCATCACCGGCGCTACGGTATCGAACATCGCGTTTGGCGGACGCCACCGGTCCCGGCTGTTCATCTGCGCATCGCACGCGCTCATGGCGATCTATACCAACGTACGCGGCGCGCAACGTCCGTGACAGCGCAGGCGCTGTTGCGGGTCAGTCTTACGGTGGCCGATCTGACGGCGGCGGAGGCGTTCTACACCGAAGCGCTGGGGTTCGCCCGTGCGGGCGGGGTGCGCTGCGCGGACGCGGCCTTGGCTGAGCTGCTGGGCGCGCGACGCGTTCGGATCCTGTGGCTGCGGCGTGGGTCGCAAATCCTGGAACTCGCGGAATTCGACCCGCCCGGCGCGCCCTACCAGCCGGATAGTTGCAGCAATGATCTATGGTTTCAGCATATTGCACTTGCCACCGACGATATGAAAGCCGCGTACGCTCGGCTGCGCCGGTGCGCCTTTGCGCCGATATCGCGGCAGGGACCGGAAACATTGCCGAGCGGGATTGTTGCGTTCAAATTCCGCGATGCGGAATTCCATCCGCTGGAACTCATCGAGTTTCCGCAACCCGATCCGCAAACGCGGGGCGGGATAGATCATTCCGCGATTTCGGTTGCGGATGCGGATCGCAGTATTGCATTTTATACCGAAACAATAGGGCTTTCGCTGCAATCCCGAAGCCGCAACAAAGGCGCGGCGCAAGACCGGCTCGACAATCTCGATGGCGCAACGGTGGAGGTATGTGCCCTGGCACCCGCCGCAGCCGCGCCGCATCTGGAGTTGCTCGCCTATCGCGCCCCGCGCGGCCGGCGTGCGGCGCCGATGAGACCGGCCGACATTGCCGCCACCAGGCTGATTTTCAGCGCCGCCTCCAGCACCGGCGCAAGGCTGGTCCACGACCCGGACGGCCACGCACTCATACTTGCCTGACGCGCGAAGCCAAGGGGCCAGGTTTTTTTGTCTTTGTTTCAAAAAAGAAATACTTCCTTGCGCACTCAATCCAGTGCCGGACGGAAATTTCTTCACCTTCAATTAACCAGCCCGCGTTAAGTATGTTCGGTGTTTGTGCACCGGTGTTTCGTCCGCCCCCGGCGCGCACGCCAAGCGGTCCGGGCGTGCGATCGGAGACTGGCCAGACCCGAAATCGGGAGTTTCCATGGGACGATCCAAGCTGCCCGTCGCGGCCGAGTTCGGTGGCCATGGCGGCTGACTATATCGGGTTTGTCGAGCAGGCCGATCCCACCCGCGTCGTCGGATGGGCGATCGACCGGGCGCGGCTGCCGGGTCGCGCGCAGGTGGCGGTCTTGGCGCCGGCAGGGCCGGTGGCCATCGCCTGGGCCGACAGGCCCCGCCCCGACGTGGCGCAGGCAGGATTTCCCAGTGAATGTTGCGGCTTCGACATAACATTGCCGCCGGATCTGAAGGGTCGGCCGCAAATTATGTTCTGGCCGGATCGCGTGGCCATAGAAGCGGTCGAGGGTGTTTCGGTCGGCCAGGCGGCGGCGCGGCGCGGCGGCCGCAAGCTCGGTGTGGTGAGTTCCTGGCACCCGGGATGCGGGATTGCGGACTATGCACGCCACATCGTGCGCGCGCTTTGCACGCAATACGACATTATATTGTACGCGCGCGAGGCGGCGTCACAGGATGCGGCAACCGGGCCGCAACCCTGCGGACCGGCGGGCGATGACGGCGTGCCATCGGTGTGTCTGGCCTGGCAGGATTGCGACGCGGGCCTGGAATTGCTTTGCGACGACATCGCGACCCGGGATCTCGATAGCCTGCTGGTCGAGCATCATCCCGGCGTGTTGGCATGGCAACGTCTCGGCCGCCTGATCGAACACGCGCATGCGTGCGGCGTTGCCGTCTTCGTGCGCCTGCATAGTGTGCGCGGCAGCATGGGCGAGATTGCCGCGCTGCGGCCCCTATTGCGGCTGTGCGAAGCGGTTCTGTTGCACACGCAGGACGATGTCGCGGCGTTGCAGGCGCAGCTTCCCGGCGTGCGGGCCTGCATGGTGCCGCATGGCGTGGCCCAAACCAGGCCGCGCGGGCGGGAAGCGGGCGCACGGAAGCGCGGCGGCGAAGGTTCGTTCCACGTAGGTGCGTTTGGCTTTCTGCATCCTTACAAAGGCGTTGCCGAACATTTGCTGGCGCTGCACCTGGTCCGCCGGTGGGTGCCCGGGCTGCGTGCGACCCTGCTGCATGCCTTGACCGACGATCCGGCTACCGCCGATGAAGCAATGCGGTGTTTTTCGTTGCGCCGACAACTCGGCCTGGAGGATGTGGTCGATATCGACACGAGGAGGCTGCCCATGGACACGGTGGAGCGGCGTCTTGCGGGCTGCGACGTTCTGGTGTTTGCCTACCAGGACAGTGCCGAATCCGCCAGCGGCGCGGCGCGCGCGGTGGCCGGCCTCGGTGTTCCGCTGCTCTGCACGCCATCTTCGATATTTTCGGACTTGTTTGGATTGTGTCACGTTGCCGCGGGCAAGGACGCCTATGCCATTGCGGGCACATTGCTGGCGCTGGCGCGCCATAGGGCAGCGCTGCGCGCGACCCTGCCGGGCCTGGCTGCGTACGCAAATCAGCACGCCTGGCCACGCGTCGCCGCACAATTGGCGGACATCATTGCCGGGAGAATCAAGCAGGATTCGGCCGCATGACGGCGGTGCCCGTAACAGAACCACCTGTTACGTTGCCGCCGGTTTTATTGAACGCCGGTGATTTCCTCGAAGCACCGCCCGCGTCGATCGTTCGCACGGTCATCGAGGCCGCGTTGCAGCTGGAGACGCCGCCCTCGGTGGACGCATTGATTGCCTATTATACCTCGCGGCTGCCGGCACTGGGCCTGGATTTGCAGCAGACTGTCGCGGCGATCGCGGCCATTGTGCCGTCGGCGCGTGCGCATCCGGCGCGGCCGTGCGATACGCCGGCGCCGCGCGGCGCCGGCGAGCTCATGGAATTGCGCGCCGCACTATTCGGCGCCGCCGACGCCGCGCGGCATGGCATGATCGAGCACGCGTTCGACAAGATCGTGACATGCGGTTCGGGTGTGTCGCCGCCGGCTTCGGCGCACGCCCGGCCGGGCGAGGTGCGGGTGCAGCCGGCCGCGCCCGGCGTTGCAAGCGCGTATTTCAATGCTGAACCTGGCGCCGGCTGGGGCGCCGGCTGGCGCGCCGGACTGGCCGCGGCACGCGGCGACATTGCGTTGCTGCTGGCCGGGCGCAACGAGGAACTCGGCCTGCTGCTGGGCGCCGGAATGATATATTCCGGCATCGACGCCGCGGATGGAAGCGATCTGTTGCCGCCAGGATTGGTGCTGTGCGGCCCGCGCGCCACCCTGCCGCCGGGGCGTTACTGGCTGGACGCGGACATCTGGCTGGGCGGCATGGATCGGCTGCAACTCGACATCGCCAGTAATCGGGGATTGCGGCGCCTTGCGGACCTCGAATTGCGCGGACCATTCCGCATGGCGCTCGGTTTTGCGGTGGGTCCGGAGGATGAGGCGCTGGAAGTCCGGCTGACGAATGCAACGGGAGCGCCGCTCGCGGCCCGCATCAACCGCCTGGCCATACGCACATGACACGCGTTTTGCAGGCCCGCAAGTCCGTTTTGGCGCCCATGGCAGGCCGCCACGATTCCGCCCCCGCAACGGCGTCTCGCGCGACACAGGGGCGCGCGGTGTTCATGACCGACGCCATGTGGTTCGCATGGATGTTGAGGCCCGATGTTCGCCAGGGCGCGTCGATCGGCAACCTGGCGGCACAACGCGAGTTCGTTGCATGGTGGTTGCTGGACGGGCCTGCGGCTTTTCCGGGTGCGTTCAGCGACGGCGGGTTGCCTGACGCGGCCGTCCTGGCGGTCGCCATGGAGCCGGTACAGATACGACCCGGGTTTGTTCTGCCCCGGCTGTTGCGCGCCTTGTATCGACGCCGCGACGATCTTCGCGCCACCCATAGACTGCATGATCTGGAGAGCCTGTTCGAGCTGCTGACGTGGTATCGTGCGCATGGCGCGGCGGAATTGAAGATGGCCCCCGCACTGCCAGACTCGTTCTTATGCCATACAGATGCGCCGAGCCTGCGGCCGCCGTGGGCCGAGCAAGGCACGTGTGTGCCCCGCATGGCCGTTCAAATGCATGGCGATCAGGCCCGCCTGCAGGCACAATTCGACCCGGCCTCGCCGGCGGACAGGCGCGGCCTGGCGGCCTGGTACGGCGCCAATGCGCCGCCGCCCCCGGCGCCGCCACGCCCGCCCTGTCGGCGGCGGACACGGCGGGATACAGCCAAAGGCATGGGCGTCAATCTTGTGGGCTATCCGCGGGGTGAATTCGGCATCGGCGAGGATATAAGGCTGCTGGCGCAGGCGCTGGATGCAGCCGGGATCGCCTATGCCGTGCATGATTTGCAGCGCGGATGCTCCGCCCGGCAGGCAGACGATTCGTTAGTGGATCGCATTAACCCCGCGTGCCCCTATCCCGTCGATATTTTGTGTCAAACCGCCTTCGATACGGCACGCTGTTTCCTGGAGGCGCGTCTTCCAGCAGCCTCTCCGGGAAGCGGGAGGCGCTACAGGATCGGCTATTGGCCATGGGAGTTGCGGCGGTTCCCGACGCATTGGCGCGGCGCTTACAATCTGGTCGATGAAATATGGGCGGCCAGCCGGTTTACGTTCGAAGCCTACCAGGCCGATCGGCCGGATGGCGTGCACTTCATGCCGCCGGCGGTGTCGCTGGCACCCGGCGTGCAACCCCGCATGCGCCGCGCGGCGGCCGATCCGCTTGCCTATGTATTCCTGTGCGCTTTCGATCCAAACTCGCTCGCGGCCCGCAAGAACCCCGGCGCGGCGCTCCGCGCATTCCAATGTGCATTCGCGCCCGAGGACAAGTCGGTGCGTTTGGTGCTGCGGGTCAATGGATCCTTGCACGGGAGGCCCGAGTTCACCGCCCTCGTCGAGGCGGTCGGCGCCGACCCGCGCTGCACATTGGAGGAAGGCACGCTAAGCCGCGCCGATTATCAGAGGCGGATCAGCGCGGCGGATTGCCTCGTTTCGCCCCATCGTGCCGAAGGATTTGGCCGGAATATTGCGGAGGCCATTCTGCTCGGCATGCAGGTTCTGGCGACGGGTGCATCGGGTTGCATGGATTTTCTGGAGCCCGATGAATGCCTGGCCTGGTCGCCGCGTGCCGTATGTCATGGCGAGTACCCGTTCGCCGAAGGCATGATGTGGGCGGAGCCGGACCTGGCGTCCATGGTCGAGGGCATGCGGCGTGTGCGGGCCGCCCCGGGACCGCCGGCGGACAGAGCGATGCGGTTACGTGCAAAATATGATCCCGCGGTGGCTGGGACAAGGATGGCTGCGCGGCTTAAGGAAGTCGTTCTTTTCTGAAGAAAAGAACCAAAAGACTTCTGCTCTTGATGCAATCCCCAACGTATCGGCCATGCCCCGAACCTCTCTGCAGGCGCAGGGGCAAAAGTCTTTTGGTTCTTTTCTTCAGAAAAGAACATTCTTTTTTCTTAACCTTCCCCGAAAGCCCGTTCCGCCACTTCGCAAGCGGCCGCTTTCCAGGCCCCCGCCACAGCTTCAAGTTCGCCCAACGTGACATCCCGACGCAATTCGTATCCGTTCGTGCTGAACATGGCGCGCGTGCGCCTGTACAGGTCGTGAACGCTGTGCAGCTCATACGTCAAATCGTCCCAATGAGGACCCGGCGATGTGACCCGGGTCGTGCGGCATTCGGAAGACAAGGTTACATTGTCGCAAAACATGCCGAAGCCCACTAGGCTGTTCAGGGCGGCGCTGTTCATGTGGTCGAAATCTTCCATGAACAGAACGCGGCTGTTGGGAAAGACGCTTTGAAACTGGATCATCTCTGCCATGTAGGCGGTGTAGAGGCGCAATATTTCCGCCAGATCGCCGTGTGGCAGAATGCGGCGTAAAGCCTCCGTCGCTTCGAATGGTGTGCGGGCGAGAAAGATATATTTTGAAAACGGAAATTTTTGCGCATAATAGCGAAAGCAAGCGGGCACCGGGCAGCGTTGGAAGCGATCCTGCCGCGGCGAGAGGGCAATTTTTTCCCCCACCATGCGATAATGCTTCAGGAGTGACGGAAAGACGGTGAATGGGTGGTCGGCGCCGGCCGCGGGCGAGGCGCAGAACAGGCCTTTCCGCAAGGAACGGCTGGCCGCCATGCGGGCGGAAAAATTCTCAGCGAAGTGGCGCCGCATGCGCGGCAGGCACGAGTTGCTTTCAAACAGCAGAAGCAACTCGGGATGGTAATTCGCCAAATCGAAAAGCGCCGAGCTGCCGCTGCGGGCATGGCCGATAATGAACAGCATGCGCGCCTGCTGCGCGGCCGGAATCGTACGCGCCTCGGCCTCGGCATGCAGGCGCAGGTGCGGCGCACCGGCGCGCAACCAGGCGCTGAAATAGTCATCATGCAAGTGCAGATATCCCGCCGCTGCAAGCGCACGATGCGCATCGGCGAGGCTATGCGTAATGTCCTCATCCTGGCTGCTGTCCGCGCTGGCGAAAAATACCGCCTCGGGACCCGTGCCCGCCGCGCAGGCGGCCAACATGTCGCGGGCCGGCGCGCAGTCCGCCTCCGCGGCGGGCAACGCCACTACAAAAAGGCCTGGCGCGGCGGCCGCCTGATCGCCGGATGATATCGGCACCGGATCGGTGGCGCTGAACGAAGCGAGCCACGTGCCCAGGGCGCCGTCCTTGTCGCCGATAATGGTCGTCGTGAGCGGTTGCCCCGGACGCGCCGCAAGGCTGGCGAGCGCCAGCAGGCTGCGCGCCTTCCAGGCGTCAAACTCGGGCGGCAGACCATGCGACTCCAGGAACGCATCGAGCGCCGCGCTTGGCACCGAGACGGCCGCATTATCGAAATGGAACAGCGCGGTCATCCCGCGCGCCCGGTGCGCGGGCGGCATCGCGGCCGCGCCGTGCCCGCCCGCGTCTCTATGGGCGTCACCCACCCGTGTCCGGCCGGAATGTCTCCAAATACGGAAGAACCGCGTTGCGAGATAAATGTTTGAGCAATGATTGTACGCGATAACATTTGGCGTCGGGTCCAGTGCGATCATATCTTAGAAGGGTGGAAGCAAGCATGGAGCGCAATTATGAATCAGCGTGTAAGATGGCGGGTCAACTCTACGGAAATTTGCTTCAGCGCGAGAGTGACAGTGACGGCTTCGAACACGCGGTCTCCTGCATCGTCAATGGAACGGCCACGGTCCGTGCGCTCGTCCGCACAATTTGTGTGTCGGAGGAATTTCGCGAGAAGCACGTAATGAACCAGACTAGCAACGAGCTGGCACGGCGCCTGATGATCAATATGTACGGCGACCGCAGGCCCGATGCGCGCCGTGTGAAACTGCTGTCCCTGCAATTGCTGGAACGGGACTGGCGCCATGTGGTGGCCGAAGTGATCGACAGCGAACTCTACACGACCGCGCATGGTGACGATCTTGTTCCGATCTGGAGCTAATTCGATGGCAACGCGCTCTTCCCGTTCCCGAACACCGGCCGCCGGCCCCGCCGCGGTGGCGCCGGAAGCCGCCGTGGCGCCGCCGGAGGACAAGCCGCCGCCGGCGCGGCGTGCGGCCGGTGGCCTGCTGGCAGCATCGCCGGCCGGCATCGTGGGGTGGGCGTGGATGCCGTCCAGCCCGGAGCAGATGGTGGACGTGGTGGTGCTCGCCGGGGAGACGGTACTGGGCCGTGTGCGGGCGGATGATTTCGGCCTGCCATTGGTACGCAAACGGGTCGGGTCCGGCGTGCCCGGGTTCGTCCTCCGGCCGCAATCCGTCCCGTTCGGGCCCTATCCGATGCGGATCGTTCTGCGCACCGAGGCGGGCGAGGTGCTGGGCGAAACATTGCAGATCAGCGCGCCGGAGCAGCTCGATATGCATACCGGCCCGGGGCCGGATGCCTGTATCGAAGGCGTCGTGGATGGTTTCAACGGCGGACAGCTTATCGGCTGGGCCTGGAACAGCGCGGCCGCGGCGCACGCGCTCAGCGTGGAGCTCTA
This sequence comes from Acidobacteriota bacterium, assembly GCA_903970435.1. Lineage (GTDB taxonomy): Bacteria > Pseudomonadota > Alphaproteobacteria > Acetobacterales > Acetobacteraceae > CAJCIS01. The sequence goes on along the minus strand of CAJCIS010000019.1, from coordinate 6,772 downwards.
TGACGGCGAGCGCTTCCTGTCGCGATCGCTGGCAGATCGTTACAGATCGGATTTGCAGGCTGCCGGCAAGCGGGACGGCGCCTGCGGTTTCTCGCTGGAGCTGCCGGTGACGTTGCTGGACGGCAAGGCGCATCATCTCCACGTGCGGGTCGCGGGGCACGGCATTGAACTGCAAGGAAGCCCGCTCGGGTTTGGCCAGCTCCATATCAGTGCCCTCACCGATGAGCTGACGAATCTGCGCACTCAGTTCTCGTCCCTCGTCGAACGTGTCGAAAAATGCGTGGCACCCGACGGGCGCCTGCAAGCCGGGCTGGTTCGCACATTATCGGAACGGGTGGCCGCGTTCGGCGACATTCAGCGCGAAATGGTGACGCGCGAAATGGAGGCCTTGCGCGCGCTGTACCGGCGCCAGGCGCCCAGCGACGGGGCCGCGAGGCTTGTTCCATGACGGCCGCGGGCGGGGCGGACGAAGGGATCGTCGTGTTTTCACCGATGCCGCCGCGCGCCAACGGCATCGGCGATTATTGTTTCGAGTTGCTCGGGCCGTTGGCGCGCGCCATGAAGTGCACCGTTGTGGTGGAGGACGGAACAGACACGGCAATAGCGCCGGCCGACGTGGCCATCATAACGGAATCGGAGTATATAGCCCGCGATCTCGGGCACCGGCTCCATGTGTATCAGGTTGGCAATAATCCCGATCACATGTATATGCTGCCACACCTGTCGCGTGTGCCGGGTCTCCTCGTTCTGCACGACGCCTCGTTGCATTATCTTCTTGATTGCACAACCGTTGGGCTGGGCGACAGCGCGGGCTACGCCACCGCGCTGGCGGCGGAATATGGCGCAGCGGGGCAGGTTCTCGGCGCGCAGTTCTGCGAATGGGGGCTGCGGGATGAAGCCATGTTCCACATCATGCCGATGACCGGTGCGATGCTGGGCGCGGCGCGCGGCGTGCTCGTGCATTCTGCCTTTGCGGCCTCGAAGGTTCTGGCGCGCGCGCCGGCGGCGCACGTGACCATCGTGCCGCATCATTTCTGTGCGCCTGCGTGCGATGGCGCGCCGGGGCCTGCCGAGCAACGGCTTCTGCTGGGTATCGAACCGGGAGAATTGATGTTCCTGTCGCTCGGCTTTGTCACCCGCGCCAAGCAGGTGGACACCGCCTTGCGGGCATTGGCCGCACGGCGGCACGAATTGCCACCGTTTCGCTATGTGATTGCCGGTGAACTGCGGCCGCATGAACTGGACATCGAGGCGCTGGTCGATGAGCTGGGGCTGCGCGCGCATGTCCTGTTGCTGGGTTACGTGCCGGAAGCAGCCTTCTTCGCATTGGCGCGCGCCGCCGATGTGGTGATCAATTTGCGGTATCCAATCGGTGGCGAAACGTCCGGCACGATGATACGCGCCCTTGGCTGCGGCGCATGCGTGGTGGTCGTGGATCGTGGGCCATTTGCCGAAATACCGGATCGCGCTGCGGTGAAGCTGGCGTGGGACGGAACATTCCAGAAGCGGTTGGGCGACGCGCTGGTGCGATTGTCGGCTGACGCAGACGCGCGAGCGCGGATCGGGCAAGCCGCGGCGGCTTATGTGGCCGCCGAACACAGCCTGGAGAACGCCGCAGCCGGCTATGGCCATGCGATTGACGCGGCGCGCGGGCATCCGCCGCCGCGCTGGGCGAGCCTGGTGGATTGGCAGATTGCGGCGCCGTCTTCTGTCCACGCCGAACGTACGGCGGGGCGACAGGCGCTTGGGCCCGGCGGTGCATTGCCGCGCTGGTTTCTCGCCGGCCTGGTGCCGCTTGCGGCGGGAACGTGCCGGGTCGCGGTGATCGGCGGCGGGCAGCGGGAAAAGACATTGTTGCAGGTATTGGGCCACGCGGACGCGGCCTTTGTGCCGGCGCACAGCGTGGCAAATCTGCCTTCGCGCAGCATCGACCTTCTCATCCTGTTCGGCGAATGCTCACCGAGACTGTTAGGATACATTAACGAAGCCGTGGCATTCGGCGGCCGGCTCGTGCTTATTCTTGGATGTCACGCGCAGGGCACCGATACTGAAATGGTACGGCAGGCCGCTTCTGACCTGGTCACTCATGGTTTCACGATCAACACGGGGTGTTACGAAACCATGCCTAGCCTAAACCCGCAGGACGAGGATGACGGTGATTTGGACAACAGCGCCTGTTGGTCCGCCATCAAATCGACCGAATTCGACTTGCCCCGCGCTGCCCCATTGCGCCTGCAGGTGGCGGCGTGAGCGTCGCGGTGGCGGTGCGGGCCATGGCAGGATTGGCCTGGGGCGGCCGCCCCACGGCCGTAGAGACCTGCTTGCCGCTGTTGGATCGCCTGGCGCAAAACGGCGATGTGGTTGCAGCGCTCCCGGAAGGCGGATTTCTCGCCAGCATGCTCAGGACGAATGTGGCCCCGCGGCGTCTGTTTCTGCATGGTGCGCCAGGCACAACGCCGGACCTGCCGCGGCGGGACGAGCCGGACGATCTGCGCGCGGTTCTTGGCGCGCATGACCGGGAGGGCCTGGCAGGCGTGCCGCTGCCTTGGCCGGCGCCTCCACCAAAAATCGGGCCCCGCACCCACAGGTTGGATAGCCTGTATGCGGATAGCCATGCGCCCGGCCTGCTGGTGCTGGGTGCCGGGCTTGGGCCCGCGGCCATTCTCGAGGGTGCTGCCCGGGTGCTGGTGCGGCATCGGCCGATGCTGGTGATCGATTTCAGCGATGTGGCGGCCTGCCTGCGCCCAGCGATTTGGGAAACCTGTGTGCGGGTCTGCGACACTTACGGTTATGCGTGGCATGACGGCTTGCTGATGCGGTGTTCCACGCCGGCCGATCGTTGCGCGGCCATAGCGGCCGCGGGCCACGCCGCGGCCGTCGGTCTTCCGCTGGAATGGCCGGAATTGCAACCCTTGCCGCCGGGCGTGGCCGAATTGATGGCGCCTGAGGATGTCGGCGCATCCCGCATCGCCTGGAATGGCGGCATTGGTCTCGTCAGGCATGACGCCACGGCCGCCGATGGTGTGTGCGTTCGTTTCGATGACGCGCTACCGGCAACCGGCATGTACAAAACCGAACAAGATGGCGAGGGCGGTTGCTGGCGCTGGACCGGCCCGGGGCCGCGCGCTGCATTCTTGCTGCCTTTGACTGGACCTGGCCCGTGGCGGCTTGGTCTGGAGATCGCGAATTGGGGAATTGCCGAGCCGGCCGGTGCCTTGCGCGCGCTGGTGGGGGGTGAATTCCTTGCGGCGGACCGGCGGGGGTCAAATTTCATCAGTTTCGCACCGGTGGCGCCGCCGCCTTTTTGGAGCGGAGCGGCCCTGCGCGTGGACCTGACCACGCCGCGGCCACAGCGGGCATCGCCCAGGGATGCGCGCTGCCTGGGTGTGTGCCTGAGCGCGGCGCGTTTGACCTTAATTTGAAACGAAAAAAGCAGTTCTTTTCTGAAAAAAAGAACCAAAAGACCTTTATCCTTGCGCCCGCACAAAGCTTCGAACCATTGTCGATACGTCCGGGACTGCACCAAGAAAAAGTCTTTTCGTTCTTAACTCCATCGGAGTGGGCATAATATGTCGCTGAGGCTCCTCATCGTTTCGCCAATTCCGTCGTACCCGCAGGACCAGGGGAACAGCGCGCGCATTCACGTGCTGGGTCAAGCCCTGCGGCAGGCGGGTGTCATCGTGCATTTTCTGTATGCGCAAATGGAAGGGCTCACATCGGCCCAGTGCGCCGCCATGGAAGCAGACTGGGACTATTTTCATCCTGTCCCGTACGCACCTGCGGACATGAGCCCAACCGGCGATGACAGCTACCGAATTGATGATTGGTATGACCCGGCGGTGACACGCGCGGCCGCGGACCTGAACCGGCGCTGGCATTTCCACGCTGTTCTTACAAATTACGTCTGGTTTTCCAGAATCCTGACAGCATTTCCATCTTCCGTGCTCAAAATTCTCGATACGCACGACGTATTCGGTGATCGCGACCGGCGATTTCGTGATGCAGGTCTCGTACCGGAATGGTTTTTTACCACGCCGGCTGAGGAGGCGCAAGGGCTATTCCGGGCAGACATTGTGCTGGCGATTCAGGATGAGGAGGCAGCGTTGTTTCGCGCGGCTGGTCATAACGACGTGCGAGTAATTGGCCACGCCCCCGGCCGGCGCCAGCGGCGGTCCCGGTGCCACCCTGAAACGGTGTGCGTCGGCTACCTGGCCAGTGGCAATCCGCTGAACCGGCGGTCGTTGGCTGAGCTTGCCACGCATCTGCCAGTATCTGGCGTGCCCGGCCTTCGATTTGTCGTGGCCGGATCCATTTGCGATGGCTTGAGCGAGCAACCTGGTCCGTTCGAGAGACTTGGCCGCGTCGATACGCTCGATGATTTCTATGATTGCGTGGACGTCGTCGTGAACCCCATGAGTTTTGGCACCGGCCTGAAGATCAAGTCCGTGGAAGCGATTTTCCAGGGCGTGCCGCTGCTCGCAACCAAGCCTGCCATGGTCGGGTTGCCCGTGCGCCATCCGTTCCACGAATTGGCGGACCCGCAGGCCATGGCCGCCTGTCTTACTTCAACGTGCTTCGATGAGGCAATGCTCGGCGCGCTGCGTGAGGCTTCGTGGACGAGTGCGCTGGACTACCGGGGCACGGTCAGGGCTGGGGTTTCGACGCTGGTCGAATCGATTCACGAAACGGCCGCCGCTTCGTTGGCGGCATGAGCGCTCCCGGTGAACAGGTCGACGCGCGCGCGCACGGAGACATCATTGCGCACGGCCCGCTGTTGGACGGAGGTGCCAGCGTGGTGGATCCGGCGGTCCTATCCATCATGTTTGCCCGACGAATTTGAAATTCGTTCCGCCTTCCAGAGTGCACGCCATCCGTGGCAGCACTTCCGCTCACGACATCGTCAAAGGAGCCTACAATGTTGCCTGGCGTATCCCTCATCGAGCCGGCCGCGCTCGGGATTTCGGAAGCGCGATACCGTCAGTTGCGCAATGTGTTCGACGTGCAGTCCTGCGTGTTCACATGCGAGATACTGCCCGCGCTTTGGGGGCTGTACCCCAGTGGACAGCACAGGCTCAGCCTGCTCGATGTCGGGCCGCGGACGGGGGCCGGCACGGGCCTGCTGCAATATCTTCACCACCCGGAGTCCTTCAGCCGCATAAAGCTGCACACGACGGCGATCGACATAGATCCGACCTACAAGGATTATGCGGCAGTGCATTCGCCGGACGTGGAATATCTTGTTGGTGACATTTTTGACGTGAGTTTGTCGCGCACATTTGACGTCGTGTTGTGCAGCCACACATTGGAGCACCTGGCTGAGCCGCTGCCGTTTCTGCGCCGCTTGCAGGCGCTTTCGAAGGCGTGGGTCATCATTGCATGTCCGTTCGATGAAAGCGACTGTATTCCTGGCCATGTATCGGCGCTCGGATATGATTTTTTCGAGAGTGCGGGCGTGCATACCCTGAATGTTTATCGCAGCCTCACCTGGCATCAATGCATGGCTTGCGTGGCGGTGTTCAAAGGACAGGCGGGCGTAGAATGACACGGCGCCTGGCCATTCTGGGAAATTGCCAGGCGCAGATGCTCGAGGGCATGTTCAGCCAATATGCAGCGGACGTGCAGATCGATCGGTTTCCGCCGAATTTCAAGATGCAGGCGTGCGACGAAGCCGCAGTGCGTGCCACGTTGGAGAAGGCCGACATCGTATTTGCGCAACGTGTTTCGCCAGACTACCAACTGCCATGGCTTACGCCCGAGGCATTGCGCGCGACGCTCGGGTCCAAGGTTACGATCTGGCCGAACCTGTATTTCGACGGATACACGCCGGGCGTGCATTACATATACCTGCCGGGATGGGGAAAGCTGAGTAGCCCGCTGGAGGATTATCATCTGGCGGAGGTGGCGAATGCGTTCCGCGCCGGCGCCAGCGCCAGCGAGGCTGCGCGCCTGTTGGCCGCCGGACCTGCTTCGGTGGAGGACGGTTTCGATGCATCGTTCGCGGAATTGGCGGCCCGTGAGGCGGATGTCGATGTGAGAATTTCCGACTATCTGGAGCGCGTGGTCGGCATGCACCGTTGTTTCTATACACCGAATCATCCCAAGAACGTCATGCTCGCGGAAATGGGGCGCCGCCTCGCGGCCGCGGCCGGAATTGCATTCGATGCCGCCATGGCGGCGTCCTGCTTTGCCACCCGGCTCGACCGGATTTACATTCCGGCATCATCGGCAACGGTGCGGCACCACAAGCTGCGGTTCGATCACGTATCGATCTACCGCGGCGTGGAAGTGACCGGCGTCTGTCCCGGTCAGGTGACATTGGGTCGGCCGCGAAGCTTCGACGTGCAGGCGCTCGTCGATCGATTCTACATGATCTACCAGGAGGCACTCATCCATTGAAAGGCGCGCGACCGGGAGGCGTGCCTGACCGACATCAGCGGCATGAATGCCGGCCTGAACGCCACCAGCGTCGATGGGGCGCGCATTATGCCCGCCAACCTCCTCGCCGACTGGCCGTTTAAGCAAATGACGGCGGCCGCATTCAGGGCGGGGAGGTTGCGCGGGGATAAGGGGCGTTGGTTGCGGCTTCGTCGGGTTCGTCGCGGTCGGGTTCGTCGCGGTCGGGCTCGGCGGGGTCGGGTTCGTCGGGGGCGAGGCCGAGAAACGCGTCGGGGAGGGTGGCGAGATCGACTTCGATTTCGAGATCTTCGCAAATGCTGAAAAAGATGCGGGAGAGGTCGAGGGTGCGGGCGGGGTCGGCTTGTAGATCTTCGTC